>ONBD01000051.1 GCA_900315985.1 uncultured Eubacteriales bacterium | reverse complement strand
GCAAAAGGGACGAAAGTGTAATTTGCGTTGTAGAGGACCCGAGAGATGTTATTGCATTTGAGAGAACGCATGAATATATGGGGCTTTACCATGTTTTACACGGTGTAATCTCCCCTATTAACGGCGTCGGTCCCGATGAATTGACAATTAAGGAATTATTGGCAAGGTTAAATGACAATACTGTAAAAGAGGTCATTATGGCTACAAACCCCACTGTTGAGGGCGAGGCTACGGCAATGTATATTTCAAGGCTCTTAAAGCCGCTCGGTATTCAGGTTTCAAGACTTGCGTACGGCATTCCTGTCGGCGCTGACCTTGAATATGCCGATGAGGTTACACTTTCAAGAGCGCTTGAAGGCAGAAGAATTATTTAAGGATTTATTATGATAACAAACGGCACAGTTGCACAAAATAAAAAAGCTTACCACGATTACTTCGTTCTTGAAGAGTACGAGGCAGGCATTGAGCTGTTTGGAACAGAGGTTAAAAGCATAAGAGAAGGCAGAGTAAATCTGAAGGATGCATGGTGCAGTATCGAAAAAGGCGAAATATTTGTAAACGGTATGCATATCAGTCCCTATGAACAGGGAAATATTTTCAACCGTGACCCTTTGAGAGTAAAAAAGCTGCTTATGCATAAAAAAGAAATAAATAAGCTTTACGGAACAATTAAACAGCAAGGCTTAACCCTTATTCCCCTCTCTGTTTATTTTAAAAAAGGCAGGGCAAAAATAAAGGTAGGTCTTTGCAAAGGTAAAAAGCTCTATGACAAGCGTGAGGTAGCCGCAAAGAAGGAAGCAAACAGAACGATCGACAGAGCTTTAAAAGAAAAGATGAGATAACTGTATTGTCTTTCATAAACTTATGGGGATGAAAGGATTTCGACGGGGATTTTAAGCCGTGATAAGCGAGCAGCGGTGAGGCACCGCTATAAAAGCTTCAAGTTTAGAAATAAACGACAACAATACAGTTTTAAAGGCTGCTTAATTTAGCAGCAGTTCCCTCGGGAAGTACTGCGGTCCCGAACGGAGCTTCAAGCAGCAGTAAATGTGAATAAGCGACCGCCTTGTAGCTTGTCACACACAACAGGGCTACCCGAATTCAAAGCCTGTCATTAGGCGTTTTATAAGGGGAATTACAATTTAATGACTACGCTCGTAGAAAGTTGCGGGGAAAGATTTTCGGACGCGGTTTCGACTACCGCCATCTCCACCAAAAGAGCCGTGCAGACTTTTGTCTGTACGGTTTTTTCTTTGATACATAGAGTAAGGTAGTCGAAACCGTATCAGTCCATGTCGAGCGGTTTGCCGTAGGCAGAGCGAGACGGACATAAATAAAGCCATACTGATTTTATTCGGTATGGCTTTATTATATATTAACTTTTAATAAATCAGTAAATAAACATACTGTATTCTATTTCGGGAAAACCGCCTTCAGAAATTATAGTGGAAAATACAGTCATATATGCAATTCCGGCAATAATCGTTACAATCAGTCTGATAATGTTTGCTATTATTCCTGCCTTATTCCAGTTATATGCTGAACGGGCATTTGTGTCAAATGAATTGGCAAAATAAACTCTTTTAGCTTTGCCGTAACCTATAATTCCTAAAATAAGACCTATAACACTGAAACCTAAAACAGCAAATACAACAGAAACTATACCCATTGTCTTTGCAGACTCAATTTCTTTAACAGCACCGTAACCGTTATAAATTGTATTCTGATTTTGAGCAGGATTGAAGGGTGATTGCTGATGATACTGATTTTGGTAATTATTTTGACTGTACCCGTTTTGAGGCACGCCGTTCAAAATATATGAATTGTGAGCAGTTCCCGTTGAATCAGTACTGTTATGCAAGTTTTGATTAAAATTCGTATCTGCCGTTTTATTAACGGGTGCGCCGCAATAAGGACAGACAGCCGTTGCGCCGAAAAGCTCTTTTCCGCAATTTTGACAGAACATTGTTTCACCCCATTCGTTAAGACGGATTTAATATTTTAAGCGTAATAAAAATCATCATGCTTCTTTTTAATAATTATTACAGCTATAATTACTGCCAGCGCTGCTGCGGGTATAATCAAGGCATAGGAGTCAAGTGAAATACCTGCAGTTTTAGGTGAATGAGGAGAACCTGAAACCTTACTGCCCGAATTTGTATCTGACTGATTTTCAGCTCTTCCGCCTGTGCTGTCGGCTGAAATTACAGAAGAGTCTGTAATATTGTTTGCTTGAGCCTCCATTGGCGTAAGGGTTTTTGCAATAGCAAAGCTGTCAACCTTTGTTGAATTATCGCCGTCAACTGTGTAAGCGTCAAAGAACAGTCTGTCGCCTTTTATCTGTATAGCTGAATACATGGGTTTGTCTGTATTATAAATCATTTCAGCTCTCGGGAAAAGCTCATCTGTGCTTGCAGGGTCTTTTGCATTATAGTGCTTAACACCTGCTGTTCCGCTTTCTGCGTAAACTGTTCCTGCAGGTTTAACCTTGGCATTGTACTGAATAGCATTATGAGTAACATTTGCAGTCTGCGGTTTTACAACCTCATTGTTGCTCATAGCATCTGTTCTGAGGTATACATGGTCATGACCTTCAAGCACAAGATCAATTCCAAGTTCGGGCATCAGCGTTGCAAGCTGACCTCTGAGACCTCTGACATCTTTATCGTCAACATGGTTGCCGTTTGAATAAACGCCCTTATGAATTGAAACTATCTTCCAATCCGCATTGCTTGAAGCGGCGTCAGCCTTAAGCCATGCAAGCTGATCTTCTGTTAAAGTACCGTCATCATTCAAGTCGTTAGTGTTAAGAACAATAAAATGAGCATTATTGTAATCAAACGAATAATATACACCGTTATCCTTATCCTGAACAGGAAGATTGGGTAAAATAAAGTTATCGGTCAATGCAGAGCCAGATTTTTCATGATTGCCTGCAGTCGGCATAAATGCTGTGTCCATAAGATTGTCAGAAGCGCAATTAAACAGCCAGTTCCACTGCTTGAAGTTAGTGCCCTTATCAACCTGATCGCCTGAGCTCATAATAAATGCGGCTTCGGGGTTATTTGCATATGCAGCTTTTACGGTATTTGCAACAATATCATACTGCCTTTCAATACCGCCCTGCTCATCTGACATATGAATGAATGTAAACTCATCTGTATTGTCAGCAGTTTCAATAACGCCGTAATCGCTCCACCAGCCTCTCTGAGCATCACCGACACGGTAAACATATCTCTTACCGGGTTCAAGTCCCGTAATCTTTACATAATGCCTGTTAACGGGCAATGTGTAATTGAGTATACCAAAAACACCGAGGTCAATACCGGGATATTCTCTTGTTGTTCTCTCGGTTTTTGTTTCAATATTGACAGTTGACGCCGAACGGGCTCTTCTTAAAAGACCATTATCACCCTCGGGTACAATCTCAATGTCAGTACCTGTAACGCCAACCTTTGTATACCAACAAATATTTCTTGCAGCAGCAGAGTCGTCGCCGAAGGTAACGGCAATGCCGGAAGGAAGTCTTAAATCCTCAACGGTAGGAGTTACGGGCACCTTACCGCTGTAAACAATAGTTTCGTTCAAGTCGTGCGGTAACTCGTCGGTGGTAAAGTCATAAATGAAGTTATAGAATTCATAAGCAATAACCTCCATTTCACTGTCGGTCATATACTCGTCAAGGAAGCTGTCAATAAGTCCCTCGATTGAATTATAATCAGTTATTCCCAAACCTAAAACAAGCGATACCAATGTGCCTGCGTCAAGCTTTGGAATAGAGCCGTTAATACCCATAACTGTGTCCATTACAGAGTTAAGAGCGTCAATTTTAGCTTCCTCTGTCAAAACACCGAAAAATGCAACGGGGTCAATCTGAATTGTAGGAAGAAGCTCGCCCTTAAGTACATCATTTATAACAATATCATAGAGAGTGTCATAAATTTCCTGTGCGTTCTCACCCCTGTAAAATCTGTCAAGAACATCATTCATAAACGGGTCGTCGCTTCTGTCCTCATCACCGGAATACATATAGAGAATTACAGAAGAAACAGCGTCGCCGAAATTACCTTTTCTGTCAGCAGAGCCTACGCCGTAGTCCTCAAGGAATTTTGTGCACGGGTAATCAGACACCTCAACAGCAACAAGCTTGTTAAGAATTTTCTCAACAAGATTATATGCGTTTTCAGGGTTGTTTATATATTTATTTTCAAGCTGTTTTGCAACAGTTTTAAGTAAAAGCTTGATTGATGTCTTTGTAATGCCTTCAGCCTGACCTAAATTCGTATTAGCAAGCAGATTGCCTATTACCGAGTCAAGATTAAACTTTGAGTCAAGATAGTTATAAAGTCCGCCTGCTTTTTTGATATCAGGTCCGATTGACATCGACAGGAAATATTTAACATATCTTACGCCGAAATCGGTTAAGTCGCCGCCGCCGTAATTGAGTGCGAACGACTGGTGCTTAAACGGCTGAGGGTAAGTTGTGCCGTATGCAGTAATTGGTCTTAATTCGTCAACCTCATGAGTTTCGTAATTTACTACAACGGTTTTGTCCTCTGCTGTATTGTCAAATGTTACGGTTCTTGTAAAGTTGGGGAAGTTTGAAAGTGATGCTGTTGCACAGTCAGTCATAGTTTCGCCGTTGTCACTTGTCCACTGTGCAATATCGTGGAAATGAAGATGACCTGTAAACACAAAATTCATACCTGCGTCAGCAAGCTTTTCACAGACCTCCTGCCAGTTGTCAATGACAAAAGCCTGCATTGTATTGTCTTCGTGGTCATAATGCTCAACTATATTAAAGTGAGTCATACCAATAACGGTCAAGCCCTGCTGCTTGGCCTTTTCAATCTCATTTAATGCCCATTTAAGCAAACCGTCGGTAAAATTACCCCTTGTTTCGCCCTCATTTAAGCCTTTTGAATGGTTGTCGCTGCTGTAGCAAGCACCGTCAAGCGCTATAAACCTGTAACCGCCCTCAAGTGTCGCTGCGTAGGAAAGCTGACCTGCCTCGCCTACACTCGGAGTATAAAATGAGTCTGCAAGATCATAGCCTAAGTTTTTATAAATATCTCTGAAATCCTCAGGTTCGGTCCAGCGGGTAGAAACATACTCGCCGTTCCTGAATCTTGAGGCATTACCCTTTCTTATATCATGGTTGCCGTCAATAACGAGAACCTGAATACCGGTTCTGTCCTCGAATGCCTCAAGCTTTTTTGCAAGAGCCTTTTCAGCTTCATACTCACCGTTTCTTGCAAGGTCGCCGGGCAGGAATAAATATTTTATATTCTTTGTCTGTGCCTGATAAGCATAATTCTCCAAAGCAGCATCAAGAAGAGCTTCTGTAAGATACGCTGTGTTGGAATTGAGGCGGCAGGCTTCAATAAACTCATTAACATTAGTACCCATAAGTGAACGAGGATAATAATGAATATCGGTCATTACGCCTACCGTTAACTGCTCGGGCGTTACAGCAAGTCCCGAAAGCAATGTGCTCGGAACAACCGAGAATAACAGCAACAGCGAAATTGCCGTAGCCAGCACCTTTAAAAATATACTTTTTTTCATAAGGACTCCCCCTTTTATATCTTTATTATTTTATCACAAAGAAAAAACAAATTCAACAATTAAGATGTATAAAAAATAAGCGGTATGCTTGTACATACCGCTTAAATTATTTAGTTTTATCTTTCTTCTCTGAAGTATGAAAGACCGAGAGATGCAGGCGGCTGAGTCTCACGCTTTTTACGGGTGCTTATTGCTATAAGCACAATAATTGTAACAAGGTAAGGCGCAATTTTAATTATTTCCTGCTTGCTCATAGTCATGTTCGGAACAATGTCATTAAGATAATTGTGAACAATGTAAAGTCCGCCGAAAAGTATTGAACCGAAAATGCTCAAATTCGGACGCCATACAGTAAATATTACAAGCGCAATAGCAAGCCAGCCTCTGTCGCCGAAAGCATCGTTTGACCAGATACCCGTAGCATAGTCCATAACATAGTAAAGACCGCCCAAGCCTGCAATCATACTGCCTATACATGTTGCAAAATACTTGTTTTTGTTAACATTTATGCCTGCTGCGTCTGCTGTTGCAGGATTTTCACCGACAGCTCTGAGGCTGAGACCCACTCTTGTTTTGTTAAGCACAATAGATACAACAACAGCGCAAATTATAGCAAAATAAGCTAAGAAGCTGTAATTCAGAAAAACCTCGCCGAACCAGCCGAGCTTTGAAGCAAACGGAAGTGTTTTTGAATAGAAACTGCTTGTTACGGTAAGTGTGATTGACGGAACAGCTGAGCCTGTAATCTTAATAAGTGAGCCGCCGAAGAAATTACCGAAACCGACACCGAAGGTTGTAAGTGCAAGACCCGTAACATTCTGATTTGCTCTGAGCGTAGTGGTAAGGAAAGAGTAAATCAAGCCCATTATAAGCGAACCGAGCAGACATGACAGCAACGGAATAATTATTGCCAGAAAGCCATTGGCATCAGCCTTATTTTCAAGTGAGTTTTCATAAATGAAAGCACCTATAACGCCCGAAATACCGCCTACATACATAATACCAGGAATACCTAAGTTAAGGTTACCTGATTTTTCTGTAAGAATTTCACCTGTTGAGCCGTAAAGAAGAGGAATACCCTGCATAACAGCTCTGTGTAAAAAAGAAACCAACATTATGCATTTTCCTCCTTCTTATTGAATTTGATTTTATAGTTTATAAAGAATTCACTGCCAATTATGAAGAAGATTATTATACCCGTAATTATATCGGAGAATGAATCGTTAAGCTCAAACACAGAAGCTATTTCAACAGCGCCTTTCTGCAGGAAAACTATAAGCAACGAGGTAAGTACCATATAAATCGGGTTAAACTTTGCAAGCCACGAAACAATAATAGCCGTAAATCCCCTGCCTGCTGCAGTATCTTTGGTAAGCGTGTGGTCTGTGCCGGAAACCAACAGCACGCCTGCAACACCGCACAGAGCACCTGAAACAAGCATCGTTCTGATTATAACCTTTTTAACATTTATGCCTATATATTTAGCTGTGTTTTCGCTTTCACCGACAACTGAAATTTCATAACCGTGCTTGCTGTACTTAAGATATATATAAACTAAAACTGTTAAAAGCGCAACAATCAATATATTTATCAAGTATTTCTGACCGAAAATGTCGGGCAGCCAGCCGTTATGGGTAGTTCCGTTAATAACGCCTATTGCGCCTGAGCCTTTCGGAACTGACCATACATATGCGAAGTACGAAACAATCTGAATAGCAATGTAGTTCATCATCAGTGTGAACAAGGTTTCATTTGTGTTCCATATTGCTTTGAAAACTGCAGGTATCAATGCCCATACAGCACCGGCAAGCATACTTGCAACAAAAATAAGCGGAATAAGCAAGTAGGTCGGAAGTGAATTGCCGAGCAAAATCATACAAGCTGTTGTTGCAAGACCGCCGATTAGCACCTGACCCTCAGCGCCTATGTTCCAGAATTTCATTTTAAATGCCGGTGTAACTGCAAGCGAAACGCACAAAAGCATAGCAACATTCTGAAGCATACTCCAAACTCGTCTTGAAGTACCTATTGCGCCCTTAATCATAGTGGCATAAATGCTTATAGGATTTTCGCCTGTAAGCAAAACTATTATTACAGCGCAGAAAATAAGAGCTGCGGCAATTGAGCCTATTCTTATAAGCCATGACTGCCATGTAGGCAAAACATCTCTTTTAGCTATATGAATCAAAGGCTCCCTTGTCTTTTCTTTACGCATCAGCTTCACCCCCTGCTTTATATCCTTTAGTCATCAAAAGACCGATTTCTTCTTTCTTAGCTTCTCTGCCGTTAACAATACCTGTTACTCTGCCGCCGCAGATAACAAGAATTCTGTCGCAAAGGTCTATTAAAACATCAAGGTCTTCACCGACAAAAATAACGGCTACGCCCTTTTCCTTCTGCTCATTCAGAAGATTGTAGATTGTATATGAAGAGTTGATATCAAGTCCCCTTACAGGATAAGCCGCCATTAAAACTGTCGGTGAAGAGGCAATTTCTCTGCCTACAAGCACCTTCTGAACATTACCGCCCGAAAGTCTGCGTACAGGCGTCTTGGTGTCGGGAGTAACAACCTGTAAATCCTCAATAATCTTATCTGCAAGCTGTTTGGGCTTTTTTCGCTCTAAGAATACGCCCTTGCCCTTTCTGTAAGAACGAAGCATCATATTGTCAACAATATCCATATTGCCGACAAGTCCCATACCCAATCTGTCCTCGGGAACGAACGAAAGTCTGACGCCCAAATTTCTTATCTGAAGCGGGGTTTTGTCTTTTAAGTCCTCAACCTTTTCTGTTTTGGGGTTGTTATAAAGTATTTCACCACCGCTGATTTTCTGCAGACCTGCTATTGCCTCAAGAAGCTCACGCTGACCGCTTCCCGAAATGCCTGCAATGCCCAATATCTCGCCGGATTTTGCAGTAAACGAAATGTCGTGAAGCACCTGAACGCCCTCTTTGTTATAAAGGTCAACGCCTTTTACAACAAGTCTGTCAACGCTGTCGTGCGGTGTGCTTCTTTCAATGTCAAGGTTAATTTTTTCGCCGACCATCATTTCGGTAAGAATTGCCTCATCGGCGTCAGCTGTGTTTATTGTACCGATATATTTACCTTTTCTTAAAACAGATACTCTGTCAGAAATCTCAAGAACCTCATGAAGCTTATGAGTGATAATAATAATCGACTTTCCGTCCTCACGCATTTTACGAAGAACATTGAAAAGCTTTTGCGTTTCCTGAGGGGTTAAAACTGCGGTAGGCTCATCAAGAATAAGAATATCAGCACCCTTGTAAATCGCTTTGACAATTTCAACTGTCTGCTTTTCGGAAACAGACATTTCATAAATCTTTTTATTCATATCTATTTCAAAGCCGTATTTTTCGCAAGTTTCTTTGATTTTTGCAGTTGAGGCTTTAATATCAAATTTACCCTCGTTAATACCCAAAACAATATTCTGAGTAGCATTAAACACATCAACAAGCTTAAAATGCTGATGTATCATACCGATTTTCAAGTCAAGAGCGTCCTTAGGCGAAGAAATTGTTACCTCTTTACCGTCAATAAAAATATGACCCTCATCAGGATAATAAATACCTGAAATCATATTCATAAGCGTGGTTTTTCCGCTTCCATTTTCACCGAGAATTGACAGAATTTCACCACGGTTTACAACAAGGTCAACATTTTCGTTAGCAACAACATGACCGAATGTCTTTGTAATTCCCTTAAGCTCTATTGCAGGAACTGCCATTAAATAACCACCTCACAGCTTAGTTCTTATAAACAAATTCATAACTAAATTCATTTATAAAAGCTAAATCAAAATGATTAGGCGGGGCAAACAGGGTTGCCCCGCCAATATTAAATTAAAAGGTTTTTGAAATTATCAATATTTCTCGTTGAGAAGAGTAATACCGTCGATTCTGAGATCAAAGTAAGGAGCTGAACGGAAGTTTGACTCAAGGAATGCGCCGTCTTTAATTACTTCTGTGTCAGGAGTATAGTCAGCGTCTGAATCAACATCAGCCATGTAGGAAGAGAGTGTCTCGCCCTTAACTGTGAACTTAGATGTATCAAATACTTTAACTGTGCCTGCTTCGATCTGAGCCTTAACTTCGTCAATCTTAGCCTGTGTGTCTTTTGCAGCAGCCTTTTCGTTAACTTCTGTAAGAACAACTGAGCCTGTTGCGATAGTGCCTGTCCAGTCAGTGTCAATAGCCTTTTCGTCAGCTACGCAGTTAATGATGTACTCGAAGTAGGGTTCCCAGTTGATTCTTGAAGAAACGATGAATGTGTTCGGGCACTGTGTTGCTGTGCTG
Organism: uncultured Eubacteriales bacterium; assembly: GCA_900315985.1. Lineage (GTDB taxonomy): Bacteria > Bacillota > Clostridia > Oscillospirales > Acutalibacteraceae > Fimenecus. Next base: position 3,408 of record ONBD01000051.1, on the reverse strand, counting down.
CCGTTGTAAGATACATCGGGAACACCTGCTGTTTCACAAGCTGTGGGAGCGCCCATTGAGTCAGCGTGCTGGCTGATAAGCTTACAACCGTCATTGATAAGAAGAGTAGCAGCCTCTTTTTCAGCTGTCTCATCATACCATGAACCTGTGAACTGAACTTCCATTGTAGCAGTCGGGCAAATTGAGCGAGCGCCAAGGAAGAATGAAGTATAACCTGAAATAACTTCTGCATATGTGTAAGCACCGACATAACCGATCTTAGCATCCTCAGCCTTAAACTGACCTGCTTCGATCATCTCGTTGAGCTTAAGGCCAGCAGCAACGCCTGCAAGGTATCTGCCTTCGTAGATTGAAGCGAAAGCATTGTGATAGTTTGCAAGACCCTCTGTATGAGCCTTTGTACCTGTTGCGTGGCAGAACTGAACATCAGGATACTCTTTAGCAGCCTGAATCATGAAATCCTCGTGACCGAAAGAGTCAGCGAAAACGATGTTGCAGCCCTGGTCTGCAAGGTCAGCAGCAGCCTCATAGCAGTCATTTGACTCATCAATGTTTGTCTTGATAACATACTCAACACCGAGCTTGTCACAAGCAGCCTTTGCGCCGTTAAGGAAGTTAAGGTCATAAGTTGAGTTTTCATCGTGAAGGAAGATGAAGCCAACCTTAACTTTAGCTTTCTCGTTGCCACCGTCGCCGTTGCCGCAAGCAGCAAACATACCGAGCATAGCTACAACAAGAACAATAGCCATTACCTTAAGAAACTTTTTCATTTTCTTACCTCCAAAAAATAATATTATTTTTTTACAAGACACAGTCTTGTATGGATAACTAATTTCTGAAAACGATTTCGCCTGTTTCGTCGTTCATACTTTCAATAATTGCGAGCGACTCGACTCTTACACCCTTTTCCCTGAGAAGCTTACCGCCGTCCTGGAAGCCTTTTTCAATTACAATACCTGCGCCGACCAATTCTGCGCCCGCCTGTTCTATAATATCGATAAGACCGTTAAGAGCAGCACCGTTTGCAAGGAAATCGTCAATTATAAGTACACGGTCGCCTTTGTTAAGATACTCTTTTGAAACAATTACAGTATTGACATTGCCGTGTGTAAAAGAAGCAACCTCGCTTGAATAAACATCATCGGAAACATTGCTTGTTTTGCTCTTTTTTGCAAACACCACCGGTATACAATTAAAAAACTGCGCAGTTACACATGCTATTCCTATACCTGATGCTTCAATGGTAAGGATTTTAGTAACCTCGCAGTTTCCGAAAAGTCTGTAAAACTCTTTTCCTATTTCTTCATAAAGACGCACATCAACCTGATGGTTTAAAAATGAGTCTACTTTAAGCACATTGCCCTTTTTAACAACGCCGCACTCTTTAATTTTTTGCTTTAAGTACTCCATAGCGTTTAAAACTTCCTTATATTCCGTCTTATAAAGATTATGTAATAATATTACTATATTTAGTACCCATTTTCAATAGTCATTATTTCTAACAAAATATTAAAAATTTGTACAAAAAGTCAACAAATTGACAAAAACAGACCAAAAATAAAAAATACTATATATAGAATATTTACTTTTTAACTACACATTAGCTTGTATACCAAAAAGCAGATGCTGAACGCATCTGCTTTTAAACTATATACCGATTGTGATTATTTCAAAAGGCTTGAATTCGACAGTATCAGTTTCGTAAAGCTCGTCCTCGAGCATATTGAGAACCTTAACCTTTTTAGGAAGTTTCAGCCTTCCGCTTTTACCGTCCTGTTCGGAAAGTCTGACAACAACCATATCACCCTTTTCGGACATCTTCATAGCCTGCAAAAACAGTCCCTCAAAGGTGTTTGCGCAGGATACATCGGATTTTACCAACGGAACATTATATTCAAAAGCAATTTTGTTTATTTCAGCGCTGACAAAATCGTCCTTGTGAGGATAAATCATATAACAGAAATTATGAAATCCCATATCACTGTAAACATCAGGTCTTTCCGTTGCTCTTAACAGGCTTATTGACATTGAATTTTCATCAAATCCGACACCGTATTTGCCCTCGTTTATAAGAGAAATTCCGCCGTCTGTCTGCGACATATCACACCACTTATGCTGACACACCTCAAAACGAGCCTGCTGCCATGTGGTGTTTCTGTGAGTTTCACGCTTTATGAAGCCTGCGCTTGTATCACATACAGCTTCACGGGTAAGAATATTACAGTCGTACTGAACCTTAACAAGCTTGTGCTTTTCCTGCCAGTCAACTATATTTTCAATTTCAATTCCTCTTGAATCCTTAAACAGTCTGATAATTCTCTTCCACTTGCTCTTGCCTATCTGCGCAAGCACGCTGAATTCAGCAACCATACTGTTTTTATTTATGAGTTTTAACGGCTTGATTATTTCAAAATCAACAGGCTTGTCCTTATAGTCGGGAAGAATATCCCATGCGTCATAAACACCGGGATTGTCACGGTAAACCTTGAGTTTATTGAATTCACCCTTTACCCATTCCCTGTCGAGCTCTCTGTCATAAAGACTTGAAATACTGCCGTCAGGATTAAACTTAACTGTATAAAACGGAGTTTCAACAGCTTCGCCGATATTTATCCATGAGCTGTCATCTGTAGTATAATCGCTAAGCTTACCGCTTGAAAGAGCAGGAAGTGCAGGAACTGTCCAGAAGCCTTTTTTGCCGTGCCTCTGGTTAAAGCCTTTTTCGTTTTCAATAAAGGTTACCTCTGCACGCTTGAAATTAAGAGAATTGAAGTATTTCTCAGGTGATTCTGCAGAATTTATAATTAAATCAAGCTGTTTGTCCACCCACTCCAAATCCTCGACTGCGTCTTTGTAAACAGGATTTATATGACTTCCGGGCAGTATATCATGGAACTGATTTATAAGCAGTTTTTTATAACATTCCGTAAGAACCTCTTTAGGATAGCGAATTCCCACAGCTGCACACAGAACAGATATAATTTCAGCTTCTCTGAGCTTAAATTCAAGACTTCTGTTATATCTTTTCAGAACAGATTTTGTTGTAAAAGTACCTCTGTGCATTTCAAGGTAAAGCTCGCCGTCCCATTTTGCAAGCTTTTTGTTGTTTTTTAAATTCTTTTCAAGAAATTCACTGCCTAAAATGTGCTCGGTTTTCGGCATAACTGAAATCTTATCAAAACGCTTCATCATTTCAAGCATTTCCTCAGTAACACCGCTGCCGCCGTCGCCGTAACCGAACATGGACATAGTCTGACCGCCTGTATTCTTGTCCTGATAAGCCTCCCAGTTTTCCTGTATCTGCGAGGGCATATTCCAGGTAATAAAATGAGTCGGCGGTACACAGGCATAGACCTCTGAGCCGTCTATACCCTTCCATATAAAGTTATTATGGGGAAAACGGTTTGT
>ONBD01000017.1 GCA_900315985.1 uncultured Eubacteriales bacterium | reverse complement strand
AATATAAAGAAGTATACAATTTTGCTATGCCGGTAAGAACCGATTTGACCGTTTACGCTCAGCACGTCAAGTTGACTGCGGGCGCGAAAGAATTTACCGTAACGCTTAAAGACGGAAGCGATGAGAAGATTAAGACGACAAACGGCGTTGTTTACGGTCTTGACGCAGGCGGTTACGGAAGCTTCAATTCACAGAGTACTACTGTTTATGCGACAATAAGCGGTGTGACAAAATCGTTTAACATCACGGTAAACGGAGCATGGATAAACTATGTTACAAGCGCTGAGATTAAAGGCTTTGATAACATTGTAAAGGACTTTCCCGTACGGTATCAGGCGGTATTCACCCCTGAGAGAATGAGCATTTCTTCTACCCTGTGGGGTCTGCCTGCAGACAACGGAACAGCTCCGTGGACTGCGTCAAACTATGTAACAAGCGCTTCATGCACTGCAAACAGCATTGCCTCTGTCAGCAGCGACGGTGTTGTTACGGGACTTACTGCCGGTTCAACTTCTCTTTACCTTTACGGACGGCATAACTTTACCTCTCACAACGAGGCTGTAAAGGAAATAAATGTTGTTGAGGTTGAACCTCAGAGCATAACCGTTACCGCACCCGTTAAGCAAAACTATGTTGAAGGCGAAACACAGCTTGACCTTACCGGTCTGAAGGTTGAGCTTACATATGACCGCTCTGCTCTTGAGCCGTATTACGGAGATACCTCACAGCTGTTCAGCGACGAACAGCTCAGAGTCAGCGTAAGCGACTACACGGTCAGCGAAATCAATCAGTCGGTTCTTGACGCCGAACAGTACATCGTGGTTTCTGTTGTGCGTGCAGGAAGAACATACAGAGGTATCTTTTCCATTACACTTGAATCCAAAAAGCTGACATCTATAGAAATTACTCCTCCGCAAAGCAGATATATTGAGGGCGTAACGGCACTCGACCTCTACGGCCTCACGGTTAAAGCAAATTACAGCAATGCTCCGTCTGAATTTGTCAGTGATTACACTGTGGATACAGATCAGTTTAATCCCCTTCTGTACAATGTTGAACAGAACATCCGTGTAAGTTACACCCATGTCGGAAGAAGCGCCGAAGCATACTTCCCCGTAACCGTTTACGGCATACCTGTTGTTTCTGTTGATACAGGCGGTTATACGGGCGGTTGGGCAAGTGACCCGGTTGTTTTCACGCTTGACTGCACAAACAAGCTTGACGGCGTCACATATTACTACAAGACCGCTTCGTCTGTATGGACGGCTATTGACGGAAATACCTTTACAGCCTTCAGCGATAAGGTTGAATCATATTATTTCAAGGCAATCAACAGCGAAGGCGTTGAAGGCCCGGAAACGCAGAGATATACTGTCAAGCATGACGGCGAAGAGCCTGACTTCCGACTGACTCCGGCAGTTACCGAGCTGACAAACAAACCATACATTATAACAATTACAAGCTTTACTTTCGGTATTTCAGGTTTAAAGCAAATCACAGTTAACGGTGAAGACCGCTATAATAATCAGCACTATACAGTCAGTGAAAACGGCACCTATGTGTTCACGGTTACGGGCAACAACGGTCTTTCGCACACAGAAAGCATAACAATTACCAATATTGACAAGGACTCGCCTGTTATCAATTCCGTTACACCCGTTCACAAGAATGACGGAACGGTTGCGAGAGTACTTAACGGCATCACCTTCGGCAAGTTCTTCAACCGTCAGATTGAGATTTCAATAGATGCACAGGACGAGGGTGTAGCAGGTCTTGCAAGCGTCGAATACCGTTTTCTTGATGAAAGCGGTGTGCCTTTGAACGGAGAGTGGCTGGTCTACGATGAAGCCGACAAACCTTTGCAGGACCCCGATTTCAAGGGCTATGTTCAGGTGAGGGCAACCGATAACGCCGGTAATGTTTCCGAGCTTTTCTGCTCTGACGGATACATTATTGACGAAACTCCGCCGACCGATGTAATTATTTCGGCAAGCTGTAACGGCAGCGTTTACTCTGACGGCGAGTGGGTTGCAGACGATGTTCTGCTGACTCTTGACTCACAGGCGTTTTCAGGCATTTACGAATACCTTTACAGAGTTGACGGCGGCGAATGGCAGACAACTTACGGCAACACTCTTACCGTCAGCGGACAGGGCGAATATCTGTATGAATTTATGGCAGTCAGCAATGCCGCTCTTGACAGCAGCATTTCCTCAATAAATGTCAGAATTGACAGACAGACACCTGTAATCCGTGTAAGCTTTTTGGGCTCGTCGGGAAGATGGACCGGAGAGGATATTGAATTCCACTTCAGCACGCTTGAACAGTCAATTTCGGGAATCACCTACTACTATAACGACGGCACCGGCTGGAATGAAATATCAACCGGCAGCACCTTTGTAATAGCAGAAAGCACTAACGCCGTATATCAATTTATGGCAGTAAATGCGGCAGGAACGCAGAGCAATCCCTCTGACGAATACACCGTTATGATAGACTCACAGCTTCCCGAAATCACTGTCAGTCAGACCGTTACAGAGCCTACCTGCGTACCGTATGAGCTTATTATTTCAACCGTTTCGGGTGCTTCGGGCATCAAAAGCGTCATACTCAACGGGCAGGATATTACGGGCAGGGAGAGCATTACCATTTCCGAAAACGGCAACTATCTGTTTACGGTAACGGGTAACACTCAGAAAACTGCAACATATCTTCTCGTCATAGACAATTTCTATACTCCTGTGTTTGAAATTGACAGCATTTCTCTTAACAGAGCTTACTCGGGCGGATACTCGGCAAAGCAAGGCGAGCTTACGCTGTTTAACGAGCCTACCGTAATTGAAATAGGCGTGAATAACACCGGCGTCAACGCAACTGACAGAATCGAATACACGCTGCTTGACACAAACGGAAATCCCGTAAGCTCCTCAGAGGTATATGACGATAAAAACAAACCGACAATAACAGATAATTTCAACGGCTTTATCAGCGCAGTTGCCTATGACATTCTCGGCAACGCAACGGGTGAATTTATTTCATCGCATATAGCAGTTGAGACAACTGCTCCCGACGCTCCGACGGTCAGCGCAATGTCGGGCGGCAAGGTCTATGCAAGCGCCCAGCCGGTCAACAGGGAAATCTCTATGGCTCTCTCCTCCGCCGCCTTTTCGGGAATTGCATTTTATAAATACCGCATTGACGGCGGTGCCTGGACCACTCTTGAGGGCAATGAGCTGACAGCTCTTTCGGGAGTACACAGCTATGAGTTCAAGGCTGTTTCAGCGGCAGGACTTGAAAGCACGGTTACGGAATTTGTTACCGATTATGACTCTTCAAAGCCCGACCCGACAATCGTAATTGAAAACGGTCTTTGCGCTTATTACGGACAGGCAGTTACGGTTCCTGTCAGCATTCGCAGCTGTACGGCTGTTTATTCGTATTCGTTTGAAATAAGCTATGACCCGTCCGAAATAAGAATTGACGGCATTTCGAGTGCCGACGGGGAAGAACTGACCTACAGCATTGACGCTGCAAACGGTAAGCTTACCGTCACATACAGCTCGGCTGAAGGTGATGCTTCGGATTCTGTGCTGTTCGGCATTTCGCTTACGGCATGCACCGGGAACACTGCAGAAGCTTATATAGACATAACTGCCGCAGACGGTTCAATGCTCGGAGAAAGTATGGTTCCGCTGAATCCGCAATTCGAGGGTGCTTCAATCAAGCTCAATCCTCAAAGCAGCATAAGCACGGTAAGCATATATAATCTTGCAGGCAAGAGAGTTAAGCAGTTAAGCATTATGACAGGCGCAGATGTTACATTTGACAGCATACGCCCGCAGACAGACATCTACGCCGTTCACAAGGAAAACAAAAGCTTTATCGGATGGAAAAATCAAAACGGCACAATGATTGACGGCTCTGCTCCGATTTACGGCGATTTGTCAATCTACCCTGTCTATGAGGATACGGTTTTACTTGAAGGCGCTTTTGTAATTGAACGCACCTCCGATGGCACTTCATACTTCAAGGGCCTTGTCAGCGAAGGCACTACCGCAGGAGAAATCAAGGCATACCTTGACAATGATACTGCTCAGATTATCATAACGAAAAACGGAAAAGCACTAAGTGACGGAGAGCTTGTCGGTACGGGCTGTGTTGTAAAATGCATTTCTTCGGTTTATACCGACACGGTTTATGATGAAGCAACCGTCATTCTCAAGGGCGACCTTGACGGAGACGGCCTGCCGGGTAAAGCGGACTATGATTTAATGCTCGGCTCTCTTAACGCCTCGGTAAAGCTTGCCGCAATTCAGCAGCTTGCAAGCGACATCAACTCTGACGGCGCAACCGACGCTTTTGATATGTACTATGTCAGCAGATATCTGGCAGGTTTCGGAGAACTTCCGACAGTATAGGTGCGAAGCCGACGATAACAATAAAAAGGTAAAGTAAAACCCCGAAGCGATATTTCGCTTCGGGGCAATATTGTGTTTCCCAACATATGAGAGATTACTAATTGTGAATTAAATTTCCGTTGTCGGATGTGTATAATTTCACATTATCGTAATACATTGTATTCTGACCTGCATTTCCTGCTTCTAATGCCAACCATTCGGGCGTTGCGGAAACCGCTTGATAACCGTCGGGATTTATAACGGTTCCGTCAACGCTTACATAGAATTTATAATCACTTGTGTCCAATACCATCTTCAGATGATACCAGTTCCCGTTCGTGTATGTAAGGTCGGTATTTATGACAGTTGTGGCGTCCTCGGTGCCGTAACGGAAGCCGTTATTTCCGAGTCCGAATCTGCATACGGAATGTGTCCAGCCGCCGCCTGCCTGATTGGAGCCGAAAATTACGTCTCCCGGCGAGGTGCCTGCAACAGGTTTAACATCAGTTTCAAGCACAAGGTACTGTCTTTCATCAGGCGTGAAGCTGCATCTTATTTCGGAAGCCCAGCCCGAAGAACCCTGCAACTGCAAGACATTTCCCTGAGAGCCGTCGGTCTGTTCCGTAATAATAACTCTTTGATTGTTATTTCCGGTACCGTTATACTGCACGGTGAACGGCGTAGCACCCGAAGATACGGTCGTATCAGCGGCATAACCTTCAAAGTCATCCGAGTATATATAAGTCGGCGGAATTGACGCCTTGTTTATAAACTTATCAAGATAGAACAAATCAAATGCGTCAACCGCTTTATCCGAGTTTACATCAGCACAGTAATACTGCAAAGTGATTATTGTTTCCTCGGGATACTGAGTTTTAAGCGTATCGTATCTCGTTTCAAGATAATCGGTTGAAAGCAGATTTGCAGGAGTGTTACTGTCAACTGCCACACCCGAAAGATGCGATTTTGTCATTGCATAATCAATAAGTCCGATATCGCCGTCCTGATTGACATCGCCCTTTGCGGTATTGATTGAATACACATATCTGTCAACCTCTGCGGCGTCGAAGCCGTCAACCACACCGTCAAGGTCATAGTCGGCAACGGTTTGCTGAATCTCGGTCATATTTTGGAGTGAGCCGACGGAGGCGCTGATAATATCGCTGATATCGCCAAAATCAAATGCCTTGTCCGAATCCATATCACCCATATAATACTTTGTTGAGTTGTTTGTCCAGTATGTATCGCCTCTTGTATCTTTGAAGCAGTAATAATTGGTCAGGGCGTTACAATATGCAAACACACGGTCATTTCCGATCGTTGTAACCGTTTTCGGAATTATAATGCTTTCAAGGGAAGTACAGTTATAAAAGGCAAGATTTCCTATGCTTTTCAGCCCGTTCGGGAGCCGTACGCTTTGCATTGAGCAACCCATAAACGAGCAATACTTTAATTCGGTAACCGTATCGGGTATAACGAGGTCGGTTACAAGCTCGCCGTTAAGATAAAGTTTGTGTCCAGATTCCAACGGGTTTGCATAGTATCCCCCGCCACCGCCGAACTGAACGTTGCACCACGCTTCAAGATCGGTAATATATGTGTTGCAGTTAGTACAGGTACCAAACGCATATTCTTCGGTCTTTGTTATGCTTGCAGGGAAATATACGCTTGTCATATTCTTACAGTTATTGAAGGCATTGCCCTTGATTATCTGAACACCCTCCTGCATTACGGCGGTAGTAAACTTTCCGTCTGCAAATGCATACGAACCAATTTCGGTAACACTTCCGGGTATTGTTACATTGTTTGCAAGTCCTGTAAACACATACTGTTTAAGCTGAGTAACTGTACTCGGAGTTGTAATATCCGAACAAACATTGTTTACATAAAGATTATGTCCGTAATACAGAGGATTTGACTGCTGATTCGAGAACTGAATACCGCACCATTTTTCAAGGTCGGTTATATATACGGCATTCAGACTGTTGCACCCGTAAAATGCGTTGTTACCTACACTTACAAGTGAACTACCTACAGTTACGCTTTGAAGCCCTGAACATCCATAGAAAGATTCGTTGCTTATTGTGGTTACATTATCGGGAATTGTAAGACTTGTTAATCCCGAGCAGTTGTAAAATGTGAACGGCTTAATCTCCGTAACCGTGTTCGGGATCACCATGTCGGTTATCTTATTGTTTCCGAGATAGAGATTTTTCGCATAGTACAACGGATTTGAAGAATTGTTCGGGAACGGAATATTGCACCACGCCTCAAGGTCGGAAATGTGAACTTCTTTAAGATTACTACAGCTCTGGAAAACACGGTCATTATGAATTGTTGTTAATGTGCTCGGAATTGTGATGCTTTCAAGGTTTGTGCAGTAATAGAAAGCAAGTCTGCCTATTGTTGTAACGCCTTCTGGAATTGTTACGGTTTTAATACATGAAGCGCCCATAAATGAGCAGTATTTAATTTCCGTAATTGTATTCGGAATTACAAGGTCGGTTACAAGCTGACCGTTAAGATAGAGGTTATGTCCCGTTTCCAACGGGTTGGCGTAATATCCGCCGCTGTCGCCGAACTGAACATTGCACCAAGCTTCCATATCGGTGATGTAAGTGCCAAGCTTACTGCAAAAGTTGAAAGCGTAATTCTCTGTAACGGTAATTGTAGTCGGGAAATAGATGCTTGTCATCTGTCTGCATTCACCAAAGGCATTGCCGTTGATTCTCTGAACGCCCTCCTGCAGTGTTGCGCTCTCAAGCGTACCGCCGTAAAATGCATAGTTTCCAATTGTTGTAACATTGCCGGGGATTATAACATCATTTCCGAGCCCTGCAAATGTATATTGTTTAATCTGTGAAATAGTAGTAGGAACGGTAACTGTCGAAAGAACATTATTGATATAGAGATTGTGAGCCTTATACAAAGGATTTGCATCCACATTTGTAAATGTAATATCGCACCACGCTTCAAGGTCGGTTATATAAACCGCATTGAGCTTGGAACAGTTGTAGAATGCATTGCTGTTTATTGTTGTAACCGTATCGGAAACAGTTATGCTTTCAAGATTCAGGCAGTTGTAAAATGCAGCCTGATTAACCGTCGTAACTCCGCTTGCAAGTGTCACATTAACAAGGGATGTGCAGTAGTAAAACGCATTATTCTTAACAGTCGTTACCGTTGACGGAATTGTAATATCGGTTGCAAGAGTGTCGCCTATATAAAGATTTTTCGCATAGCTCAACGGGTTTGCGCCGCTGCTGTCAAAGGTTATATTACACCACGCCGCTATATCGTAAATATGAACTGCGTTAAGCTTATTGCAGCCATAAAAAGTATCTCTGCTGCTGATACTTGTCAGGGTTGAAGGAATCGTAATGCTTTCAAGATTTGGGCACGATCTGAATGCATATTGATTTATAGTTGTTAATCCCTCTGGAAGAACAATGCTTTTCATTGTCTGACAACCGTCAAATGCGCCCGCCGAAATACTTGTTACACCGTTCGGAATGACAATGTTTTCCGCAAGAACATAATCATTTTCAGTACTGTCATAAACATAGAGAATATGTCCTCTCTCCATGGGGTTTGAATAATAACCGCCGCCGTTGTTAAAATCTATTGCGCACCATGCGGCTATATCCTTAACATATGTTGCTGCCTTATTGCAACCGTTGAAGGCATATCCGCCAATCGAGGTTAAACCTGTCGGAATATATATTTTTTCAAGATTGGTGCAGTTGTTGAATGCATAGCCGCCTATTGTCTGAACCGAATCAGGAAGGTTCATTTCCGTAATTGAGGTACATCCTTCAAATGAGTTCGGACCGAGCATACCTACGGAATTGCCGAAGGTAACGCTTGTCAGGTTGGTACAATTGCGGAAAACATGGTTGGAAATCGTTGTCAGAGTATTCGGAAGCACTATGCTCTGAAGATTTGTGTTTCCGCTGAATGTGTACTGACCGAGCGAAACAACGGGATAGCCGTCAATATAACTCGGAACGACAATATCAGTATCCGAGCCGAGATAAGCGCTTGAATTAGTGCTGCCCGAATAGATTATCGCCTCGTCGTTCTCGTTAAGGTAATACATCCATTCGCCGTCGGGACTTGTGTAGTAGTCGGTAGCAAAGCTATCCACCGCCGCAAGAGGTAATGCGGCAATAATAAGAACAAGCGAAAGTATTATTGATAACAGCTTTTTCATAGTAATTCCTCCGTAGTTTTATTTGGGGGACATGTTCTTCTTCTTCTGGTTTTATAAACTTCCGTTAAACGCCTTGTCAACATAAAACAAATCAAAGGCATCTATTGCGGTATCAAGATTATAATCTGCGAGTATCTGCTGCTCTGCTGTAACAGGCTGAGTGTTTTCGCCGGCCAATAATGTCTTGATTGTACTGTAATCATCTATTTCAATGTCACCGTCAGCGTCCATATCTCCGATATAATGCTTTGTGGATGCGCTTCCCCAGAAGGTATCGCCTCTTGTTCCCTTGAAGCAATAATAGTCGGTAATCGCAGAGCTTCTTGTGAATGCAGAACTGCCGATTGATGTTACATTTGCACCTATAACTACGGTCTTTAACGCGTAACAGTCGGCAAATACTCCGCCGCCTATTGATGTAACATTATTCGGAACAACTACCTTTTCCAGAGCGTAACTGTGCTGAAAAGCATTGGTGTTCAAGGTCTTGACTCCGTGCCCTAAGTCAATATCTTTAAGCGAGGTACACATTGCAACAGCCGCATAACCTATCGAGGTGATACTGTCGGGTATTTTTATACTTTCAAGCGCAGTGCAATTGTAAAATACATAGTTGGCAAGCGTGGTCAGACCGCTGCCTATATTTATTTCGGTCAGCGAATTACAGTATCCGAAAGCATAAGAGTCCATACCTGTAACGCTGTCGGGAATTGTTACACTCTTTATCGCGCTACCCGAAAATGCATATGATCCGATATTTGTAACGCTGTCAGCCATAGTTACGCTCTCGGCAGATACATTTCTGAATGCATACGGTTTTATTCCCGTAACAGTATTCGGTATATCAAGAGCTTCGGCGAGAACATTGTTTACATATAAATCGTGGGCGTAATAAAGCGGATTCGCCGCTTCGTTTCCAAATGATATTTTACACCATGCTTCAAGTGAAGATGTGTTTACTCTTGTCAGATTGGTACAGCCGTTAAAAGCGTTGCTGTTGATTGCCGTAACACTTGACGGTATTGTTACGCTTGAGATGCAGGTGGCACCGCTAAATACATTGCTCTTAATAGTAGTTACCGTATCAGGTATTACAAGGTCCGTAACAAGCACACCGTTAAGATAGAACTTATGCGCCGCACCGAGCGGATTACTCGAAATATTGGCATTGCACCATCCTGCAAGGTTTGTGATATATACTGCTTCAAGACTTGAACAATAGTCAAATGCAGAACTACCGATTGTAGCAATATCGCTGCCGAAGGTTACCGTTTTAAGGGCGGAGCAGTCGGCAAAGTCGCTGTTTCCTATTGTTGTTACCGCATCGCCGAAAATGACCGTTTCAAGCGCACGGTCACGGCGGAATGCCTGATTGCTTGAACTTGTGACACCGAGAATTTCGGCATATTTAAGAGATGTGCAATCCGCAAAAGCACCCTGATTAAGAGTTTTTACATTTTCGGGAACAAATAGGTTTTCAAGCGAATAACAATACTGGAAGCAGTTTAGACCTATAGTAGTCAAGCCGCCGCCTAAATCGAGATTCTTAAGTCCCTCGCAATGTGTGAATGCGCCTTCCGACAAAGATGTAACATTATCTGGAATTACAACATTATCAAGTGAAGTGCAATAAGCAAAATCATATTTGTTTATTGAAGTCAAGCCCGTTCCGATACTTATACTCTCAAGGGCGGAACAGTAATAGAACACATGTGTTCCGAGAGTTGTAACGCTGTCGGGAACAGTAATTGCCGTAACACCGTTTGCCTTGTAAAACGCATAATTGCCTATTGACAAAAAACTTGAAGGGATGTTGATAACCGTGCTGTTGATACCGCAGAAGGCATAAGCTTTAATTGCCGTTACCGTATTCGGAATATCAAGCGTTTGTGCAAGAACATTGTTTACATAAAGATTATGCGCATTGTAAATCGGATTGGCGTATTCGTTACTGAAGCTGATATTGCACCAAGCATTCAGGTCAGTTATGTAAACAGAATTAAGAGAAATGCAGTTGTTGAATGCACCTGATTCAATACTTGTTACACTGTCGGGTATATTTACGCTTTCAAGTGCCGTACAGTTATTAAAAGCATTGGATTTTATAGTTGTTACGCTGTTAGGAATCGTAACGCTGGTAAGTGATGTGCAACCTGTAAAGGTGTTGGAATTCAAAGCTGTTACGGTATTCGGTACCGTAAGATTCGTAAGCAGCACCCCGTTGACATAAAGCTTGTGAGCAGTTGACAGCGGATTTGTCTGAAAATTGATATTGCAGTATTTTTCGAGGTTGTTTGTATGTACCTCCTTGACACCCGAGCAACCGTTGAACGCAGATGAACTGATATAGGTAACATTATCTCCGAATGTAACCTTTTCAAGGGCGCTGTCACGGCAGAACACCTCGCTGCTCATACTCTGTACGCCGTTCAATTCAAGAGATTTAAGAGCAGACATATCGGCAAAAGCACCGTTGCTTATTGAAACAACGCTATCGGGAATTACAAGCGCAGTCACCGCACGGCAATTCTGAAAGCAGTTACTTCCTATCGTTGTTACGCCCTCGCCCAAGTCAAGTTCGGTCATCTGATTGCAGTTATAGAATGCGGAGTTGCCTATAGTTAAAACACTGTCAGGTATTGTCACACTTGTAAGAGTTGTTTTTCCGCTGAAAGCAGAGTTGCCTATTGCCGTAACACTGTAACCGCCGAGAGTTGACGGAATAGCAATGTCAGTCAGCGAACCCGTATAGCCCGTAAGCGTTGCTTCGTTGTTGCTTACGGTGTACTCCCAATCGCCGTCTGTAAGCGCAGAAGATTCAACCGCCGCAAGAGGCAATGCGGCAATTACAAGTACAAGCGAAAGTAATATTGATAACGCTTTTTTCATATCGGTTCATCCCTTTCATATTTTGGGGTGCCTGCTATTACTTTCATTATACTATATACAACTCTTTGAGTAAACAACTTTTTAACACGGCAAAAATCTGCAAACTCAACCGCCAACCAAACGCATAGCCCGAAACGGCTTGAAAAATCAGCATCCACAACGATTTCTGCTTTGTTCGGTTGGTTTAATTGCTGTTAATTTAACTTTTGTTTTCATACAGAAAACCGTAAGCTGTTTGTCATTTGCAGGAATGAACTAAAAAACAAATGACAATGCTTTACGATTGTGTTATAATAAACCGTACGCAGATGCGTTCCTGTGCTTCGCACTTTGCGGCTTTCGCCGCTGATTTATGGTACAATATAAAAAAATAAAGCAGAGGTCTTTGATTTGAAATTGGAATTAGCAATGAACCTGTTGATATTTCTGTGTTCGCTGTTCGGAACTGTCTATGGGTTAAAAGAATTTTTCAAAAAGAAAAAAGCGTTGTATTTAAAGCTGATAACCTGCGGAGTTATGAGTTTAATGCTTGCAAGGCTTTATCAGGTGATTTTTATTGTCTCTCACGGTGATTTAAACGAGGGCTTCCATATCGGAATATTAGGTATTATAGGCAGCTTTATGTTCTTTTTCTCCGCAAATTTCGGGCAGATGGACGGGCTGGTTGACGATAAAACAAAGGTCTTCAGAAAAACAAGGTTAATATCACTTGCCGCACCTGCAATGATACTTGTGCTTTACCTTGTTTTATTTATGAAAACAGATAATACGGAATTGAGAATTGTATGGGGCGTTGTGACCTTTTTCATTATGCAATGCGCTTATTATAACTTTAAGCACATCATTATATATGATGTTGAATTCGGCATCATAAAATCCCTTAGGAAGTATAATCTGCTTGCGCTTATTTATGCTTTTCTTGTTATGATTGAAGCCATAGGCTTATATACGGAAATCAAACCGCTGTATATTGCGTCGTGCATAGGCACAGGCATTACGGCAGCCGCTCTGCTTCCCGTATTGAAGGGAGGTGCCCAAAAGTGGACAATATAACCTATATTCTTTATATCTGCTTTTTGATACCTATGCTGCTCTCGCTCTTTATTATGCAGAAAAAATCGAGGCTTGTGGTTGCCTTTATTCTGATAGGTACGACAGTATGCCTTATTGCAGGCGAGATAAATAACCGCATCTACCTTGCTGTAGGAAAAGATATGCTTTATTTTACAACTACGGTTTCCCCTGTGACGGAAGAATTGCTCAAGGCGCTGCCGATACTGCTTTTTGCGCTTTTTATTTCGGATAACAGGCAGAAGCTTGCGCAATCGGCTTTTGCCGTCGGTCTGGGTTTTGCCATAATGGAAAATATGATTATGATAACGCAGAACCTGTACAGCGTAGATATTAAATGGGCAATTATGCGTGGCTTCGGTGCAAGCTTAATGCACAGCATCTGCACGGTGGCAGTCGGCATAGGCATTTCGTTTGTAAGAAAAAGGAAAAAGCTGTTTTACTGCGGTACGCTTTCGCTGCTGATGTTGGCTGTTACATACCATTCTATTTATAACACTCTGGTAATGTCGCCTCAAAAATACTTCGGCGTGCTGCTGCCGATTTGCACTTATATTCCGCTTCTGGTTTTCAGCTTAAAGAGAAAAAGGATTGAAGAATAAGAACCTGAATTGCGTTGCAAGCCAGAACCTTGTCGGCTCATACCAATAAAAACTAAACCCCTATGGCTTTCGCCATAGGGGTTTTTAATAATTCACTATTTGACTTTTTCCGTATCTTTAAGATTAATCCAGCCGATGTCGTTCTTGAGTTTTCCCCATGTTCCGGAATTTACTTTCTGTTCTTCGACTATCGTATATACTTCACCTTTTTTCACTGTGGTCACGATATCATATTCCGTACCCGCGCCTTTTCGAATGTCAGTCATTTTTGCTTTAATCTTTACCATATAGGGAAATTCGGATTTTGTTGTAGAGGTTTTTGTTCCTGCATTTTGGCTCAGTATGGCATTAACTTTTTTTGCAATATCACCCATACGGCTGTAAAGATAATCGCCAGGGCATGACTTATTTGCAAAATCTCTGTGAACTGTCATATTAGCATCCTTCTGATGCGTAATTCGTGTATATTTGTCAGCACTCCAAACAAGTTTTTTAATTTCGTTTCTTTGGCAAATATCTGCTACAAGCTTGATGAGCGATTTATACGCTGCATCGTTTACCTTGTACGGTTCAGATGAATCAGAAGCAACCTCAATCGTAACAGCACGGTTATCATTTTCGGAGTTACTACTGCACCATGAACGGTCTTTCTCCTCAACATACATTCCAATTCGCCCGTCCTTGTCTATGCCGTAATTTGAACTTGCCTTTGCGTCAGCATCAGCAAACACATTGCCGCATAATTCAAGTGATAATTGCCCTGCCATGCAATGAATTGTTATAGTATCTATTTTATGAGTTCTGTGTGTAGTTTTTTTGTACGGGTCATTTTTGTTCGGGGAAATCTTGGTATATTCAACAAGCTTGCTGTTTGAAAAGCTAACTTCTTCTCCGTTGATTGTAAGAACGGTACCGGCTAAAGATACTTCACCTGAAGCGCTGCGTTCTGCACTTAAATCATCAGACTCAGGGTCATAGCCGTCAACTAACTGCTCTAATGTTTCCGGGTCGACATTCTCTAAAGACAATACATCCTCTGCCGATGCGGCAGTTGTGTCAGGCTGTTTGTCCTTTGCTGCACAGCCTGCAAACATAGGTATCATAAAACATATGCAGAGAAGCGCACTCATCAATCTTAAAAATAAATTCTTTGTCATGTTTTTTTCCTTTCTGAATTTGATGTTTTTAAAATGCCGATACATATAAATCTATTATTTTAATATAGATTTTAGTCATCAGCGTTTCATTTGTTCATTAACATACTACTCCTCATTGCCGTTAAAGTCAACACTTGATTTCAGATAAAATTACAGCCCGTGTCAAAAACTGACATTTTCTGACATTAGGGTAGTTATAAGTCGGTTTTGACCTGCAAAGCGGCGGCATAAAAAATGTGTTGGAATAAAAAATACGGAAAATTAACTATGTCCGCCGATTTGTTGGACACGGCTATTATACTTACATAAATATAAAAAACTATGCAGTTACAGGTATTGTATCTTATATGCAAAAATGATATGCTCTTGTTTTTTTATTGCTTTTATTGTATTATTTAAAAAAACTAAACTGCGAGGTGCTGTTATGCTCAATCACAGGGAACGCCGTGACAGAGAATTGCCGTATATTTCTGACGGTTCCGTTTTAGCCGAGCAATTCAAGGCGAAGCTCCTTCTGCGCTCATTTAACCGTTCTTTACCGTTCAATGTTCCTAAGGAATATCTGCTCTTTAAGCTGCTCGGACTCAAACACGGGAAGGGAGTCTATATCGAGCCTCCGTTCAGGTGCGACTACGGCAAGCATATAGAAATCGGAGATAATTTTTATGCAAACAGCGGCTGCATTATTATTGATGTTGCCCCCGTCAGAATAGGCGACAATGTAATGTTCGGTCCGAATGTTGCCGTCATTACTGCAGGGCACCCCATTCATCACGAAATAAGAAATACAAAATACGAATACGGTATATCAATCAACATCGGCAGTAATGTGTGGATCGGCGCAAACACGGTAGTCCTGCCCGGTGTTAATATCGGAGAAAACTCGGTTATCGGCGCAGGGAGTGTTGTGACTAAGGATATTCCGTCGGGCGTTGTCGCAGTCGGAAACCCCTGCAAGCCGATACGGGAAATTACGGAAGAGGATAAGCTGTATTACTATAAAAAACGCCGTTTTGACGATGAAGCCCGGGAGGATATACAGAAGATAATATCGGCTTCCGACAAATAAACGCAGAAATGGCGGCTTGTGTCGGGAAAATCCTTTTTTTGCATTGCACAAAAAAACAAAAGGGTATAGCGAAATTATAAAAATGAAGGACTGTTAAAAAACAGCCCTTCGTTTTTAGTTAAACCAGTTTTTCAAGATATTTAACCGGCACTTCTTTTGTAAGCCAGACGCCATTAACCGACTGATAGAAAACAAATCCGTCTTTTGCCATCTCGCCGCTTTTCACTTTGTAAACGACAAGCTTACCGTGACGTTTGCCAACTATCTTTGCAGTTTCAAGGTCACCTGACAAATGGACATAAAGCCGTGACTTGGGAATAAGCCCAATCTTGTCAATGCTCTCTGTATATTTCTCACCTGTACCGTGCCACAAGAATTCAGGTGGCTCCTTTTCAGGCAGTTCTACATCAACAGGCACCGAGTGACCTTGATTGGCTCTGATAAGCGTTTTATCCTCATTGAAGGAATATCGCTGCTTATTATCCGTTTTAACAATTTCCTCGAGATCCGTCATTGTAAACGGTTGCTGCCTGTTAATTCCTTCAACCAGTTCGGAAACATTAGCCCAGCCATGTTCGTCAAGACTGATACCTATTGTTTCAGGCTTGTGGCGGAGAATAAGCGCTATGAACTTGCTTATTTCGTTAAGATTCATTTTGCTTACTCCATTCTTCTACTGCTGCAATAACATTTTTATCTTCCCATGAACGATAATATGGATCTTTCATCAAATCTACTTTACCACAGTTCTCCAGTATTTCAATTGAAAAACTATCAACAAAATCTCCCCATTCTTCCCAATGCTCGTCAAGATCAATTCTGTAGTAAATATAACCTATCAATTCATATGGGTTTGAAATAGGATATTCTTCATACCCAAAAGCGCAAAACAAGTTAATTGCATTATATACCTTAACATCCGTATCACACTCTTGAGTTAGATAGTCGAAGAACCATGAATAAACATTACTCCAACCATATTCTTCTGCCAGTTTAACTGCAGCATCAGAAAGATTATCTTCCGGATCAAAATCATCTGAAAAATAATCGTTATCAAACAATTTACGCATTTCGATATTCAATTGTTCGTTCATACTATTTTACTCCCTTCTTGAAGTCTTTATGAAACAATGACTTTGGTAACTTAGAAAAAGCTTCATCGGCAGCCTTCATTGACTGTGAATTCGGCTTAAAATGTCCGCTTCTATCATCATATGAAAGGATTTTGCCATTTTTAATTTTTAACATGCCTGCCATCTGAACTTCTGGGTTCTTTCCTCCAATCAATGTTGGATGAGGAGTTGCAGGGGCAGGTTTCCTGCCGTTGCCATTTCTTTTACCGAAAATAATATTTCCAGACATATCAATTACATAAGTAAAATCAAATCCCGTGTAAGACTTGTCAATTATGTAATCACCATTAATTGCATCAACTAGCTTTCGAGCAGTTGGGTTTTTATCATATTTCCCGTCGTGATATGTACCGTTATTAATATCATATTGTTTCATTTCCGGTGTAACATGATAACTCGGTGCATAAGGCTGAGAACCACCGCCAGAATAAGAACTGCTTGATCCACTACCCATTTGAACTACCTCCGTGACATCTTGTAGTCCAATCAGGGTATTGAACAAATCTCGTAGTGCTACGATAATCGTCAAAAACCGAGTGTGGCATTGATCCGTAAACTAAAACAACTTCAGGTTCAAGTTCAAAGAGCATTTCTTCAAGACCTTCTTTGAAGACTCTCTTATCTTCTTTTGACTGAATACATCCGTAAGTACCTATAGCATAGATACCGTGTTTTTCAACACCTAAAAAAGCAAGTTTATCAGGGAATACATCTTTTCTGTATGTCAAACTGTTTCCCCAACGGATCTGCGGTATTACATAAGCACCGATTGTCTGATAATGATAACCGATTGCTCTGTTCCTATATGTGTTAGCTACAGCCACAGCATAGGGAGCATCCCTGTACAAAGAGCAGTCAGGACTGATTATTATTTTGCCTGCAAATCCTCCGTCGTATGCTGTCGGATTCCGCAAAACATCTGCAAAGATTTCATCCATTTCGTGGAATCCAATTGCTTCAGTCTTCTCAGCCCTGTTTCTGTAGCTGAAAGGAACTATTCCCGTAGGAATTATAATTTTCTCCGGCTTTTTTATAATCGGTATACCGGCATAACCGTCAAAGTCTGCGTCTTTTACAAGCTCGGGACACATGCCGTCATCTATGACAGCGTTCTTATTACGTGACATATAAAATGCCTCCTTTTTTGAATTATTTTTGTAATTTGTAATAAAATACTTGAATAATTCGCTCGGATGTGGCATAATATATGTGCTACCAAGTAAGATGCACAAGCATCCGAACGAATGTCACCGCTTTGACTGCGCCAACAGTCGGGCGGTGTTTTTTTATTAACTTTTCGCAAGGTAATAACCTCCTTAAATATTTAATTTCATTAGTCCTTGTTTTTTCACTAAAGCATTGTTATCACTACTCCTCTTTGTCTAACAAATCAATTAACGGTTGTTCGTAATCGAATATGCGCTGACCATACACATTCATTCTGCTTATCACATTACTTGCCGCATAACCAGCGACAGACGAACTCACGTCAAATGTTGAAATTATTTCATTAACATCTGTAATATTATGCTTAACGAGGTACGGAGTAGGGCAAGAAAAGAACCTGCCGAAATGTTCCGCTAGATCATCATCTTCCGGATCGTCTTCGTAATAATCCTCGTTAACATAATGCTTTATCTCATGGAAAATGGTTTGTCTGACACTTCCCCACGATTTCATAATACTTAAATCATCGTTATAAAAAATAGTGGCTTTTCTGTTCGCAAACGGCGGACTTAAAAATCCCTTCAATGATTTTTTTAAAAGAAGTTCTTTTTCATCTTCATATGCAGAATAGGGAACAAGGGATATGCCGAGCTTGCGACATATCTCCTGTTCATCAAGTGGAAATTTGTCTATGCCATAATCAAGATATACATCTATGGCAAGTTGATCAAGTTTTACATAATCAGATGAATCTCTATACATTACTTAGTTTCCTGTACCCAGAATTAAAGCTATGAGTCTGTTTTTTTCTTCTGCCGTTAATTCATTTCCTTTCCTTGCAACTGCGGTTGCAATACTATTAAATGCTGACTCGGAGGTTTCTTCTTCATCCAGTAAATACTGCGTTTCAATTTCAAGTGCCTTTGCAATGTTAATGACAACATCCATTCTCGGACGGTTTTCTGAACGGAGATAACGAGAAAGAGAACTCTCTGCTATGCCGCTCTTTTTTGCTAAATCCTTTTGAGTAATGTTTTTTCTTTTCATTACGTCAAGTACTTTCTCATACCAGCTCATATTTATCCTCCTTAATTGTACTCCCGAGTCCGAGTACAGTTCTATTATAATTCCATTTTTGCAATTGTCAACCCCTTTTTTGAGATTTTTCAAAATATTGTGACTGTTTTAGTTACTTCTGTGCTATATGTTGATGTTTGCAAATAATAACGATATCTAATTCCGAAAAAGTGCAACACAAAAATAGCACAGAGCCATAGCTCTGTGCTGACTGTTTTTTACCGTTTTATGCTTTGGCTCTGAAATCTTTTTTCTTCGGCTTCATTGCAAGGGCAGTTACAACAGCTCCGAGAGCAAGCCCTGCGCCGCCCGTCAAAGCAAGCGTTCCGCCTGTAAAGCGGTATTACAAGTGTCTCCTGAACGCTGTTCTTTTCAATGTGATACTTTTCCATTTTTATTTCCTTTCAATTTTATCCGAGCGCTACATCAAGCGCCATCATTACAGTAAATCCGCACGCAAACAGAACTACACCGATATTTGAATGTTCCCCTGCCGACATTTCGGGTATAAGCTCCTCGACAACGACATAAATCATAGCGCCTGCCGCAAATGCGAGCAGATACGGCATAGCAGGTACAAACAGCCCTGCAAAAAGCACCGTCAGAAGCGCTCCTAACGGTTCAACTGCGCCAGACAGTGCGCCCAAGGCAAATGATTTCAGCTTCGACTTACCCTCTGCGTGAAGAGGCATTGAAATTATTGCGCCCTCGGGGAAATTCTGTATAGCAATACCGAGCGCCAGTGCCAAAGCACCGCCTGCCGTAATTTCGGCAGAGCCGGAAAGCAGTCCTGCATACACAACGCCTACCGCCATACCCTCGGGTATATTGTGAAGCGTGACGGCAAGCACCATCATTGTCGTCTTTGCCGCACGGCTTTTAGGTCCTTCTGCCTTGTCGGCGTACATATGAAGATGAGGGATAACCCTGTCAAGAAAAAGCAGAAACAGTATTCCGAGCCAGAAGCCGATAAAAGCGGGCAGAAATGCAAGCCTGCCCTTGTCCTCGCTTAAATTCATAGCCGGAATCAGCAGGCTCCAGATTGAAGCGGCAACCATTACGCCGCCTGCAAAGCCCGTCAGCGCACGCTGAACACTACGGCTTAACTCCTTTTTCATAAAGAATACGCAAGCCGAGCCGAGAACTGTTCCTGCAAACGGGATTGCAAGACCCTCAAAAACATCAAACCACATATATTGCACCTCACTTCAACACAATATCAGTTAGCCTCTGCTAACTATGTTAGCATAATCACCCTGAAAAGTCAATAAAACCCCTGCTGTTATTTTTTCTTCATTTGCCCTGTTAAACTGTCCGGGGAATTTTTCAAACAGTTAAAAAGAGAAGGAACCCGAAGCACTTGTTTGCTCCGGATTCCTGAAAATATCTTTTTATTACTCGGTCAGCAGTCTGATTGCATCTTCAAGCAAATCAAAGAAATGCTCAACAATTCGTCTGTCCTCGTCATTGCCCCTGACGCACATTGAAAGCGTCATTTCCTTACGCATTGATGTCGCAGAGAGTAAGGCGTACGGCTTGTATTTAACAGCACCGCTCATAAAGCCGTCTGTCGGCTCATGCCCCTCAAGCGCAAGCTTGTCAACCTCGAGAATGCCTATGTTACTCATTGCAAGCAAGGGGTTGGCATAACCGACCTTGATAATTTCCTCGCTGGCGGCATGCGGCATAATTTTGTAGCCGAGTGAAAGCAACGGTAAACCGTGAAGTCCCATAAACCTGTCCTGCTTGAACTGATTTGAGGATTTTACTACATAGTCAAGCGTTTCAAAGATGTCCTGCCCTCTGCGTGGAATACGGCACTGCATCCATGCAGTCTGGTTTGTAATTCCCTGACCCTCGCTGTCTTTTATATGGCGTCTGAGGTCAATGGCGCAGGAAATTGAAATACTCTCTGCAGGATTGAAATTTGCCAGCTCATAAAGGCTGTAAAAATACGCCGTAAGAATCATATCGTTAATCGTTGCGCCGTGTTGCTTACCTACTGCACGAAGCTTGTCAAAGGTTTCAACAGAAAGCTTGCGTCTGGCAATAAACGAAGCGTCAATCATATTATTAGGCGTAAAGGGAAAGCCGTGATTGTCCCTTGTGTTTATGTTTTTATACAGTCCCTTTGCAAATTTTCTCTCGGTTGCGGAAAAGTCCTCATAAACTGCTTCGTATGAGCGTGTACCCGTTCTGAGATTTACGGGGCTGATTTCACTGCTTACAAAATCAGAGTAGTTTTTGCAAAGCGCTTTCATAAAGTATTTCAGATCACCGCCGTCCATACACATATGATTTTCAACAACGCACAAGGCAGATTTGTTCTCACCGTAATAGAAAACGGCAACCTTCATCTGCACAGGCGCTTCGGGCGGAATATACTGAACGAGGAAGGTGTTTATTTCCTCAGCCAGAGCGCTCTCGTCAACCTCCTTAACGGTAAGGATGTCATTTATATGGTAATCCTTCACAGTCCAGTACGGATGAATATGATTGTCTGTAAAAGAGGAGTGAAGCACGGGGGCTTTCTCAAAGAAGCAGGTAAGCACGGTCTTAAGCGCATCAATATTTATTCTGAAATCGTAGTGAAGCTCAACATGCACCATTCTGTCATTGTAGTCACGGAAGAGGTAGTGCATTTTATCCCAAAGCTCTGCGTTTAATTTTCGTTCCATATATCTGCCACCTCCATTCTTTCAGCTCTGTTGCGTCTTATAGCCGCATAAATAATGATAAGGTCAACTACCAGTGACAGCGGAATAATCATCCATGCAACACTCCATGCAAGAATATCGAGTGCGCCGATAATTATAAACAGGAAAACGGAAATTACCGGTATATAAATAAGCCAGTAAATTATACGAAGTCTTGCTTTGGTGATTTCGGCAAACAAGCCGTCGCAGACAAACGCAAGTATAAGACCTATTATGACAAACAGCCAGCTGTGCGGTAAATCTGTCAGCGCAACAAACGCAAGGAAAACCGCAACCATAGTTACCACAACTGCGCCGAAAAGCAGTACACGGGCAAAAACATGGAAGATGCGTTTCATTGACACCAGTTTTTTTATGCCTAAGCCAAGCAGATAAACAACCCAGAGCAGTATTCCGTCAACAACAATAATCCAGGTGTATTTCCACAAATCCGTAGCCATACTCACGCCGAGGAACACGGTAATAAGCAATATTATGTACACAAGCGAGCCTATAATATTTCCTAACAAGCTGCGTCTGGCTTTGATTTTTGCTGTTTCGTGAGCTTCAAATTCCTTATACTCACCGGCAAGATCTGCGTGCTCGCTTATAATCAGATCCTCGACAACCTTTCGGCTGAGAATGCCGCCTCTGCCTGTTACCTCAAGCGCACGGGCATTCATTTCGTCAAGCGTTTTCTTCTTGAACCTGTAAACAAGCTCGTTACCCTCCCCGTCGGGAAGGGCGGAATTGATATACTGTACAAACTGTTCCATAATTCACTTCCTACATAAAAAATACCGAACGCTCACAGCGCTCGGGCGGGAAATTCGGGGAGCGCACCTGACACTGAGTCTCGCAATTTACGGTAAGCCGGGCTTTCGCCGTGATGACGACTTACCGCAACGGCAAAGCCGTTGCTGCTACTCCCTCAACAAATAAATGTTATCAAAAAACAGGCAAAATGTCAAGCAAACCCCGAAACGAAACAAAGCTTCGGGAGCGTTGTTTTCAAAGCACCCTGTCAGAGTACCAAAAAGCAGGATTGAAACGACTTTCAATCCTGCTTTTTCTTGTTGTATTTGGTTGTTTTAAGTTGCACTTTCGCCGTCAATCCTGCGAATAAAATCCGCCCATATTTCATCCTGTGTCAAACAGTGTATTACAGTGTTTTCTATTTTTGCGCAGAAGTGCAGACGAGTCACAACGGGGAGCAATTGATTAAAGCCTTGTAAGTTGATAAATCTGAATATCAAATTCACTTGCTGCTTGAATTATTTTTCTGAAATCATCAATGTTATATACATCCAAATCGTGTATCATTGATGATAAATCCTTATCGAATTCAGACAATTCATTTTTTATATTATTTCGATATGATTTAATATCTGGTTCGATGTTTTTTCTAACAATTAAGTATAAGTCGTTCCAAGATCTTTCGTTCTCTGTTCTACACATAAATAAAACTCCTTTGTTATTGATGTTCAATGGATTCTTGTTAAGTTGAAATCGCTAACGCATAATTGTGTATTAGATACATCACTAGCTGTATGACCATCTATAGTAACATTGTATAGGAGAGTAGTAATTTTTAAATGTATTTGTGGTGTTTCAACAGTTTTCGAATGTGTTTTAACTAATTCCATAAATTCATTTAAGGGCATATTAACAGTAGCATTAAACCAATATGCTGTCGACTGTTGTTCGTTTTTATACAAGTGTATGAAGCATGTGTCAACATTCCAGTTTGCTTCGTCACCCAAATCAACCGTTTTTATCCCAACAAATGCATTTCCGCCAATTTTATTTACGGTAGAAGGTATTATAACACTTAAATTATTACATTTGTAAAACGCTTTTGCTCCAATTTCAGTAACCGTATAAGGTATTAATATATTTCTCAAATCTCTGCAACCGGAAAACCCTTCTTCTGCAATCTGTGTAACAGCTTTCCCACAAAAATGAGTGGGTATTGATATTTCTTCAACAACACTTTTGTATTCATCTTTTATTGCCACCGATAACGTTCCGTCATCAAGTTTTGTAAAGTTTAAAAACAAAAGCGAATCGCTTGCTAAACTGCCAACCGTTCCCGCATTCTGTGTTGTTCCGTCAGTATAGGTAATAATTAAATCACCGCTGACGATTTCACAGCTTTGTATTCCTCTGCCGTCGGAACCGTTTGTACCGTTAGTTCCGTTTGTTCCGTTGGTACCATTGTTACCAACGACTTTGCCGACATTTGTAGTTGTTCCGTCAGTAAAGGATATTTCAAGCTCGCCGTCAGTATTTATAAGCGTGCTTGCAATGCCGTTTCCGTCAGCACCCTTGATATTTCCGAGGTTTAATACTGTGCCGTTTGTAAGAGTAACTTTCAAATTGCCTGTTGTTTCAATTTCAACAGTCTGAATTCCGATTCCGTCTGTACCGTCAGCACCGTTTGTGCCGTTCTGACCGTCTGCGCCTTTAATATTACCGAGATTTACTGTTGTGGAGTCTGTGAAAGTAAGTACAAGTTCACCTGCGGGATTGATTTCAACACCCGATACGCCTCTTCCGTCTTCACCGTCCTGACCGTCTGTTCCGTTAAGTGAAGCAAGCCATTCGGTTACTGTTCCCGTATAGCCGTTATCCTGTGCTATTTCAAATGCAGATTTACCGTCAGTGCCGTTTGTACCATTGGTTCCGTTTGTGCCGTCCTCACCTTTGTCGCCTTTGTCACCTTTATCGCCTTTATCACCCTTGTCGCCTTTAAGACCTGTTTCACCCTGTTCGCCCTTGTCGCCTTTGATTACGCCAAGGTCAACTGTGTTTCCATTTGTCAATGTTACTGTCAGCTTGCCGTCTGTGTCAACATTGATATTGTCAATGCCGACACCGTCTGTGCCATTCGTTCCGTTGGTACCGTTAGTTCCGTTTGCGCCGATAAGGGAGGCAAGCCACTCGGTTTCCGTACCCGTGTAGCCGTTATCGACTGCTATTTCATAAGCGGATTTACCGTCAGCGCCGTTTGTGCCGTTTTGACCGTCTGCGCCTTTAATTACGCCGAGGTCTAACATTGTTCCGCTTGTAAGTCTTATCTTTAATTTACCGTCGGTATCAATACTGATATTCTCAATACCTACGCCGTCATTACCGTCTGTTCCGTTTGTACCGTTTACACCGTCAGTTCCGTCAAGTCCGTTCTGACCGTCTGCGCCCTTGAGCGATTCAAGCCATTCCGCTTCTGTGCCCGTAAAGCCGTTATCTACTGCTACCTGATATGCGGATTTTCCGTCAGCGCCGTCAGCACCGTTAATACCTGCTATTGCGCCGAGGTTTATTTCGCTTCCGTCGCTTAAATTGATTATGAATTGATTTGTATCGTCAACATATACAGATGTTACGCCTGTACCGTCAGCACCGTTCTGACCGTCAACGCCGTCTTTGCCGTCCTTGCCGTCAGTACCCTTTGCGCCTGCGGAGCCGTCTTTGCCATTGGCTCCGTCTTTTCCGTCTGCGCCTTTAGGTCCTCTGACC
>ONBD01000012.1 GCA_900315985.1 uncultured Eubacteriales bacterium | reverse complement strand
AAGCTCGGCAGTAAGCCCGTTGCCGACAGGGTCCTGAGCGCCTATGAATACGCAGGGGAGAGCAGTACCCGATTTTGCGACTGCCTTAGCCGTAAGCGTGCCTGCCGCAACAATAAGGCTGTAATCGGACCCGGACAGGCTCTGCACATTCTTTTCAAGCGTTTCTGCATTGCCCTGAGCGTTTAAAATGTCGAATTTCATTTTTGCTTCGTCATAGCCGAGCGTCCTCATCCTCGCAATGAATGCCTGACGCATCTGTGCGCTGCAGTAATCGTTGTCATACTGCAAAAAGGCAACCTTGAACGAAGCAGAGCTTTCATGCGGGTTGGTAATTGACGGAGCCTCTGTTTCCGCCGGCGAATTTGCGCCGCACGAGCAGAGTATAATACACAGACTCAGCAGTAACGATAAAAACAGAACTGAATATGGTTTTTTCATAGTATACTTCCTTCGGTTATTGTTAATAAATTAAAACACAGTTATCGTTCTTTGTCAAATGTTGTTTATTCATAAATCATTTAATTTTCGCTTTTTTCTGTTGACAAACTGCCCCCGTAATGTGTATAATATCACTTGCGAATTAAATGCTGCTATGGCTCAGGTGGTAGAGCACATCCTTGGTAAGGATGAGGTCGGCAGTTCGAGTCTGCCTAGCAGCTCCAGAAAAAGCACTTGCTTTTGCAAGTGCTTTTTTTAATTCAACAAACCGGTATAACAGTTTTTTATTTTGCTTTCGGCTTTATCTGCATACACAAAAAGACTATTGCGTTTTACAATAGTCTTTTTAGTTTATATTTATTTTAACTGACAAACATCATACTTGTGCCGAGCAAAATCTGTGCGGCAAAATATGTGATTATATAAAAATTCTTAACAGGCTTTGTCTTGAATTGCTTGCCGAACATAAACAGAGCAATAGTTGAATCCGAGCAGACAAACAGCACAGCGCCGAGCAGTACCGTTATGAATACGGGTATGCTCATTGCAGTAAATGCAAATCTGGCAGCCATTGTCAGCATTGAGCTAATAGTCAGCGCATATATAATTACGGGCACGGTCAGTGCGCCGATTTTGACCTTTTTTACGGTTAAAAATATAAAATAACAGAGGACGAAAGCTATTGGCATAATAACCGTAACAAGCGTTACGGGCTTTGCGTCGGGGTTTGCCGATTTCAATGCCTGCCAAAAGGCAATTATGTAGAAAATATGCCCTGCAAGGAATGCTGCGCCGCCGAGAACATTTACAACTCCGTGCTCGGGAACATGAATAAGCAAATCACCCAGCGCACCGAACAGCAGACCGACTGAAATCAGTATTGCGTACATACCGAAATTCTGCGCATAGAGCATACAGCACAGGGCAGTAATGATAAACATTGCTGCACAGACCATTTTCATTTTTAACGATTTTATACACTTTTCAGGCCACGAATACTCTAAAAATTTAGGAACTAAAAAGAATTCTGCGGCAACCGCAAGAATGTAAATTACAATATACAAATATTTCATATCCCTATCCCCCAAAATTAAAAATACAGACAGCTCCGACTGCCTAAAAGGTGACAGAATTGCGTATTTGAAAATTCGTAGGCGTATATAGATACGGTAGAGTTTTCAAATACGCAAAACGCCGAAAGGTCGCAGTAATTCGACATTACTGCGACCTTTATTTGCCGAATTATTGTTTATTGCCAACTCTTCGGCGGGAGCAAGCCCCCGCCCTACGCATATAAGTTGTTTGTGTTTAATACGGCGTGGTTATGGTGCCTTTTTGACAGGCGTTATTCAGCATCCGGTTCATACATAGTCTTGAGCTTGAGAAGGTGCTTATATCTCTCAACAGAGGTCTTTTCAGCCTTTGCGAAGAGCTCTTCCGCTCTCTCGGGGAAGGAGCGTGTAAGTGATGAGTAACGGGCTTCATTCATGATGAAGTCACGGTAGCTCTCAGTGCCTTCCTTGGAGTCGATTGTGAACGGATTCTTACCTTCAGCCTTAAGCTGCGGGTTGTAACGGAACATATTCCAGTAACCGCAGTCAACAGCCTTCTTCATCTCTGCCTGGCAGTTTGTCATACCGCCCTTGATTGAGTGCATTTCGCAAGGTGCATAAGCAATGATGATTGACGGGCCGTGATAAGCCTCAGCCTCTGTGATAGCCTTGATTGTCTGATTCTGGTCAGCGCCCATAGCTATCTGTGCAACATAAACATAGCCGTAGCTCATAGCGATTTCGGCAAGGCTCTTCTTAGCTATCGACTTACCTGCAGCAGCGAACTGTGCAACCTGACCGATATTTGAAGCCTTTGAAGCCTGACCGCCTGTGTTTGAGTAAACCTCGGTATCGAATACCATAATGTTTACATCCTCGCCTGATGCAAGAACATGGTCAACACCGCCGAAGCCGATGTCATATGCCCAACCGTCGCCGCCGAAAATCCAGATGGACTTCTTAGCGAGGTATTCTTTGTTGTTAAGTATATCCTGCTTTGCTTCGCAGTCGCAGTCAAAGCCTTCAAGAGCAGCAACGAAGTCTGCAGTAGCAGTCTTGTTAGCCTCGCCGTCATTTACTGTGTCAAGATATGCCTTAGCAGCGTCAAGTACATTTGCAGGAGCCTTGCCCTCAGCAATAATAGCCTCAACCTTTGAGATGAGTCTGTTTCTGATAGCATTCTGACCTAAGTACATACCGAAGCCGTGCTCTGCGTTGTCCTCAAACAGTGAGTTAGCCCATGCAGGACCGTGGCCTTCCTTGTTTACTGTATAGGGTGATGTAGCAGCAGGACCGCCCCAGATTGATGAACAGCCTGTTGCATTTGAAATGTACATTCTGTCACCGAAGAGCTGAGTAATAAGTCTTGCATAGCTTGTTTCTGCACAGCCTGCGCAAGAGCCTGAGAACTCAAGAAGGGGAGTCTTGAACTGGCTGCCGATAACTGTCTTGTTGTCAGCAACATCTTCCTTAACCGAAACATTAGCAACCATGTAATCAAATGCAGGCTGCTTGTAATCCTGTGATTCACGGGATACCATCTTAAGTGAATTTGTAGGACAAACGCCGATACATACGCCGCAACCCATACAGTCAAGCGGAGAAACAGCCATTGTATACTTGTAAACGCCCTTGCCCTTGCCTGCCTTCTTGTCAACTATTGTTGCGCACTCGGGAGCGTTTGCAGCTTCCTCGTCTGTAAGAAGGTAAGGTCTGATTGTTGCGTGCGGGCAAACATAAGCGCACTTGTTACACTGAGCGCAGGTTGTTGCATCCCACTCGGGAACCATAACTGCAACGCCACGCTTCTCATAAGCTGATGCGCCCTGCTCGAAGGTACCGTCTGCATGGTCCTCGAAAGCAGAAACGGGAAGTGAATCGCCGTCCATCTTGCCAACGGGCTTCATGATGGAGTCAACCATCTTAACGAGTTTTGCAGGACCTTCGCTCTTTTCAGGCTCAGCTGTATCAACAGCAGTTGCCCAGTCAGCAGGAACATCTATCTTGACATAAGCTGTTGCGCCTGCGTCAATAGCTGCCTCGTTCATCTTAACTATTTCAATGCCCTTCTTCATGAACTTCTGAGCTTTTTCCTTCATGTAGCCGATTGCTTCCTCTGCGGGAAGAACCTTTGCAAGTGAGAAGAAAGCCGACTGAAGAACTGTATTTGTACGCTTACCAAGACCGATTTTAGCGGCAAGGTCGATAGCGTTAACTGTGTAAAGCTGAATATTGTTCTTAGCAATGTACTGCTTTGTTTCTGCATTGAGCTTTTCAGCTAATTCCTTCTCATCCCACTGGCAGTTGATAAGGAATACGCCGCCGGGCTTAACATCCTGAACCATCTTGAAGCCTTTTTCGATGTATGACGGGTTATGACATGCAACGAAGTCAGCCTTATTTATATAGTATGAGCTCTTGATGGGCTTGTCGCCGAAACGAAGGTGCGAAATTGTAACGCCGCCTGTTTTCTTTGAGTCATACTGGAAATATGCCTGAACATACTTATCTGTATGGTCGCCGATAATCTTGATTGAGTCTTTGTTTGCACCGACTGTACCGTCGCCGCCGAGACCCCAGAATTTGCACTCGATTGTGCCTTCTGCCGCTGTGATGGGAGCAGGCTTCTCTTCAAGTGAAAGGTGAGTAACATCGTCGTTGATACCGATGGTGAACTGACGGGAAGGTGTTTCAGCCTTAAGATGCTCGTAAACTGCAAATATGCTTGAAGGGGGAGTATCCTTTGAGCCAAGACCGTATCTGCCGCCGCAAACCTTGATGCCGTCTCTGCCCTGCTCGTTGAGAGCTGCAATAACATCGAGGAAGAGGGGCTCGCCTATTGAGCCGGGTTCCTTTGTTCTGTCAAGAACAGCAATCTTCTTAACAGTAGCGGGGATAGCGTCAACAAGGTGCTTGGTTGAGAAGGGTCTGTAAAGTCTTACCTTAACAAGACCAACCTTTTCGCCCTGAGCAAGAAGGTAATCAATAACCTCTTCAGCAACATCACATACAGAGCCCATAGCAATAATAACTCTCTCAGCGTCAGCAGCGCCGTAGTAGTTAAAGAGCTTGTAATCTGTGCCGAGCTTCTCGTTAACCTTGCCCATGTACTCCTCTACGATAGCAGGAACTGCTTCATAGTACTTGTTGCAAGCTTCTCTGTGCTGGAAGAAGATATCGCCGTTTTCGTGAGAACCACGCATAACGGGTCTTTCGGGGTTAAGAGCACGCTTGCGGAATTCGTTGACAGCGTCCATGTCAACCATTTCCTTTAAGTCCTCAAAATCCCAGATTTTAATCTTCTGAATTTCGTGTGAAGTTCTGAAACCGTCAAAGAAGTTGATGAACGGAACTCTTGACTTGATTGTTGCAAGGTGAGCAACAGCGCCGAGGTCCATAACCTCCTGCGGATTTGTTTCGGCAAGCATTGCGAAGCCTGTCTGACGGCAAGCGTAAACATCGGAATGGTCGCCGAAAATGTTAAGTGCGTGAGATGCAACGCAGCGAGCTGATACATGGAATACGCAGGGGAGTAATTCACCTGCAATTTTATACATATTCGGAATCATAAGAAGAAGTCCCTGAGAAGCCGTATATGTAGTTGTAAGAGCACCGGCTGCAAGTGAGCCGTGAACTGTACCTGAAGCACCTGCTTCAGACTGCATCTCGGCAACACGGACTGTTGTGCCGAACACATTTTTAAGTCCCTGAGCTGACCACTGGTCAACATAGTCTGCCATGGGGCTTGAAGGGGTAATCGGGTAAATGCCTGCAACCTCTGTAAATGCATAAGATACATGAGCAGCGGCATTGTTACCGTCCATAGTCTTTGCTTTTCTGACTATGGGAGTCTTTTTTTCTGCCATTTACTATTTCCTCCTTGAAAGGTTTGTGTATTAACATACATAGTCATTTTAACACTTTTATAAATGTATGTAAATATTTTTATTTCTAAAATCGTTTGAAAATTTTAGAAAAATCAGAAGCTTTGCGTAATTTTTTTGTAAGATTTGGCACAAACGGCAGAATTTGCAGGAAATTTGAGCGGTAATAATTAAAAAAAGGACAGACCGAAAAGTCTGTCCTGCATTTTACAATTTTATTCTCAATCAAACATTCTGTTATATTTCTGCGCCCATTTCTGCACCTCGTTGCGTGAGTATTCCTTCGGCATTGACGAAATAAGCAGCGACAGCTTTGCAATTTTTGTAATTGTATTGCCTATAAGCTTTTTAAGCTGTTTGTCAGAGAAAAGATTTCTTACCCTGACAAGTATTTCGAGCGCATTAGTTGACAGCTCTGCGGCTTTGGCATGGGGTATTTTTGCCGCCTTGCTCTTAGCCTCTAAAATTCCGCTGTCAAAGACATAATCTATCTGCTCGGGCGTCATTGACGCAACAACATTCTTTAAAAGCGCAAACGGAGTTATAATCATACCTACACTCTGATAGTATTTGCGCTGATATTTCCACAGCGTCTCTGCAGAGTATGTTTTTGTTTCGTCTGCAATAATTACATCTGCAAGTATTTTTGCCGCCTTCAGTGCATTTGCAATTCCCGAGCCTATAAGCGGCGTTGTCATAAATGCGCTGTCGCCGATTGCGGCGTAGCCGTCTGCCACCATAATTGCAAGCGTCTGCCTTATCGGAATTGTCGCAAACGAGCCGCCACGAAGCTTTTTTGCACCGAGAGCTTCATTCATTGCCCTTATCTGAGCAAGAGCCTCGTTTGCCTCTTTTTTATTGAAGGGCTTGAATCTGCCTATAAGCACATCCGTATAATCATCTTCGGTGGTTACCCAGCTTATGCCGTGGTGTCCGTTTGAAAACAGGGTAAGCTTGAATCGGTTTTCAACAGTATCCTTTGCCTTGCGGTTGTAAAATGCCCTGTAAACATAGAAAAGGTCATTTTCTTTTAAATTCTTCTGAATTCCAAGACAGTCGGGCAGGGTCTTTCTTATAACGGATTCACAGCCGCAGCCGTCAAGCACCAAATCCGCATAATATTCGCCCTTGTCGGTTTTAATACCTGTAACCCTGTCGCCTGCAAGCAGGGCTGATTTGATATTATGTTCAAATTCAAATTTAACGCCCTTGCTGACGGCAAAATCTATAAGCAGGTTGTAAATATCCTTTCTCTCCATACGGATTTCAGGCTGATTTTTAGGCGAGCGCTGAACAAAATAATTGTTTTCGCTCGGTCCGCAGAAGATAACATCGCTCTTGACTGTGTACTTGTCCTTTTCGGGATAGGGTATGCCTAAAGGCTTGAGCGTTCTGCCGTCAAAAATGTCGGTCCAGTCATAGCCCATATCCTCACGCTTGTGCTGTTCATAAACAGTTACATCAAAGCCGTTTTCCGCAAGCACCGCCGCACATGCTATTGCGCCGTGACCGCCGCCTGCAACAATAATCTTTGCCATTATAACCCCTCTTTTCAAAGAATATTATATTATTCCTATACATTTTATGTTAGCACTTTTCACGGCGTTTTTCAATAGCGCATTGAAAGAGCGTCTCTTTTATGTTAAAATACGCATAAAGAGGTGAGCCTTATGGTAAATATCGGCAATGATTGGGACAGAATTTTAGACGGCGAATTCGACAAGCCGTATTATCGCAAGTTGCGGGCGTTTCTCAAAAGCGAATATTCATCAAGGGTTATATTTCCCGATATGAATGACATTTTCAATGCGCTTCGCTATACATCTTTTGAGAACACAAGAGTTGTAATTCTCGGACAGGACCCTTATCACGAACCCGGTCAGGCTCACGGGCTTTGCTTTTCGGTTAAAAAGGGTGTGCAGCCGCCGCCGTCGCTTCAGAATATATATAAGGAAATCAAATCCGATTTAGGAATTGAAAACGATATGCGCTACGGCGAGCTGACTTCATGGGCAAAGCAGGGCGTGCTGCTGTTAAACACCGTGCTTACGGTCCGTCAGGGGCAGGCGAATTCACACAAGGGCATGGGCTGGGAATTATTTACCGACAGGGTTATTTCCGAGCTTAACAAAAAGGAAACGCCCGTTGTATTTCTGCTCTGGGGCGCAAACGCACGCAATAAGGCGCAAATTATAGATAATCCCAAGCACATAAAGCTTTGCTGTGCTCACCCGAGTCCGCTGTCCGCCTACAACGGCTTTTTCGGCTGTAAGCATTTTTCAAAGACAAATGAAATTCTTATTGCAAGCGGACAAAAGCCGATTAACTGGAGGGTGGAGGAAATATAAAAATTTCTAAAAAATATTACTCAACCTATTGATTTTTGAAAATTGATTTATTATAATAATTAGTGTCGCACTTCGGAGTTGGTTGCGTACCACCGCCGGAGTGCTTTTTTATTTTATTAGTTTTTTTGTGATTTGGTGGTGTAAAAGGTGAAGAAAATAGGTTTCGACAATGACAAATATCTGAAAATGCAGTCAGAGCATATTAAACAGAGAATTTCCGAATTCGGCGGCAAGCTTTATCTTGAATTCGGCGGTAAAATCTTTGACGATTATCACGCTTCAAGAGTTCTGCCCGGCTTTGAGCCCGACAGTAAAATGGAAATGCTTTTAGAGATTAAAGACGACGCTGAAATGATAATTGCCATAAATGCAAATGACATTGAAAAAAATAAGGTCAGGGGCGATATAGGCATTACATATGACCTTGATGTGCTTCGTCTTATGGACATTTACAAGAGCTTCGGGCTTGAAATCTGCGGCGTTGTTATGACTCAGTTTTCGGCTCAGCCCTCTGCGGCTGCCTTCAAAGAAAAGCTTGAGGGTCTCGGTGTTAAGGTCTATAAGCACTATAAAATTGATAATTACCCGCAGGATGTTCAGCTTATTGTCAGCGATGAAGGCTACGGCAAAAATGATTACATTGAAACTACCCGTCCGCTTATAGTTGTAACCGCACCCGGTCCCGGCAGCGGAAAAATGGCTGTCTGCCTTTCCCAGCTTTACCATGAGCATAACAGAGGCGTTGAGGCAGGCTATGCGAAATTTGAAACCTTCCCGATATGGAACCTGCCTCTGAAGCATCCCGTAAACCTTGCCTATGAAGCGGCAACCACCGACCTTAACGATGTCAATATGATTGACCCGTTCCACCTTGAAGCATACGGTGTAACAACAGTAAACTATAACAGGGATATTGAAATTTTCCCCGTACTCAATGCAATTTTTGAGCGCATTTACGGCACATCTCCGTACAAGTCACCTACCGATATGGGCGTTAATATGGCAGGCAACTGCATTATTGATGACGAAATTGTTTGCGAGGCTTCAAAGCAGGAGGTTATAAGGCGTTACTACAAGGCTCTTGTCAAAAAGAAAAACGGCGAAAAGGTCGGAGATGAAATATATAACCTCGAGTTAATAATGAAGCAGCTCGGAATTGTTCCCGAATACCGCAAATGTGTTCAGCCTGCTCTTGAAAAAAGTGAGCAGACGGGTGCTCCTGCGGCGGCTATGGAGCTTAACGACGGCAGAATTGTCACCGGTAAAACCTCTTCGCTTCTCGGCGCTTCGTCAGCGTTGCTTTTGAATGCGCTTAAGGCTATTGCCAATATAAATGACGATATTGATTTGGTTTCGCCTATCGTAATTGAGCCTATTCAGGACTTAAAGGTAAATCACCTCGGCAATCACAACCCGAGACTGCATACTGATGAAGTACTTTTAGCGCTTTCGATTTCTGCGGCAACCAACCCGACAGCAGAAAAGGCAATGCAGGCTATTAAGGAGTTAAAGGGCTGCGAGGTACATTCAACCGTAATTCTTTCTGATGTCGATATGCACACCTTCTCAAAGCTCGGCGTAAATGTAACCTGCGAGCCGTACAGACAGACAAAGAAGTATTATCATAAATGATAAATGAACGGTAAATAAAAGACAGCATAATAAACAGTAAACAGCAGAGATTTTGTAAAATAAATCTCTGCTGTTTTGTCTGTCTTAGCTTCACACACAGTAAAAATTCATATCCCAGCAGGGGATGTAACGGTGGTGGCGCAGGTATATTTTGTACTCGGGGTTAAATCGCCGGATTGTAAGCGGAATATCAAAAAAATCCTCGCTTCTGTGGTAGGCGGCAATATTGAGCTTGGGTTTCAGCTTTTTAAGCGTATTCTGTGCGCCCTTCAGCATTTCGCCCTCACAGCCCTCAATGTCAGCTTTTATGTATGTAAATTCACTGTCGGTGCAAAGTGAGTCAACGCTGACGGCTTCAATGCTTTCTCCGCCCTTACTTATACTGTTGCCCCTGCCGAGCGCAGAGCCGAATTCAAGCAACTTTTCCTCTGACCATATGCCTTTGTTGAGAAGCTTGCAGAAGTTAAAATCCTTTGCGAAATCCTGAAGCTTTTCAAAGCTTTTCCTGTCAGGCTCAACGGCGGTGATACTGTCATAACAGCCGCCTGTATAGTGTAGGAATTCAGCTACGGTGTCGCCACGGTATGCGCCTAAATCAAGATAGCTTTCAGAGTCTGTAAGCTGTAAAATATCTTTAAAAGCTTCGTCCTTTTCGGTTTCGCTTCTTAAAAGATATTCAAGCTCGCCCGTGAATTCA
The DNA here is from genome assembly GCA_900315985.1 of uncultured Eubacteriales bacterium. Taxonomy (GTDB): domain Bacteria; phylum Bacillota; class Clostridia; order Oscillospirales; family Acutalibacteraceae; genus Fimenecus. Next base: position 31,350 of record ONBD01000012.1, on the reverse strand, counting down.
AAACGCAGAAAATCCTTGTAAACCTCCTGCGATTTTTTGTCTGCAAGCTCATAATACACAGCCTTGATATTAAGAAGATTTTTCTTTAAAAAATCCCTGTTTATTATGCTGTCGCCGTAAACGGGCACGCAGGGGACAAGCACTTTATGGCGTTTTGAGATGCTTATTATATTATCAATAACCTCCTGCCGCTGCGTGCCGAAGCCGATAATAACAACAAAGTCCTCAAGCTCGTTTTCAAAATCCGACAAAGCCTTGACCTCAAAGCCCCTGAACTGTCTTTTTCTGACAAAGCCGTCGCTTGCCGTAACACCGTACAGCTTAACACCGAGCCTTTCAAGCTCGTCTATTATTTTGTCTGCGCCGTTGCCCGTGCCGTAAAGTATAACGGGCAGCTCGGTTTCCTGCAAAAATTCCCATGAGGATTTAAGCTTAAGTATTTCTCTTACCATAACAACATCCTTGTTTTTAATAGATATATAATATCACATAAGCTATTCACCGTCAAAGGCTTTGCGCAAATCGTGCAATGCCTTTTTTTCAATTCTTGACACATATGAACGGGAGATGCCGAGCCTGTCGGCGACCTCCCTCTGCGTTAAGGGCAGTCTGCCGTCAAGCCCGTAACGCTTTATGATTATTTCCTTTTCCCTTGGGTCTTTCATTTCTGTGATGAGCTTCTGAAGCTTCTGAAGCTTCATGCGCTTGTCAATGTCGTCTGCTATGTTGTCATCTGTATAAATAATGTCAGACAGCGTCAGCGGATTGCCCTCCGAGTCCATATCAATAGGCTCGCTCATTGAAATGTCCTGCGAGGATTTCTTCTGCCCACGGAAATACATAAGAATTTCGTTTTCAACGCACCTTGCGGCATAGGTTGCAAGCCTTGTGCCCTTGTCTGCGTCAAAGCTGTTGACCGCCTTTATAAGCCCTATTGTGCCTATTGAAATCAAATCGTCCTGGTCGGAATAATTTGCATAGTATTTTTTAATAATATGCACTACCAGACGCAGGTTGTGTTCAATAAGCAAATCCCTTGCCGCCGTATCGCCCTGCTTCATTTTTTCAAGCGCTTCCCGTTCCTTTTTTGCGCTCAGAGGCTTCGGGAATGAGCCTGAATTTTCAAGGTGAAGCATTAAAAACAGCGAGTTTACTAAAATGGAAGAAATAATACTTAACAAAAAATCACACCCCTTTGTAAACTCTATGCTTGGGGGTGCAATTTCTTGCAAGTCCTATGAGAATAAAACATCAAGCGTCATCATAACCGCAAAGCCCGAAGCGACGCCCATTGCAGATATACCCGTTAGCTTTGAGCTTTTTGCGTCGGGTATAAGCTCCTCGGCAACGACATAAATCATTGCGCCTGCTGCGAAGGCAAGCAAATAGGGCAGTGCGGCGGTTACGGTTTTTGTAATAAGCACCGTAAGCCACCCGAAAACAGGCTCGACAGCGCCCGAAAGCGAGCCGTAAACAAAGGCTCTGAGTTTCTGCATACCCTTTGAGCGAAGCGGCATTGAAATAATAGCTCCCTCGGGGAAATTCTGTATAGCAATTCCCGTTGCAAAGGCTGTTGCGGCGCTCAGGCTGACCGTAGCATTTTCACCGAGCGCCGCCGCAAGCATAACGCCTACTGCCATACCCTCGGGAATGTTATGAAGCGTTACTGCAAGAGCCATCATCCTTGTGGAATGTTCACTTTCGTCTGTGCCTGTGTCAATGCGCCTTAACAGTAAATCGAGCAGGAGCAGAAACACAATCCCTGCAAGAAAGCCTGTCAGGGCAGGTATGAATTTCAGTCTGCCGCCGCCCGACATCTCTATTGAGGGTATAAGCAGCGACCATACGCTTGCGGCAATCATAACGCCTGCGGCAAAACCGCACAAAAGCTTCTGAAGCACAGCGTTGATGTCCTTTTTCATAAAAAATACCGTTGCCGCACCCAGAGAGGTGCCTGCAAAGGGTATCATCAGATTCCAAAACATATTATTTCTCCCGGCTGAAATAGTCTTAAAGACTGTTATTTCATACTATTCCCGAAAGAAATAAAGTGTTCTGAATTTAAACAGAAAAACAGAGCCGTGGTAAATACCGTGGCTCTGCTTTATGTTTTATAAAATTACTTTACTTTGTTGTTTTTAAGCGCTCTTGACAGCTCGTTGAATTTCGGAGGTTTGCCGTACATAAGCACGCCTATTCTGTAAATTGCCGCCGCAAGATAACCTATAAGCACGGTTGAGGCAATAAGTATTGCCACTGAAATCAAAATCTGATACCACGGCACATTGCCCATTGCAATTCTTGTGAACATAGCCATAGGCGAGGTCAGCGGGAAGAAGGAGGCAACCTTCATAAGCGGACTGTCGACATTGCTCAGCATTGAGAATATGGTCAGCATAAATGCAAAAATCATTACAAAGGTAACGGGCATTGTAAGCGTGCTGACATCCTCAAGCCTGCTTGCAAGCGAAGCGAGCGCACCGTACATAAACGAATAAATCAGAAATCCGAGCGAGAAGAAAAGCACGGTGAAAGCCACAAGCTTTAAGGGCATGTCAAATATTGAATTTACTATCATATTATCCTGCCAGTATTCCTTGTTGATGCTGTAAAATCCAACGGCTGCGCCCAGAATCAGAATAAGCTGTGTAAAGCCTGCCGCACCTGCGCCGAGAATTTTGCCGAACATCAGGCTGACGGGGTCTGCGTGAGTGATAAGCATTTCCATAGTCCTTGAGCTTTTTTCGACTGCAACGCCCTGCGCAACATACTGACCGTAAACAAGCACTGCAAAATAGAGCAAGAACATAAGTATGTATGTGTAGAAAAAGCTCTGCGACTGGTCGGTTGAAATAATTTCAGCCTCACTCTCAACTGTTGCTGTGAGTATCTTTTGCGCCTGCTCCTCGTTAAGCCCTGCGTCAAGCATAATGCTTGTCTGATATTCATAACCGAGAGCTTCGTCTATGACAGCAGTTGTCATATCGGTAAGTCCTGCTGTGTCGACTATATAGCGGTAGCTGAGAGGGGAGGTGATTATAACCGCAATATCATATTCACCCTCGGAAACAGCGGTTTTCAGTTCCTCGTCGGTTTTGTCGCTGAGTGTTACATTTGCGCCCTCAATGCTCTGCGTGATATAGCCTGAAAGTCTGCCGAGGTCATAGTCCGTCTCGGTTTTAAGAGCAATATTCTGTGCAAATTTAACGCCGATATTTCCCATATCAACAGATTTTCCGCCGTTAAGACTCGGGTAAAACAAAACTATGCCCATTACAAGAATTACAACAAGCGTAAGACCTATAAACATTTTGTTTTTTATATAGCCGAGAAATTCAAAGGAAAAAATTGTTTTAAACTGTTTCATATTTCCTCCTTGGTATACTTGACAAATATTTCATTGAGCGTAGGCTCTTTGACTGCAAATGAGTCTATGTCCTCGGAAAAATCGCTTACCGAGTCAAGCAGTCTTGCCTTAAAGTCTGCGTTATTAAGCTTTATGCTTACAGTATCGTCTGAAACCTTTATTTCGTCAATAATATCGGCATTGACCGTTTTTAAGAAATCGGCAATTTTTTCTGTGTTGTTACAGCTTATTTCAATATCCTTTCGCTCAAAGCTCTTTTTGATGTTTCTGATATTGCCTGCAATCACAATTTTACCGCCGTTGAGAATTGCAATTTCCTCGCAGAATTCCTCAATGTAATTCATTTGATGAGAGGAGAATATTACAATTTTATTTTCTTCTATAAGCTCCTTTATCAAATCCTTTAAGAGCATGGCGTTTACGGGGTCAAGTCCCGAGAAAGGCTCGTCAAGAATTACAATGTCGGGGTCTGCTATAAGCGTTGCAACAAGCTGAATTTTCTGCTGGTTGCCCTTTGAAAGCGTGTCGAGCTTTTTGTCGGCGTATTCTTTCATTTCAAGCTTTGTAAGCAGTCTGTCTGCATTTTCGACAGCCTGCTGTTTTGTAAGCCCTGCAAGCTTTGCAAAGTAAATGAGCTGGTCCATTATCTTCTTTTTAGGGTACAGACCTCTCTCCTCGGGCATATAGCCTATTTTTACTTTTTCGGGGTTGAACGGCTCGCCGTCAAGCAAAACGCTGCCGCTGTCGGCTGAAAAAACCTTCATAATAATTCTTATGGTAGTGGTCTTGCCTGCGCCGTTTCTGCCCAGCAGTCCGAGAGCCTTACCGCTTTCGGCTTCAAACGAAATGCCGTTTAACACGAGCTTGTCGCCGAAGCTTTTTGTTATACCTGATACAGATAATTTCATACTTGACCTCCGGGGAAATCTATGTAAAAATATTATAGTAATATTTTAGCATATGCATATATAAAAATCAACGGGGTGTCCTGTATGGAAAACTTGAATTTAAACGAAAAAAGCATAATTTATTATTTAAAGCAGTACAAAGTAAGAAAGCAGCTGAAATTCTATCCCGAAACAAATTCAACCAATGATGTAGCAAAGCAGCTTTGCCGTGAGGGCAAGGGTAAGGGCGTGCTTGTTGCGGTTGATTTTCAGCTTGCAGGCAAGGGCAGGCAGGGCAGAAGCTTTTATTCGCCCAAGGGCAAGGGAATTTATTTTTCGGCAGTTTACGAGCTTAACCAGAACAATAAAAATCTTGAGCTTATATCATCTGCGGCAGGACTTGCCGTCAGAGATACGCTTTATAACATTTTTAATCTCGATGCAAAAATCAAATGGCCAAACGACATTTTTGTTGACGGCAAAAAGATATGCGGCATACTCTGCGAGGTTGTAAACGAGGGCAATACGCCGAAATATGTTGTTGTTGGCATAGGTCTTAATGTTGAGAAAACCGAATTTCCCGCAGAGCTTGAGTACATTGCCACAAGCATAGGCAATGTTTACAGCGGCGGGGTAGAGCTTGACCACAACGAAATACTTGTCGATATAGTCAACAATCTTGACCGCTATATTATAAGAAGCGGGCTGATTACGGGCGGCGACTGCTCGGAGATTGTGTCAAGACTTAAAGCACATTCGTCAATCATAGGCGAAATGGTAAGAGTACATACAAATGACGCCGAATATGACGCAAAGGTGCTTGACATTGACGAAAACGGCGCTCTTGTAGTAAAGGGACCGATGGATATACATACAATCACCTCAGGCGAGGTACAGAGAATAGTTTAACTCATAACAAAAAACTCACGGGCAGGAAAACTCCTGCCCGTGAAATATTTATTGTAATTATTTGTCCTGAAGCAATGTCGAAAGCTCGTCCATAAAGGCATTTATATCTTTAAAATGTCTGTAAACTGAAGCGAAGCGGACATAAGCAACCTCGTCAATTTCTTTAAGCTTGTCCATAGCAAGCTCGCCGATATGAATTGAGGTTACCTCACGGTCAAGTGAGTTCTGAAGGTTAGCTTCAATCTCGTCAACAGCCTTTTCGAGCGTTTCAATGGAAACCTGACGCTTTTCGCACGCACGCATCATACCTGCAAGCAGCTTGTTGCGGTCAAATACCTCACGGGACTTGTCCTTCTTGATAACAAGAATCGGCACGCTTTCAATAATTTCATATGTTGTAAAGCGCTTGCCGCACTTGATGCACTCACGGCGGCGGCGTATTCTTTCGCCCTCGTCGGTAGGTCTTGAGTCTATAACCTTGCTTTCTTCAAATGAACAGAACGGACATTTCATACAAAATCACCTGACTAAAAATTTTCAATATATAGTTAGTATAGCAAATAAATAGCACAATGTAAAGTAGAAAAATACAAAAATTTACACATACAAGGAAAACATAAGGAATGAGTCTGTGTGTTGGGCAGAGGCTATGTGAAATTCTTCTTCAAGTCTTCTGTTCCTCACAAGCTTTTTCATTATAAACTTCGCCATAGCACTTCGTCATATATTGCCGTGGTAGACGAACATAATTCTTTTCATCTAAATTTACTTATTAGAAAATAATATCAGTTTTATCAATAAGGGAAGATATATTTTTAGGATTCATATAATAATCAATATGTTCTGGCTTTGTTATTTTTACATTTTCAAAAAGCTTTTTTATATAATTGCTTATTCGCATTTCAGTATTTTCTTTATTATCATCCAAGATATTATAATTATCTGTTTTAACATTGTAGGATTTTGAAAAATCTTTTAATATTTCAGTAAAAATATAAGATGATAAGTATATACAAAATGACTCCTCAATCCAATATTCCATTTTAGTTTTTTTGAAGTTGCGCCCGATTTCTTTGATTGAAAAGTACGGCTCAAAATCTTCAACGCCAATCCAAATATCTGCAAAACAATAATTGTATTCACCGTCTTTTACATTTTTCAAATATTCAATGGCATCACCTTTTATAATTTTTATCTTATCCCTATTTTCAAATTGCGGTAGAATATATGATTCAAAAAGATCAATAACATCTTGCTCAAGTTCTATTATTGTAATACTTTCAACTTCTTTTTTTAATGAAGCCATATATGCAAAATAACCCATACCGCAACCAAGAGTCAATACTTTTCCTTTGGCATTGTATATTGGTTTTTTCATGGTGAAAACTTCATTGGGAGATATGGACATCCATGTGCTCTTTATGCTTTCTTGATAAATAGCGGGGTATTTAAAAGTTTTGTTAAAACAACCTATTTTTGGAATACAAGCCTGATATTTTTCTATAATTTTTGATGTATCAAAAATACATAATTCATATGGTGCCATTTCAAAATATGTTAACTGATAGTCTCCAAATCGTTGATTATCAATCTTTATTTTTTGAATAAATGGATTGTTATTAAATGCTTCAACATCAAAAACCTTACTTTCCAATGCTAACTTATTCATAAACCAATCAAATAAGTATGCATCCTCATGTGAAAAATATGGGAATAACAAATCACTAATTAAATTTAACATTATTATTTTATCTGTAGAAAAAGAGTGATCGCCAGATAAAGCCATAGTGTTTTTCAATTTTGTCGCTTCTTCATGCATTTGCTTAACGTCTCTTGGAAATATTTGGTTGTAGTTTATCTTGCTTGTCAGTATTATATTAGACTTGTTTGAAAACATTCTAATATCTAACATACCCATCAGTTTTTCAGCTATTTGTCTGTTGTTTTTAACTTGCATAGTTTAATCTCCAAATTTGTAGTATAAATCATTTGTAAATGATTTAAAAACACTTTATTTTATTATAAAATACAATCTCAAATTTATCAACCCACAGTTGATTTGTAATTAAAAATGCTGTAAAATCAAGAAAAACAGCCGACTCTACCAACGGTTTGTTTACTTCCCCGAAAAATTTGCTATTATGAAATTGCACAGGGCGGAAGCCTGAAAGGAGGCACACTATGAACCAGACAAAAACCGGCTTGTTTATTGCCGAAAGAAGAAAGCTTAAATCACTTACTCAGGCACAGCTTGCCGAAATGCTCGGCATTACCGACAGAGCCGTGTCAAAATGGGAAACAGGCAGAAGCCTGCCCGATGCGGCTATAATGCTCGAATTGTGCAACATTCTTGAAATCAGCGTCAATGAACTGCTTACAGGGGAGGTACTTGAAATGACAAACTACAACGAAATGGCAGAGAAAAATCTTATTGAAATGAAAAAACAGAAGGAGCAGGCAGACAGAAGGCTTCTGAGAATTGAAATTGCAATAGGGCTTCTGGCAAGCATTATCTTTTTTGTGCTTATATTTATAGCATCCTTCGCAGACATGGAGGATTGGTTAAGGGTAACACTTATTTTAGTCGGGTTTGTTCCGTTTGCAGTTATGATACCGTTTGCAATCCGCATTGAGCAGACGGCAGGCTATTATGAGTGCGGGAAATGCGGCAACAGATATATACCGAAGTATTCAAGCGTATTATTTGCAATGCATATTAACCGTACACGCTATATGAAGTGCCCCGAATGCGGCAAAAGAAGCTGGCAGAAAAAGGTAATAAGCAAAGAAATAGACAGCTAATTATAAAAAACACTTGCATTTTAATGAACCTTGTGATATTATATTTAAGCATTTCGGCGCTTGCAGGGTGAATTATGCCTTGCAAACGGCAGTTAATGGCAACATTAAAGCGAGTGGTCCTCTGCGTATGTATTTTACGGTATGAACGCTTGAAAACAAATTTTGGAGGTTCATTATGGACGCATTAAAAGTAATTGAAGAGGGCATGCTCAAGGAACAGAAGCCCGAAATCCGCATCGGTGATGTAGTTAAGGTATCAGTTAAAATCCGTGAAGGCGAAAGAGAAAGAATTCAGATGTTCGAGGGCACAGTTATTGCACGCAGAGGCAGCGGTGTTTCAGAGACATTTACAGTTCGCCGTGTTTCCTACGGCGTTGGCGTTGAGAGGGTATTCCCCGTAAATTCACCCAATGTTGCTAAGGTTGATGTTGTCAGACACGGTAAGGTTCGCCGTTCAAAGCTTTACTACCTTCGTGACAGAGTCGGCAAGGCAGCTAAGGTTAAGGAACAGCTTAAGTAATTTAACACACAAAAATGAAAGCCACCTGCAAACGCAGGTGGCTTTAAACTGTCGAAAAAGCACCATAACCACGCCAACTGATTATATTATTATGAGCGTAGGGCGGTGCCTTGGTGCCGCCGCAAGTAATCAGAAATAACATATAAAACCATTAAAACTCCGCAGTAACATCGAATTACTGCGGAGTTTTGGCGTTTTGCGTCTTTAAAAACTCTGCCGTACCTTTGTACGCCTACGAATTTTTAAATACACAATTCTGTCACTTTTTGGACAGCCTTACAGCTTTTATAAAATTTTACTTTGCTCTTCACTTGTTTCGTCTGCCGTCTGAGTCGGGTAAACTATTTCGAGCGCAAGGGGATAAAGCTCTTCTATTGTTTCCTTTTTCCTCAGGCGTCTGAAAAGGCTTCGTGCCAAAGCGAATTTGCCCGGCTCTTTTTTGTTTTCGCCGTCTTTTTCTTCGTCATCTGCTTCGCTGTCGGGGTCTGATTCATCATCAGGCTCGTCAATTTCGGTAAGCTCGGGCGCTTCGTAGTCGGCGCTGTCTTTGTCCTTCTTTTTCTTGTTTTTCTTCTCTTCTTCCTTCAGTCTTTCCTCTTCCCTCTGCTTTTCGAGCTTTGCGAGGTATGCGACCTTTATTGCCTCAATAAATGCCTCTGCGCTGTAAATCTGCAGGCGTTCAACACCGAGCGACCTTGCAAGCCCCTCAAGCTGACCGCAGGTTTTGTAGCCGTATTCGGCAAGAAGCTTGCGGTATTCGTTTTCGTTGAAATAATAATCAAGCCCGTACAGGTAGCCGAATGCCTTTTTGGTATCGTAATAACCCATACTCATTCTGCGCTCATTCATTTCCTTATCGAATTCAAATGCTGCGCCGAGGTCCTGAACATCATAAGGCCTTATGTAAATAATATCTGCGCAGGACCAGTCAGGCTTATGGCCTATGCCCTTGCGTGAGGAAATATCAATTACAATAAGTCGGTTTATACCTTTTTTTCTGAGCACTCCGAGAGGAGCATTGTCATAAACACCGCCGTCAATGTATTTTGTGTCCTCGGGGCCCTGGTTGTTAAGTCCGGGGAAACGGGCTGACGCCATAAGGTAGTCGACAAGCGTGCCCTCGGGCATCTCGTCAACAAACATTTCAACGGGCTTCATACCGTTAAGGTCAAAGGTTACAATAGCAAGCGGTATGTTATTCGCCCTGACAACAGTCTCGTCTATATTGTCGGCAACAATCTGCTTTGCAGGGCTTACATCTACGCCGCCGTTTCTCAAAATCTCGTGGAAAATCTGCGGCATATTGCTGAAGCTGAAAAGATTGTCGTTTGCCTTCAGCTCACCGGGCAGATTTATACCGTTGGCAACCTCTGCGCTGCCCCAGAATTTCATTGCCTTGTCAAAATTGCCCTGCGCTATAAGCGCACCGTTTATAGCGCCTATTGATGTGCCTGCGATAGCTTCAAATTCTACGCCGAGGTCGAGCATTGCACGCCATGCGCCCATCTGATAAGCGCCTTTTGCGCCGCCGCCTGCCAGAATAAGTCCGAACGGTCTCAAAAAATCACTTCCATAGTAAATATAATACAGCTATTTTAATACTTTACACTTAAAATTTCAATAGTACATTACAGGACATCTTTAAATATTATGTCTTTTCTGTGGGTATTTTTAACAGGCTTGCAGTTAAAGTTTTCAAGCCTTATGTTTTCTGCATGCCTTGCCCACAGAGCATATGCCGGCAGATTGCGGAAACGCCAGCACTCCGGGTACTCTTTTGAATACTCGGGTATAAACAGCCTGTTGTCAACAATTTCACAGGCGTTTCTGTATTCAAGCTCAAAATTTTTCAGCGTTACATTTTTAATGCGTTTCGTTTTGCCCTTTTGCTTAAAGCCTGCAATTATTACGGGCAATTCAATGTTTTTTGCCTTGATATTTTCAATTAAGATATTGCGAAGCTCGCCCGTCATATCAAAGCTCTTTTTGTCCATACCCTTGCCCTGAGGCTTTGCGGCAAATTCTATTGCTGATGCGCTTTGCATATTCACCTTTGCGGCACGGTTGCGGTTGTTGAGCCTTAAAAATACGGGGCAGGTGCAACGGTCCATTTCAATATTTCTTACCGTTATATTTTCAACAACAGAGCCGTCTGCGCTTTCAAGGCTTATACCCGAAACAGAGCCGGGGTATAAGTCGGTCATATAAAAACGGCAGTTTTCCGCAAGCACATTTCTTATGGGGTATGTGGTTTCAGTGCCGATTTTAAAGGCATTGGTACAGCTTATTACCTCACAGTCCGAGATATGTATGTTTTCCATTGCGCCGTCACAGCCCTCCCAGACGGCGTTTTTCAGCACAATTCCGTCATCAGCGCAGGAGATAAAGCAATGCCTTATTTCAACACCGCTTGTCTGCATAAGGTCAATGCCGTCAGTGTTGCAGACATGGCGGTTATTGTTTATAACAAAATTTTCAACCGTCAGGTTTTCGCATTTTACCGTTCTTAAAGTCCAGCTCGGGCTGTCCTTGAAAATTATGCTGTGAATATGAATATTCCTGCAGTTTTCAAGCACAACGAGTCTGCCGTATTTTGACGGGTGCGCAAAGCGAAGCTGTGCACGGTAGGTGCGGCGCATTTCAATTACATCTATTACCTCAGAAGGCTCTGTAACATTATTATCCAGCAGCGGTTTTCTGCCGAAAAGATGCCCGTTGCCGTTAATTATGCCGCCGCCCGTTATGGCAATATTTTCGCAATTCTCTGCGTGAATAAAAGTCATATTTTCAAAGCCCTCTCCGCTTCCGTCTGCAATCAGGCAGCTGTCGGGGCACACAAAAAGGGTAATATTCGACTTTAAATGTACGGTTTTACTTGTAAAGGCTCCTCCCTTTACAGCAACAATTCCGCCGCCTGCTTCGCTTGCCTGCTCGATACAGGCGTTTATGCATTTTGAATTTTCGGATGCAGTATTATCGGGCTTTGCGCCGAAATCGGTAACAAAAAACACATTCTCATCAGGCAGGGATTGAGGGCTTATATACTTCTCAACGGGAAGGTAAGAGCTGTAATCAAACTCTCTTTCCTCTTCATACCTGCCGCCCTCGGTTATTCTTAAATCCTTGCCGAATAAAAATGTGTTGAGTTTATCTTTAACTGTGCGTTTTGTTTTCATAGTTTATTTTTTCTTTCTGAAAACTATAAGCTTTGAAAAAACATAATTGAGTATTACAACCGCTACGGAAACTATGAGCTTTGCTATTGCGCCTTTAATGCCGAAAACAGTCTGACTGAGCCCTGCGTTTACGAGAATTTCGGGCAGGAAAATTTCCATTAAACCCGTAACAACCCTTGCGCCGACAAAAGATATAAATTCTCTTGCGAGCGTTTTCGGCTCTTTGCTTTTTGACTCAAATACCCATATTTTGTTTGTAACAAAGGCAAATATTACGCCTGCTGTCCACGCAGCAGCGTTTGAAACGGTAATATTGACGCCTAAAAATTTAACCAGCACGGTATAGACCGCCCAGTTAACAAGCGTGGTCAGTACGCCGAAAATTATATATACAATTATTTCTCTGTACTTTTTAACTAAATCCTTGACTGCCTGCATATTACCAATTCAACATCTCTTCGGGATTTTCAAGCAGCTCGTCCATCTTGTTCATAAACGGAACAATGTCGGGGAAGCCGCCTATTTTATGGTCAAACAAAATAGTGATAGGCAGATATTTCAGTGTTTTTAGCTGAAGATTGCCGTTTTCGTCTTTGTAGACCTTGTCCTCGTCACGCACTCTGCCGAAGGCTATAACCGAGGTTGTGGGCTGTAAAACGGGGGAGGTTGTAGCAAAGCCCCTGCCCGAGTAAATACTGCCTAAGTCCGAAATGCAGATTGTACCCTCGCCTATGTCCTCTGCGCAGAGTCTGTCCTCAGGCTTTACGGATTTGCGGTATTCCTTTCTTACCTTTGAGGGCGCAAAATGCACCTTGTGCTTGCCGACGAAGCTGGCAATTCCCGTTGCTATTGCCTGAAGCGCCTTGCCCTGCTTTATGAGCAGGAACATTCTCTGCTTTGCAACATCATAAAGAGTTTCGTCAAGAATTGTGTTGTTGAGCTTTCTCTCAATTTCAGACACGGCAAAGGCTATTTCGTCAAGATTTTTGTTGCCTGCGTCATGCAGTACAATCGGAATCATTCTGCCGTTGGGAAGAATAACCGGCATTGAAACCTCAACAGAGCCTTTGTAGGTAAGAGTGCCTGTAGCATTGAAAGGCTTATAGCTTAAATGCGCATTGAGTATCGGTGAAGATTTAAGACACTCTGCAAAAAATCTTATCATAAGCGTGTTAAAGCTTATTTTGATAGGTCTTGAGGTGTCGGAATTAAGCTTTTTATAGACCTCCCACAGCTTTGTGGCGTCTGCCTCTCTTACGAAGCCTGCCACGGGGATGGTACGCTGTGAAATTGTAAGCGTATAGCCTGTCGCTTTTCTTAAAAAATCAAGGCTTTCTACCGATTCGGTAAGCTCAAAGACCTTTTTTCTGTTGAATTCGTCTTTTCTGCCCTGTCTCTGATAACCGAGAGTATATTCCTTGTAGCTTTCAGACATAATTATTTCCCTCCGAAGCAATAGTTATTTATATTTTACATTCCCTTTTTATTATAGTCAATACCGGCTTTTTTAGCCTGCGAATGTTGGAAGCGGCGGTCAATTTTATAGAGCCTGCCGTCCTTTAAAAGCCTTGCTCCCGTCTGGTGATACGAAAAGCTTATATCAGCCTTTTTTGCCTGCTCGGAAAGGGATTTAACCCAGTCAAAATCGCACACTCTTGCGTCGGGACCCGACTCGCCGCCTGCGCCTACCGCTTCTATTTTACCGCAAAGATATTTTGTAAGGTCTATTTTTTCGAGCAGCGGCTCGCAGAAAATCTGCCTGTGCTTTATGGGCGCAGACAAAAACACGGGCAGGCGTCTGTCAGCCTGCTTCTGATTTTCAATCGTACAGCCTATTATGACATTGTCATAGCCCTCGCCCCAGTCAGACGGCAGACAGTCATAAATGCGCTCAATTCTTTTGGTTATAAATAAAAATGTGCAGTCAGAGCGCTCTTTAATCATTTTCCACGCATCCGTGCGCCAGCCGTCAGCCTCTTCAATGAAAAAATCCGAGGTAAAGCAGGTCCACACAAATGAGCCGAGCGGAACTTTATACTCACCGCCACGGCTTCTTTTTACGGGCAGATTGAAATTCTGCGTTTTGGTAACTGCAGAAGCGTCTCTGTCAACAGAACTGTCCCGTCTGTAAACATAGCAATTCTGACAGCCCTCGCTTATTTTATGACAGCCGTGCCACAAATTCCAGTTAACTCCCTGCATAGTCAGTTTTCCTCTTTTATTTCTTTCTGCAGTTCATTGAAAAGCGAAAGAAACTGAGCCTTTGTTTCTTCCGGGGACTTTATATCTTTTTTTATATCAATATGAATTTCAGGCTCTTCCGCCAACAGCTTTTCGCCGTTGAATGTGAGAAATTCATGGTAAAGCATAGTGTCGTCAACATTTCTTGTAAGCTGTTTTTCAGCGTCTGTAATATCGTCTGCAATAAACTTTGCAAATATGATTTTCTGGTATTCCCTTTCAATTTCCGAAAAATACGGAATTTTCATTTTTAAAGGTCTTGTCATATCGCCTATGTACGCCTCGGCGGCATCATGCAGAAGGCACAGCAGCTGAACCCGTGCCGAGTGCCCACGCTCCTTAGCTTCAAGGGCGCAGTTAATTGAATGTCTTGCAACGGAAAAGAACTGCGTAAAATGCCCGTTGGCTCTTGAAATCAGCGACAGCGCATGCGCAATGTCCTCGATTACAATGTCCTGCCGGCAGGGCTTTGTCGGGTCGAAGCGAATATGGCTTATTGTTGAAATGAAGTTTTTGTCTACCACAGAAATCACCTTTTATATTTTACTTTAAATCGTAACTTTTTTCAACAGTAATTGCATTTTTTCGTTCTGTATATTAAAATAAGAACATAATCAAAATTTATGGTGATTAAATGCTACCGTACTATTATTCCTACAACGAATATATGACAAAGCGTTTCGGCGAAAAAGTCTACAAGCTTTCGCTTGACGGCGGTATGACCTGTCCCAACCGTGACGGCACGGTGGGAACGGGCGGCTGCATATTCTGCTCCGAGGGCGGAAGCGGAGATTTTGCCGAGCGTCATACAGACGATATTGACGCTCAGATTGAAAGGGCGAAGGCGCAGGTTTCAAAAAAATACAGGGGCAACAAATTCGTGGCTTATTTTCAGTCCTACACAAACACCTATGCGCCCGTAAGCTACCTGAGGAAGATTTTCTTCAAAGCTGTAAATCACCCTGAAATTGTAGCTCTCTCAATAGCTACCCGACCCGACTGTCTGGGCGAAGATGTGCTTGATTTACTCGTGGAATTAAACAAAATCAAGCCCGTATTTGTTGAACTCGGATTGCAGACAATTCACGAGAGTACAGCACAGCTTATAAACCGCTGTTACAGCCTGCCCGTCTTTGACGAAGCGGTTAAGAATTTAAAAAGCTTAAATATAAATGTTGTGGTGCATTTGATTTTAGGTCTGCCTCACGAAACAAGGGAAATGATGCTCGAAAGCGTACAATATGCCGTGGACAGCGGCGCAGACGGCATAAAGCTTCAGCTTATGCACATCTTAAAGGGCACAAGGCTTGAAGAAATGTACCTTGCAGGCGAATTCAGAGCGCTCAGCCTTGACGAATACGCTGAAACCGTCTGCGAATGTCTGAATATAATACCAAAGAATGTTGTAATTCACAGGCTTACGGGCGATGCGCCTAAAAAACTGCTTGTCGCACCGCTCTGGTCGGCGGACAAAAAAACCGTACTCAACCGTATTAACAGAGAGATTGCCGAAAGAAACGGCAATTTGTCGGAAGTAAGCCCGTAAATTATTCAAACAAATTAAAATTCATAAAAGAAAGGAAATTATTATGCAGGATTATTGGTTAACAGTCAAAGAAATGATTAACGGCGAAACAGGCTTTGCCGTAGCTGTGTTTTATGTTTTGTCCGTAATAGCTCTGTGGAGGGTATTCAACAAAGCAGGCGAGCACGGTTGGTGGGCGTTTGTGCCCGTAATAAATGCCTATAAAATGTGCAAAATTGCTGACGGTAACGGCTTTAAATGCATTTTGTATTTAATTCCGATAGTCAATATTTTTTATTACATAATTGTCAACATAAGAATGGCAAAAGCCTTCGGCAAAAGCACGCTTTTCGGCGTGGGACTCATTTTTCTCAATGTAGTTTTTGTTTACATTCTCGGCTTCGGCTCGGCAGAATATATCGGCCCGAGAGGACATAAGAGATAAAACCGTCACTCTGCAAATCGGAGTTTGTAGGGGTGATGCAAAGATGAAAAGAACAACTACCGCCCCATCTCAGAGGGGGCTGGCATTTTGCGAAGCAAAATGACTGGGGGAGGGGGAGTAATTAAATCAACAAAAAACTCCTTCAGCCTCACTTGCGTTCGGCAGCTCCCTCGGGGAGGGAGCGGTAGATATACGCCGTAAAATCCCAAATTTGTAAAAAACAAGCAGCAGAGCTTATACCCTGCTGCTTTATTATATTCTTGTTAGCTTTATTTTTTCACCGTCTGCTTCTGCATTTGCGAGCGAGATTTTCGCATTGCCGTCAATTACGGCTTTTATTATTTCGGCTGAATTTTCCGCCCTGAAATCAAGCTCCAGAACTGCCAGCCTGTCTCTCATTCCCGTGTGATTATCACTTCCGCACATTTTCGGAAGATTATAATTGTCGGCGTATTGGTCAGCCATTCTGTTTTCAAAATCCGTGCGCCCTGCGTTGAGTGTTTCAACTGCGTCAACATTGCGTGGCAAAAGGCGTATCATTTCAATATATCCTGCCTCCCTGAACGGATGCGCATGAACAACATAGCCGCCGCTTTTCTGAACAAGATTGCAGTAATCTACAATTTTTAATCTGTCACAGTCCTTGTTTTTAAGAAGCCATTTTTCGTCAAGCCCGTAGGTCAGAAAATCCGTGCCGTCAACATAGGTGAATTCCCAGCCGAAAAAGACATCAACGCCGATTTCGTCGCCACGCTTTTTCGCCTTTTTGTAACCCCTCATGAAAAGCTCAACCTTTGTTTTCCACGGCAAGGCTCTCGGCACGGCGCAGTTGCCGTTGAAAAAGTGGTCGGTAATAACAACGCCCGTGTAGCCTGCCGCCTTGTAAAAATCAATAAGCTCTGCAGCGTCTATATGACTGCAGGCGCTCGCCTGAACAGTGTGACAGTGCATTTCGTATTTATACATTTTTCACCTCAAAAAGCGCATTGCTTTTGCGTTGATTTTATTTAAACGAAAAATCTTCTCTATCAAGAGTGAGATTAGGATTATAATACGGGTCGCCCTTGTCAAGCTCAGCTTGCCATTTTTTCCTGAATAGCTGAATTTCCCCTGAAAATCGCTCTCGTTTTTCAGGGGTATCTTCTATACCACGTGATTGTGATTCATAGTGATACAGCTCTGCGTATGGAGTAAAGACAATAAGATAATCTTTTTTGCGTATTTTCATACAAAGGTCAATGTCATTGAATGCTACGGCTAAATCTTCATCGAATCCACCAACTTCTTCAAAAACACTCTTTTTTATCATCAGACAGGCTGCAGTGCAAGCAGACAGATCCTGCTGATATGATGCTCTGCCAAAGTACCCATTTGAATTCCGAGGAAGATTTTTAAATGCATGTCCCGCTAAGGTTAGAACACCAAGAATTACACCCGCATGCTGTATAGTGTCATCAGGATAATAAAGCTTTGCACCGACAGCACCTACATCATCACGCTGGCAGAACATAAGCATTTCTTCAATCCATTCAGGAGAAATAATTTCAACATCGTTGTTGAGTAAAAGAATATAATCTCCGCTCGCATACTTTGCTCCAAAATTATTTATTGCAGAATAATTGAAGCCTGCTTCCGGTTTGTATACAACTACTCTTATTTTTGGATTATCCTTGAGAGACTCATAATACTCAAAGGTTTCGGCATTACTGTTGTTTTCAATTATTATAATTTCATAATTCTGATATGTGGATTTTTGAAGAATTGAATTTATACATAATGACAGTTCTTCCACATGATTGTAATTAGGAATCAAAATAGAAACAAGCGGGTTATCCTTAATCTCATATTTAATTCTGTATATATTAGGATGAATAGGTGAACTGCTGACAGTGCCCTTAAGCCCGACTCTTTCAAGGTGCTCAGCAACGGCATTTATACCTGCCTGAATTGTATAAGGCTTGGCATAAGGATCTGATGCTACCGATACACTGCTTACTCTCCAGTGATAAAGAATCTTTGGTATGTGTTCAATCCTTTCAGCTTTTTCTGTAAGTCTGAGAATAATATCGTGATCCTGACTGCCGTCAAATTCTTTCCTGAATTTTCCCGCTTTATCGAGAAGGGATTTTTTAAACACTGTAAAATGACAAATATAGTTGTTTGAACGAAGATTGTCAACTGCAAAATCCGGCTTAAAATGAGCATCAAAAAAGCCTTTGCCAAGATTTGTAAATTTGTCTTCATCACAGTAAATAAAATCTGCTTGTTTATCATTTATGACTTTTGCATATTCATATAAAGCACTTGGATGAAGAAGATCGTCATGATCAAAAAGTGCTATATAATCGCCTGTTGCCATATCAATACATGCGTTTGTGTTTTCGGAAATACCTAAATTTTTTTCTAACTTGCGGTATTTAATTCGCTCATCTTGGTTTTTATATTCGTTTATTATGCTTTCAATATAGCTGTGTTCGCCGTCGCTTCCGTCAGCAAGACAAAGCTCCCAATTTTTATATGTTTGTGTCCTTACAGACTCAATCATTTCCTTCAAATAGTTCTCAGGAGTGTTAAAAAGAGGGACAATAACACTGAATTTAATGTCTTGAGTGAATGTGGCTGCTTCCTGGCGCTTTCTTACAGAATCGGGTATTCTGTTGTATTCATCAAAATCCTTAGGCTTGTATTTAATGTGCGGGTTGTTTTTGAAAATACGGACAAGTGTCGCTTTTAAGCCATGATGTTTAAAGAAAAACAAACCTTTAGCTATAACTGATTTGAATGATGATATTGCCCTGATGGGCTTGGTGATTTTCCACGAAAACGAATTTAGCGCTGTATTCAAATCGTTAGAAACAGTTATGTATTTGTTGTTTTGCACGGCAAGCTTTGCACGGAGTTTGGTGTTTTCTGCTTTAAGCTTTTCGTTTTCTCTAAGCAGTTCGTTATATTTTTGCTCAGAGAGTATGTTGTTTGAATTGTTGTTCATAACTGTTCCTTTCAACCTTGAGCTTTACCCGCTTCGTTTTTATATATTTCACAGATTTCATTTGCAGGACCGTCCATGATTATAGTGCCCTTGTCCAGCCATACCACACGGTTACACAGTCGTTCAATCTGTTCTATTGAATGAGAAACTATAATAACCGTAGTACCGCCGCTCATCATATCGGAAATACGCTTTTCGCATTTTTGCTGGAACAAAAAGTCGCCCACTGAAAGTATTTCGTCAACAATGAGAATGTCGGGATGCGTAATTGTCGCAATGGAAAATCCGAGTCTGGCAACCATACCCGAGCTGTAATTTTTAATTGCTACATCCATAAAGTCACGAAGCTCGGCAAAGTCGATAATGTCGTCCATTTTTTCTTCCATGGTCTGTCTTGAAAAGCCAAGAACAGAGCCGTTCAGAAAAACATTTTCTCTTGCCGAAAGGTCATAGTCAAAGCCTGCGCCAAGCTCAATAAGCGGTGAAATTGAACCGCTGACCGACACAGTACCCGTGGTCGGACGGAGTATGCCCGAAATCACCTTGAGCGTTGTGCTCTTACCTGAGCCGTTAAGTCCCACAAGACCGACAACATCACCTTTTTCTATACTCAGGTTGATGTTTTTCAGCGCCCAAAATTCTTCAAACTGAAGCTGATGTTTCGCCAACCTGATTAAATACTCCTTAATACTGTCGACACGCTCTTTTGACATATTAAAGCGCATGCTGACATCTTTAAGCTCAATAATATTTGCCATAAGAACGCCTCCTTAAATATAAAGTATAAATTTGTCCTGCTGCTTTTTGAAAAGCACAATTCCGAGTCCGAGGAAGAACAGCGCAAAAACAGCGCACATAAGATGCATGTTAAGACTCGGTACTGTTGCGTACATAACAACATTTCTGAAGTATGTTACATAGTAGTACATAGGGTTAAACTGCATAATGAACATAAGATTATCGGGAATTACCTCTGCAGGATAGATAACGGGTGTCAGGTACATCCATGCAACAGTCCAGACGGAGTAAAGATGCCCTATATCCCTGAAAAATACATTTACCGAAGAAAGTATCAGGCTCAAACCCGTGCTGAAAACGAATACGCAAATCATAGGGTAGAAGAAGAGCAAAGCTGTCAGTGAAACAGGCATTCTGACTATCAGAATAACCACTATGACCGCAACGGTTGAAAACAGCATATTGACAAAAGCAAACATACATTTTTCAAATGGGAATATATATTTTGGAATATATACCTTTTTTATCAGCGAAGAGGCTTCGATAACCGATGTGAGCGAGCCTGATGTAGCTTCGCTCATAAAGTTGAATATAAGCGAACCTGTAAGGTAATAAACTATAAAGTAGTCAACCTGGAATTTGAAAACCCTTGAGAATACCGCATTTATTACCAACGCCATCAAAAGCGGATTTAAAATGCTCCACATAAAGCCGAGGAAGCTTCTGCGGTATTTTACCTTCAGATCTCTTGTAATAAGATTTGAAAGCAGATAGCGGTATTTCATAAAAACTTCTATTGTAGGCTTCATATCTTTGAGATATAACAGCAAAAACAGAAGAGTTCCGACAATGATTACAGCACCCAGAGCGCCTATTATCAGGTTTTCAATGCTGAAGTTTTCGGGAATAAAATACCCCGCTGCCAGACCGCCGCAGCCTGCGAGCAGACAAAGTATCAGCGAAAGCTTATTTTTGTTCATCAGTTCACTACCTTTTTAAAATTTTTATATATTAAAACTCAACCTAAAATATAACATATTATGGTATTATTGTCAATTAAATAGAAGCTTTATATACACAAAAAAACGGAGCAGATTTACTGCTCCGTTACTGTTTCTGTTATTCTCAATCCTCAAATCCGTTGGGGTTCTGCGACTGCCAGCGCCATGAGTCCTCGCACATTTCCTCAATGTCTCTTTTTGCTTCCCAGCCGAGCACCTCTTTTGCTTTTGACGGGTCTGAGTAGCAGGTGGCAATGTCGCCGGGGCGGCGGTCAACTATTTTGTAGTTGATTTTAACGCCCGTTGCCTTTTCAAAGCCGTTTATAACATCAAGCACGCTGTAACCCTTGCCTGTGCCGAGGTTGAATATCTGCACGCCCTTGTTGCCCTCAAGTATATTCTTTACAGCCTTTACATGACCGTCGGCAAGGTCAACAACATGTATGTAATCCCTTACGCCCGTGCCGTCATGGGTATCATAGTCATTGCCGAAAACGGAAAGGCACTCGAGCTTGCCAACTGCAACCTGTGTAAGATAAGGCATAAGGTTATTCGGAATACCGTTCGGATTTTCGCCTATTCTGCCGCTTTTGTGTGCGCCTATGGGGTTGAAATAGCGAAGCAAAGTAGCGTTCCATTCACTGTCAGCCTTGCATATATCCTCGAGTATAATTTCAATCATATACTTTGTTGTGCCGTAAGGGTTGGTAGTGCCGCCTGTTTTCATGGTTTCCTTTAAGGGTGAAACATTGTTCATACCGTAAACCGTAGCAGATGAGCTGAAAACAATATTTTTACAGCCGTTATCTCTCATAACCTCGCAAAGCTTGATTGTGCCGCCTATGTTGTTGTCATAGTATTCCATAGGCTTTCTGCAGGACTCGCCTACAGCCTTTAAGCCTGCGAAATGGATAACAGCGTCAATTTTGTTTTCCTTAAAAATCTTATCCATGCCCTCTGTGTCACGGATGTCGCATTCATATGCCTTGAAATCCTTGCCCGTAAGCTCTTTTACTCTTTCAAGTGATTTCGGATTTGAATTGTAATAATTGTCAGCGACTACTATATCGTAGCCTGCGTTAAGCAGTTCAACGCAGGTATGTGAGCCTATAAAGCCTGCGCCGCCTGTTACAAGAATTGCCATAGTGTTTATACCTCCAAAAATTGTTTGCGAAATTAAGCTGTTGTGGTTTCTGCAGTAGTTGCCTCTGCAACCTTTGACTGTTCAAGAATTGTGCCGGGGTAGAAGGTGTCAAGAATTTTGTCATACTTCCTGCCGCCGATTGCAAGTCTGTCTGCGCCCAGCTGGCTCATACCTACGCCGTAGCCTGAGCCGAATACCGAGAATTTATAGCTGCTGCTCTCTGCGTCATAGGAAATGCTGAAGCAGGGTGAAGCAATTCCCTTGCCCTTCATAACATCAAAGGCAAATGCAACGCCCGACATTTCCTTACTGCCGACCTTCATATTCTGAACATAGCCTGTGCCTGTGCTTACAGCGGCGTCATGTGTGATTATATTAAGCCACTGTGCAGGGTCCTCTTCAAGAGTGATTGTGTTATCGTATGCGGCAATAGCAGTCTTTAATTCGTCAGCCGTAACCGTGATTTCAGACCTGTAATTATCTCTCTTCTTGTCTGAGCTTATTTCAACAGTTCTCAGGTAATCGTAAGGGGTGCCGAAAATAATTTCAGACGAAGCGGTCTTGCCTGCCGAAAGCAGGTGGAAGGGTGTGAATGCAACTGCGTCGCCGAAGCGAAGGTACTGACCGTAAACCTCGTTTACTGCGTCATAAACCTCCTGCGAATAAGCCTCTGCAAGCTGAACATTGTCAATGCTCCAGCCGGCGTTTCTGTATTTTATATATGTGTAAGCTACAACTGCCTGAGCCTTTATAGCTTCCTTGTGGAAGGTGTTGCCCATTTCAACCTCAACTATTCTTGCAATAGCTTCACGGGCGTCCATCTCTGTGCCGTTTACGGTTATGGCGGCAGGTGCTGTGTCCTCCTGCGGCGCAGCCGCTTCGGTGGTGGTTTCGTCGGGTGCAACTATTGCGCCTGCGGTGGTTGACTCGGGAGCGCTTGTCGTAGGCTCCTCAGGACGCTGAATACCGTTTACAAGCTCATATCTGATAAGGTCGGAAAGCTTCATCTGCTCAATAACAACAGGCGGCTCCGTGGTGGTTTCGGGTGCTTCGGTTGTGGTTTCGGGCAGGGTGGTTGTCATAGCCTCTCTCTTTGCCTGTCTGTACTTTACAAAGAACAGTGCGCCTACTGCAACAGCGGCAGCGAGCAATACGCAGACAACGGCGAGCAGTATTTTTGTGGATTTCTGCATTTTTTTCTTTTCGCCGTTGGGAGCTTCGTCCTGTGCAATTTCAATTCCTACTGCATTGTTGCCTGCCGTCTTTTCGCTTATGAGCGCAAATAATTCCTCGGCGGCACCTGCAATGAATTGGTCGTCTGTTTCGTTTTCCTCCTTATAGAGCTTTCTTACAAGAGCAGATTTGTCGGTGGCAACCGAAATGCAGATGTAATCGCTCTCGTCAGAGGTGAAAATATCAGAAATGCAGGCGCCGAGGTCTGCCTTTGAAAGACCCTTTGCGCTTCTTGCCATCTGTGCGGTGTAGTCTGTTACATTGTAGTCGCCCCTGTCCTCAATGTGAGGGGTGAAGGTGAAATAATCGTAAAAGCCTTCAAGGTCGTCGCCGTATTCCTTGAGAACATTTGAATTCTGATTGCCGTTGACTGCAATGTGAATATCATTCTCTTTAAGAATGTTAAGCGTTCTTATTGCAACGCCCTTTTCAGTTTCGGTAATTGCAGTTTCCTTAGGCTGTTCAGCCTTTTCCTCTGCTTCGGGCTTTTCCGTGTTTGTTACGGGAGCCTCGCTGCCGCCTGTGAGGTAGGGTACAAGACCCTGCTTGATAACAGAGTCCGTGTGCGCCTTGTCAAGCACAACAACGGCAATATTCTGCTTGCCCTTTTTAACTGCGAAGCCCGAGTAAACGCCGTCTTTTGAAAGAAATACCTTTGCATTTTTCGGCATAGCCGCATTCTGCTGTACGGCGTCGGGGGACATTTCTGCTTCTTCGAGCTTTTTAAGCACCTCTGCGTTCTGCTCTGTTTCGAGCGAGAGCGCACTCATAAGCTTTATTTTTGTCTTATTGTAAATACCCTCTGCAATGGCAATTACAATAAAATCGTTCTCTCTGAGAGCCTTTGAAAGCTCTGTGAAAAGAGCCTTCAGCGAGGTGTACTCGTCAAATTTCAGAACAGCGTCGGTAAAAGGACTTAAATTTGCAATTACCTTAATCTGCTGTTTAACGGGGATTTCCTCGCCTTCCTTTTTAAGCAAAAACAGCTTCATATCCATCTCTTATATACCACCTTATATCTTATAATTGTTTAGCTTGCGAATTTCAGTTTTCCTCGGGGTACCAGCGTTCAGCCGAGGCGTAAGGATTGCTTATACCCTTTGAATCGTACCATATCTGCGGGTAATGCGGACTGCCGTTTGTAACGGCAAATGTCGTGTCAATGTCAGTAGTTTCGCCCGTGCGAAGAAGCCTGCCTATTATAACAAGTCTTGCGTCTGTGAATTCATAGGTGCAGGTTGACAGCGTAATAAGCTTGTCTGCGGAGTTGATGTCAACGCCCGTGGTGTAAAGCTTTCTCTCGTCAAGCGCCCTTATATAATCGTTGAAATTGTCCTCAGAGCCGAAGGAGGTTACGGTGTAGTTGAAAATATAGCCGTTATCGTCCTGCTCACGGGAGTTTGTGATTATAACCGCATAAACCTTGTAGTAATATGTGTCATAGAGCGTGTCAAATTTAATTACGGGCGAGTCTAAAAAGCCCTCTAACTTTTTGTATTTGCTCAGCTCTGCAAATATAAGCCCGTCGCTCATATGGTGCCCGTAAATTATGGTGTTCTGGTTAAGATATTTCGCATCGTTTCTGTAATCCATAAACGGACAGCCGTAACGGCTGTAATTGCCGTAGAAATCCTTTTTAAGATAATCGGAATTGTTAGGCGACTGCACAACCTGAACATCAACGCCCGAATTGGGAATACTCACCCAGCCTACAAGCTGTTGGTTGAGAGCGTACAGGTAGGCGTACTTTGCGCTCATACCCTCGGGGGTAACAATGTTCGGGTACTTTGCGTGGAATTCCTCCCACATCTTTTCCTCCTGCTCGGCACTCGAAATTTCAATTATCTGCTTTGAAATGCCCTTCTGCTGTTTGTCAGCCTGATGCGACTGTGCAAATATTATGCCGAAGGCAACGGCGCAGCCTATGAGCGTTACAACAGAGATGTCTGCAATAAGCTTTCTTACAAATTCCTTTTTGCTGTCGGATTTGTTGGGGAATATCTTTTTTGCAATGGACTTGCCTATTTCGTCAAAGGTTTTTACCTTTTCCCTCTTTTCGCTCTTAGCCGAAAAATCGGCGTATTCCTCAAGCTTTTCCTGCGGCTTTTCCCTGTCTGTCTGGTAGGGGTTTTCGACCTCTGCAAAGCTTTGACTGCCCTGATATTTAAGCCGTCTTGTAGTTTTTTCTTCAAAAACCACGGAGTTCTCGGTGTTCTTTATAATGTCGTTGTAAACATCGTCCGAGAGCTGTGCTTCGGGCAGGGGAGCGTTTTCGGCGTCAGAGTATTCCTCTGAAAGCCTTTCAAGCTCCTTCGCTTCGTTTTTCCCGTCCTCACCGAGAATATCGTTTAATTGTTCGTTCAAATCGTTCATCAGTATTCCACTCCTTCGGGGAACCATCTTTCTGCGTCTTTATACGGGTTTACCTGACCGTATTTGTCGTACCAAATCTGCGGGTATCTGGGCTGCGGATTTTTGACAACTGCGTTTACATTGACCTCGTCGCTCTCGCCGTCACGCACCATTCTTGCGACAATTACAAAGCGTGCGTTAGTTTCGCCCTGACCCTTGATGTCCATATCTCTTGTGCAGGTTGAGAGCGTAAGAATTTTGTCCGTCTTTACAACATCAACATCGGGGAAGTAAAGCGAGCGTACCGTAATTTCATACACATACTTCTCAAAGCTTTCATCCGTCATAAACGGGTAAATGTAATTGAGCGCATAATCGTTGTCGTCCTTGTCCTCTGCGTTGGTGTAAAAGACCGATATTATTTTCCATTTATAATTGTGATAAATAGTGTTGAATTCAATTACGGGAGCTGTCTTGTAGAATTCAATGTTCTTGTAGTTGTCAAGGTCGGAGAACATTGTTGAGTCAAGGTTGTTATGCCCGTAAAGAATTGTATTTTTGCAAAGCACATCAACATGGTCACGGTAGTCCATAAACACCGTGCCTCTTCTGTCATGGCTGCCCGTAAAGTTTCTTCTTAAATAATAATCGTTGTCGGGCGCTTTCACAACAGGGTGGTTTATGGTGGTGTTGGGTATTTTAATCCAGCCGACAAAATCATGGTTCTGATTATATAAATCACGGTATTTTTCAAAAATTCCGTCAGCTCCGACAGCCGTGTTGTCCTCAAGCTGCTCCACCTTGTTTGCCATATCCTCGTTATTGCGTATGTGCTGCTGCTTGTCAACAAAGAATTTGACTATCACAGCCGCCGAGCCTATGAAAACAAGAATTGCAACTATAAGCACAAGCCTGCGAAGTCCCGAGCCTGACTGGCGCACAGCCTTTTTGTCAGCAGAAGCAGGGGAAGCAGGGGAGACGGGAGTCTCGGCTTTCTGAATGTTGCTCTCTTCACTCTTAACGCCTGCCGCTTCGACAGAGGGAGAAGCGTTACCGCCCTCATCCGTATGCACGCTCTGATAGGGGTTGTCAATTTCCTTCATAGTGCTTTCGTCAAAATGCCTTCTTACAGGCATCACAGGCTTGTCATCACCCTCGGAAGAGCCTGTTTCAAAACTGTTAAATTGTATTTCCTTATCTTCACTCATCGAAATACTCCAAAATCATATTTAACGCTTCGTCAGCAGATTTCTGCCTGTTTGAATTTCTTATATCTTCCCTGAAATCGTTTAGATATTTTTTAACTACCGTGCTTTTACCGTCTGAAAATGCAATGTAAACCAAGCCTACGGGCTTGCTTGTGGAGTCGGAAGCAGGACCTGCAATTCCCGTAACGGCAACGGCTAAATCAGCACCCGTCAGCTTCAGCACGCCCTGCACCATTTCCCTTGCGGTCTGCTCGCTTACTGCGCCGAAGGTGTCAAGTGTTTCCTGCTTTACGCCTAAAATTTCGTGCTTTATACGGTTTGAGTAGCTGACTATGCCGCATTCAAACACGGCAGACGAGCCTGAAATATCGGTTATTCTTTTTGCAATAAGTCCGCCCGTACAGGACTCTGCGGTAGTGAGTATAAGCCCTTTTTCACTTAAAAGCTTTACAATTTTTTCTTCAGCCTTCATATTTTCACTTCTGTTACTTTATAATTTCAAACCTTGCCGTTTCGACAGCCTCTTTTACAAGTGCGTCAACATCAAGCGCCTTTTCCGCCTCGACAAGCATTTCGACAGTAGGTCTTGTCCTCGGGTGCTTTGGCGTGAATACCGTACAGCAATCCTCATAAGGTCTTATTGAAATGTCAAAGGTTTCAATTTTTCTTGAAATTCTTATTATTTCTTCCTTGTCCATAGCAATAAGCGGACGGAAAACGGGCATTTCAGCCACAGCGTCTGTGCAGGCAAGCGCAGGCATGGTCTGACTTGCGACCTGACCTATGCTTTCGCCCGTAACAAGAGCCTGACAGCCGTTATTTTTTGCAATTTCGTTTGAAATACGCATCATAAAACGGCGCATAATAAGAGTGAACAGCTCCTCGGGGCAGTTTGCTCTTATTTTTTGCTGAATGTCGGTAAATGCAACTGTGAACAGGGCAATGTTGCCGCTGTATTTTGCCACCTGAGCCAACAGATCGTGCACCTTCTGCTCGGATTGCGGTGAGGTGAACGGGGGAGATGCGAAGTGTATAGCGTCAAGCACAACGCCTCTTTTTGACATCATCCAAGCGGCGACGGGGGAGTCAATTCCGCCCGAAATAAGTATTGCCGCCTTGCCGCCCGTGCCCACGGGCATACCGCCTGCGCCTTTAATCTGGTCGCCACGGATATATGCATAATTATCTCTTATTTCAACCGTAACCGTAAGGTCGGGGTTGTGGACATCAACCGTTAAATCGGGGTATGCGTTGAGAATTGCCTCGCCGACATCACGGCTAATCTCGGGGGACTTAAGCGGAAATTTCTTGTCGCTTCTCTTGGCTTCAACCTTAAAGGTCGAAATGCTTTCAAGCTGCTCTGCAAGATATTTCGGAGCTGTGTCGAGTATAACAGCCATATCCTTTTCGACTGCAGCCGCACGCTGAAAGCCTGCAATTCCGAACACCTTTTCAAGCACCGAAATTGCCTTGTCCATATCAAAATCCGCTTCCTGCGGGTCAATGGTCATAGTCGACTGCTGACAAACAATATTTACCTTGCCAAGCTGAGCAAAGCGCCTTCTTATAGTCTTTGCGAGCACCGATTCAAATGATGAGCGGTTAAGCCCCTTTAATGCAAGCTCGCCGTTTTTAATTAAAATAATCTCTTTCATCTTTTGCCTGTTCCCTGAATTTCAGTATATGTTTCTTTCAATGCGTTTATAAAATAATCAATTTCTTCCACGGTGTTTTCAAATGACAGGCTTATTCTCAGTGCGCTGTCAATTCTTTTCGGCGAAAGCTCCATAGCCGTAAGCACTTCGCTTCTGTGACCCTTTGCGCAGGCTGACCCTGCCGAGAGGTAAACGCCCTTTTGCGAAAGCGCATTGACGCTGACCTGCGAGGGAATACCCTCAACCGATATGTTTAAAATGTACGGCAGAGCGTTGTCGGGCGAATTTACACTCACAAAGTCAAGCTGTGAGAGCCTTTCTTTGAGGTAAGCGTTAAGCTTTGACACCTTTTCATAGCGTGAATTCACATTGCCAAGCTCTTTGACCGCTTCGCCGAATGCCGCTATATTAGGCATTGCCTGCGTGCCCGAAAACAAGCCGTTTTCCTGCCCGCCGCCGAGTATGTACGGCTTGATTCTGACTCCCTTTGCAACATACAGAGCGCTTGCGCCCTTTAATGCGTGTACCTTGTGTGCGCTCAGACTCATAAGGTCAATACCGTGCTTTTCGGGCTTAAGTTCAAGCTTCATATATGCCTGAATTGCGTCTATGTGCAAAAGCGCAGGGGATTTCGCCGCCTTGATAATCTTTTTAAGCTTTTCAAACGGAAGTATTGAGCCTACCTCGTTGTTGACAGCCATAACGCTTACAAGAATTGTATTTTCGTTAACGGCATTTCTGAACTTTTCAACATCAATGTTTCCGCTTTTGTCGGGCGCAAGCCTTACAACCTCAAAGCCCTGCGTTTCAAGGTAATTCATACACATCTGTACGCTCGGGTGCTCTATTGCGGTGGTAACAATTCTGCTGCCCTTTCTTTTGAGAGCCTGCGCTGCGCCGAATATTGCAGTGTTGTTTGCGGCAGTGCCGCTCGGTGAAAAGTAAATACATTCAGACCCGACTGAAAGACTGTCTGCAATAATCTGCCGTGCATTTTCCAATTCCCGTGAAGCCTCAAAGCCCTTCCTGTGCAGAGAGGAGGGGTTTCCGTATTCGGTTTTCATCATTGTCAGAGCCTTTTGCGCCGCCGACATCAACGGCTTTGTGGTTGCGCTGTTGTCAAGATAAACCTCCAAAAAACCATTCTCCTCCAAAATAATTTCATTAACTCAGTATTATACACTATAACTTGGCATTTGGCAAACAAATAAACACATATTTTGTGTATATTTATAAAAAATTTACAAAATATATTTAAGAGGTGATTATTTTGAAAAATCCGACGCACAGGCGTGGCAGAACAAGGGCATATCTGTATACGGGCTTTCTTATTTTTGCTCTGCTTGTTTCATCAGCTTCAAATTATTATAAATATTCTTATCTTCAACGGGTACAGTCGGCAAACACAAGGCGTTCGCTGGCACAGCTCGGGGCGTATCTGTCCTCCATCAACACCGACCTTACAAAAGGTCTGTATGTAACAACGGGCACTATGCTCGAAACTATGTCAAACGAGCTTACAAGGGATGCCGCAGGCGCAAAAAGCGCATTGGCTTCGCTTCCGCTTTCGGACAGCCACCTCGACAACACCTACAAATTTCTGTCGCAGGTGGGCGCATTTGTAACCTCACTTGACAGAAAGCTGAATACGGGCGGCACCGTAAGCGATGAAGAGAGACAGAATATGCTCACGCTTATTAAAATCTCCAAATCGCTGTCGGATGCCGTGTCGGACATCACCGTACAGCTTGAAAGCGGCGAAATGAATATGCAGACCGCCTCACTTTCGGTTAAGAATTCCGATTTGCACGCTTCGGGACTGTCCCCGGCATTCAGCGACGCAGAGCAGTCTGTCAAGGATTACCCGACGCTT
The DNA here is from genome assembly GCA_900315985.1 of uncultured Eubacteriales bacterium. GTDB lineage: Bacteria > Bacillota > Clostridia > Oscillospirales > Acutalibacteraceae > Fimenecus. The sequence goes on along the minus strand of ONBD01000012.1, from coordinate 1,285 downwards.
ATATATGACGGTCCGTTTTCCGACAGCATACTCGAAAGAGAGTCCGAAATGCTTAAAAATTCAGCTGAAATTTCACAGGATGAAGCACTCGCAAAAGCGGCTGAGTTTACGGGTTTAGATAAAAATAATCTAAAATTCTCGGGCGAAAGTCAGGGCAGAATTCCCTGCTACCTTTTCAGCAATGACAGCTTCACCGCAGCCGTTTCGAAAAACGGCGGCTATGTAGTGTATATACTCGGCTCGTCATATGCAGGCGAGGAGAAAATAAGCATTGAACAGGCAACAGAAAACGCACGGGCATTTCTTGACAGCAGAGGCTATCTTTATATGGAGGACAACTACTATTCCGTCAATGACGGCATAGCCACAATAAACTTTGCCTCGGTGCAAAACGGCATTACCTGCTATGCAGATTTAATTAAGGTCAGCATAAGTCTTGAAACGGGCAATGTTTTAAGCTTTGACGCTTCGGGCTTTATTATGAATCACATTCAGAGGGATTTCCCCGAGCCGAAAATCACAGAGAGCGAAGCGAGAAGCAAATTAAGTCCGCTTTTAAAGGAAATTGCCTGTAAAAGAGCAATAATTCCCACAGAATATGCCACAGAGCAGGACTGCTATGAATTTCGCTGTGTAAATGACAGCGGACAGGAATTTCTTGTGTATATAGACACAGCGACGGGTATGGAGGACAATATTTTAATTCTTCTTCACGCTGACGGCGGAATATTGACAAAATAATAATAAAAAATATATTTCGGGTTAAAATAAATATGTCCGAAAAGAAAGGAGAAAGCTATGAAAAAGAGTATAATCATAATCAGCGCAGTAATTCTTGTCTGCACGCTTCTGCTTGTGGCATGCGGCAGAAAAGAGGACGGTGCAGTAGGCAACAAGGCGGTAAGCAATAATGCAAACACCACCAACAGCAGAATGGAAAATGCCGTAACCGAAGCAGGTAACAGAGCAGGCGAGGTAGCCTCTGATTTGGGCAATGCAGCAGGCGAGGCAGTGTCGGGCGCAGGCAATGCCGTGGGCGACCTTGTAACAGGTGCGGCTGACGCAGTCCATGATGCCGCAACAGGTGTGGGCGAAGCCGTTTCAGACGCCGTAACACCTAACGGTTAATGCGGATTTTAAAAGGCAGTATATCGCTGTGACAAACAGTATACTACGCACAAAGCAGCAGAGCTTTCGCCCTGCTGCTTTGATTTTTTGATAAATTTGAGTTTGGCGTGGTAATTGATAATTGCGAAGAATAACAAACCTGTAGGGGCGATTCACG
>ONBD01000018.1:24698-28428 GCA_900315985.1 uncultured Eubacteriales bacterium | reverse complement strand
TTCAATGTAATTATCTTACTCTTACACTCACAAAATAACATCCCTTCTGAAGTGACTGTAGTTACATCAGCTTCACCGTCCTCATCCAAATAAGATAAACTACAATATATTTTTTCTTTGTCCAGTAATCTTTCTAAATAGGAAGATGTTAACTCTTCTATAACATCCCCACGGTTTCCTGTATATATGCCTGTTGTTCGATTATCAAATACTTTTTCTGCAATAAAGGTATAATGAAATTGCTTAGGGATGTTCATCAAAGTTGAAAATAACAGCGGCATATATATGTAGTCGCCAAAATCAACAAATGGTTTCGATATAAGAATCTTAAAATCATTAAATTCTGCTTTCTTAAAATCGCTATCATAGGCTTTGACACACAAATAATCACACATTTCGTTTACTTCATCGCCTATTTGGACTTTTAAGTCAGATTTACTGATTCTAAAAATATAACCCGATTTAATACTTGGAAGCCAAGGTTCAGACTTTCCCATCAGAGCTCTAACCATTGTTTTTAACTTGTACTTCTCTTTATAAGCTTCCGCAATTCTTAACCCATATTGAGAAAAAATATATCTAAGCACTATTTCGTATGATGTATATGAAAAGCCCAAGACCTCCTTCATAGAAGTGTCAAGCGGAGCATATAATCGTCTGGCTACCTCCAGCAATTGACTGCATCATTTTTGACTGAAGGAATTGTTGTTTTTCATCATCACTGGCATTCACCATTTTCAACGTATCCGAAAAAAGCTGTTCTACATTAGGGACAAAAGAGTTTTTCGAATATTGTTCTAACAATTCATAGTCATGCCACATGAAATCCTTAGCACCTTTTTCTTTGCATGCATATAATGCATTCGCTGCCAGATATTCTGCAGCTGGAATGAACGTATCATCATGCCCATAAAGAAGCATTTGCATTTCAATTATCCCAGACAGCACGCTTTCCAATGAATACTGCGACATAAATTGAATCATATCATCTGTTGATGATTTGGACATTTCTTATCAACACCTTCCCTTAACATCTAATCCACTAACTCAATTTGCGTTATCTAATCCGAGGTCACAACCTGACACACCTTTTCGCAGTAGATATATTTCCATATAAAATAACCGGGCTTTTTCAGCAGTCAGGCTTTTTGTCCTAACTTCCGAAAAAGTCCGGAAATACGCCACTTTCTGACTCCTATTTATCTTTTTTTGACATTAACACCACAGGCTCGATTGATGCCTTTCTGCTATGTGATTAAGGTATCATCTTAAAATGTCGTAATGCTTCCTCAATCAACTTTACTTTTTCCGGCGGGCATTGAGGCTGCTTTGGGTTATCTTTTTTGGGATTGTTGTAACAATCTCTTTCGATAATACCGTGCTTTTGCTTTACCTGAGCAACATAAAGCGAAGATACTTTTATACAATGTTTATCGAATATGTAATCTTTTATTTCATCATAGGTTGCCTTTGCTTCGGATGATGTTAAATCCAGCTCGTCCATATCAACGGTAATGTCGATATATGTATCGGGCTTTTTTCTAACCAACTGAACAACCGTCTCAACGTGCTCCGTATGCGGAAACATATCGACAGGCTGAATTTTTTTGACTTTATATCCGTTTTTCACAAGATAGTGCAAATCCCTTTTCAGCGTTTCGGGGTTGCACGAAATATAAATCACCTTTTCAGGCTTCAGACTTACAAGTGACGAGAGAAACGGAATATCTGCGCCTGCTCTTGCAGGGTCCATAATGACAGCGTCAACCTTTGTTTTCTCTGCCGCAACGGCTGTCATAAATTCGCCTGCGTCGGCGGTATAGAATTTTATATTTTTAATGCCGTTGAGCTTTGCATTTTCCTTTGCGTCCTTGACCGCATCAGCGTTAATTTCAACGCCCGTAACGCTCCCGACCTTGCCCGAGGCAATAAGTCCTATTGTACCCGTGCCGCAGTAGGCGTCAATAATATTTTCGCCGCCCCTGAAATCAGCAAGCTTCAACGCCGTATTATAAAGATTCTCCGTCTGTATGGGGTTAATCTGATAAAACGCTTTCGGTGAAATTCTGAAGCTGAGTCCGCAAAGCTGCTCTGTGATTTTACCGTCTCCGAAAAGCACCTCGCTTTTTGAGCCTAAGACCATACTTGTAAAGCGGTTGTTGACATTCTGCACTACGGTTTTAATTTCGGGGTGCGCCTTTAAAAGAGCGTTTACAAATGACCGTTTTTTCGGAAACTCTTGCGTGCCCGTTACAAGCACCACCATTATTTCTCCGCTTTTAAAACCCGTTTTTATAAGCAGATGTCTTAAAAATCCGCTTTTTGTGTTTTCGTCATATGCACGAAGCTTAAAGCTTTTCAACAGCTTCTTAACCGTGAGCGCAATTTCGTCTGCCTTGTCTGTGGTGAGCAGACATTCCTCAATGTCGACAATTTTATGCGTTGAGGACTGATAAACACCGCATATTATTTTGCCGTTGCGGTTACCGAAGGCATACTGCGCCTTATTTCTGTATTTGTACGGAAAATCCATACCGATTATTTCATCAACATGGCAAAAGCTGCCCAAAAGTCTGATTTCGGTCTTTTGCTTATGCGAAAGCTGCTCCTCATATGTCATATTGAGAAGCTGACATCCGCCGCATTTTTTGCGGTAAGGGCATATTAAGCTGTTGTTTTCGTTTGAACTCATAGCTATATCACAATATACAAGCGGAGAAGTAAATTCTCCGCCGAATACTTTATGCAAACAAGCCTGTGTACCAGTTTATAAGCAAATCACCGAAAAGCATTGAAATAAAAATGCCGACTGTAAGGTGAGGACCGAAGGGCACCTGCTTTTTCATATTCTCCTTTTTAAGTGTGTTGGTAAGAATAAGAAAAATTGTTCCGACAAGACCTGCAATCAAAAGCGCAAACAGGGTTTTTACGCCGCCCAAAACGAAGCCTGCAGCAAACATAAGCTTTATGTCGCCGCCGCCTATTGAATCAGGCTTCAGATAATCTATAAGGTAGAAAAGCACGCTGACTGCGAATGCGCCGACAATTCTTGATATAAGCTCATTTTTCTGCCAGCCGTTCTGAATAAGCGAGTCAATATAAATGACAATACCGCCTAAAAGGATTGTAATCCACATAGAATCGGGTATGAACATATGCTTCCAGTCGATACAGAAAATTACCACAAGCGCACAGCAGACCGCAAAATAGCCTATCAGGCTGAGCCTTAAATGACAGCCTGTGCAGAATACGAAGCACATTACAAACATAATGCCCGTTATACTCTCTACTATGGGGTAAATAGCAGAAATTTTAGCGCCGCAGTAACGGCATTTGCCCCTTAAAAACAGCCAGCTGAACAGCGGAAACAAATCATACCATTTTAGCGGATGCTTGCAGGTGGTACAGATTGACGAGCCTTTTTTGAAATCCATTCCGATAGGAATTCGGTAAATAAGCACATTTAAAAAGCTGCCTATGCAAATTCCGAAAAGGAATATGATAACAGAATAATATATATTCAAAACAAGTAAAAACTTTTCGTAGCTGTCCATATCTTCCTCCATGTAAAAAATATATGTAATATTATACATTATTTTTTGTTATAATACAACAATTTGTTTCACTGAGGTAAATCGGAGTTTGTAGGGGTGATGCAAAGTTGAAAAGAACAACTACCGCCCCATCTCAGAGGGGGCTGGCATTTTGCGAAGCAAAATGACTGGGGGAG
>ONBD01000018.1:0-24687 GCA_900315985.1 uncultured Eubacteriales bacterium | reverse complement strand
AGTAATTAAATCAACAAAAAACTCCCTCAGCCTCACTTGCGTTCGGCAGCTCCCTCGGGGAGGGAGCGGTAGATATACGCCGTAAAATCCCAAAATCAACGACCTCAACAAACTCAAATTTGTAAAGCTGATTTGAGTTTGTTATAAAATTTTTCAAAAACATATTGACTTGACACCTACTGTCTAACTTATAATTAGGGCAGACAGAGGTGATTTTATGAAATTAAAGGAGCTGGCTTCGGCGACAGACATATCCGAAAGGACTATCCGTTACTACATTTCGGACGGAGTTTTTGTGCCTGAAAAATTCTCCGAAAGCTACACAGGCAGAAAATCCTACGACTACACCGAAAATGATGTTAAGCGTTTAAAGCAGATTGCGCTGTTGAGAAAGTACGATTTTTCTATAAAGGATATTAAAGACTTTTTTGACGGCAAAGCTGATATAACCTGTGCACTCAAAGAAAACATTAAGCGCTCAAAAGAAAACTCAAAAACACAGACAGAAAACATATCGGTTATGGAAAGCGTACTTGAATATGAGCCAAAAACCATTAACGAACTGTGTGAGTTGCTGTCAAACCCCGTTATTGAGCAAGCTCCTGTTCCTAATATCGACGAACAGTCGGCATACAAACCGATGTACGAAAAAGCAAAAAAGAGAATTAAAATTATTGCGATTATAATTTCAGTAGTTTTACTGTGCCATTATGTAGTTTTTCCTTTTTGTATTTATTTAATAAGCCAGTCAACAACAGGCGGAAATGTTGATTCATGTTGGGTTACTTATGTTCCCTCGGAAATTCATTCTCAAAAGGAAATAGATGAGGCAATTAACCATGTAATAAAACACTTTGCTCTGTTCTACCGTGACTGCAGACTTCTTGAGATAAGATACGCAGGCGATGAACAATGTGTAAACGAGTCTATTTATTCATGGTCCCAAAACTCTGAAAGCACTATTGTTTTAGATTGTGAATTTGAAACCGGCAGCACGGCAAGTTATGACGGATTTGAAAATGATTGCGACTATTCGTGGCAGTTCGTCTTAAGAAAGTTTGCGGGAAAGTGGGTTATTGTTGACCAGGGGCAAGGTTAAACCAATACTTCTTCACTATTACTTATTACCTAACAAAAACTCCCCGTTCATTTGAACGGGGAAATTTTTGTAATTGATTGAATTATTCAGCAGCTTCCTCTGTAGCTTCTGCGGCTGCCTCAACAGCCTCTTCTGCTGCGTCAGCAACTTCCTCAGCTGCCTCTTCAACTGCTGCGGGAGCTTCCTCTGCTGCTTCTTCAACAACAGCTGCTGCTTCCTCTTTAACCTCTTCAACCTTTTCCTCTGCCTTGGGAGCAGCCTTCTTGGTTGATGTGGTCTTTTTTGCTGCTCTTGAAGCAGTCTTCTTAACAGGCTTTTCCTCTGCTGCCTTCGGCTCAACAAGCTCAATGATTGCCATCTCTGCTGCGTCGCCTCTGCGTGTGCCTGTCTTTATAATGCGGGTATAACCGCCGTTAACATCCTGATACTTAGGTGCTATCTCGTCGAACAGCTTCTTAACAACATCCTCTTTCGTAACATATGCAAGAACCTGTCTTCTTGAGTGTAAGGTGTTAGTCTTAGCAATGGTAATCATTTTTTCTGCCATTGCACGAACTTCCTTAGCCCTTGTAACAGTTGTTTCAACCTTGCCGTTTTCGAACAAGTATGTTACCAAGCCTCTGAGCATAGCTCTACGGTGATCGGTAGGTCTGCCGAGTTTTCTTGTACCGGGCATTTAAATTCACTCCTTTTATTCGTCTTCCTTGTGAAGAGTGAAGCCAAGTGAGGCAAGCTTAGCGACAACCTCGTCAAGAGATTTTCTGCCAAGGTTTCTCACCTTCATCATATCTTCCTCTGTTTTGCTTATCAAGTCTTCAACCGTGTTAATGCCTGCTCTCTTCAAGCAGTTGAATGAACGAACCGAAAGGTCAAGTTCTTCAATAGTCATTTCCAGGGTCTTGCCCTTGCCGTCGTCTGACTTAACTACCATAACCTCTGTGTTGCTTGCTTCCTCTGAAAGCTCAATAAAGAGATTAAGATGCTCATTGAGAATTTTTGCACCGAGTGAAACAGCCTCCTGAGCGGAGATTGTGCCATCGGTCCAGCACTCAAGTGAAAGCTTGTCGTAGTCTGTAATCTGGCCGACACGGGTATTTTCAACCGTGTAGTTAACCTTTAACACAGGTGTATAAATTGAATCAATAGCAATGACACCGATAATCGGCTGCATCATCTGCTTATTTCTTTCAGCAGAAACATAGCCTCTGCCCTTGTCAGCGGTTAATTCCATTTTAAGAACTGCGCCGTCTGAGAGAGTTGCAATATGGTGGTCGGGGTTGAGAATCTCAACATCCGAATCAGCCTTGATGTCGCCTGCTGTAACTTCGCATTTACCGCTTGCATCAATGTAGATAGTCTTGGGACCGTCTCCATGAATTTTAAGAATTACACCCTTTAAGTTAAGAACGATTTCTGTAACATCCTCTTTTACGCCGTCAATAGCGGAAAACTCGTGAAGCACACCGTCAATCTTAACAGATGTAATTGCATAACCGGGGAGTGAAGAAAGCAAAACACGGCGAAGCGAGTTGCCTATTGTTGTGCCGTAGCCTCTCTCCAACGGCTCCATGACAAATTTGCCATAAACGCCGTCTTCGGTTAAATCGAGAGCTTCAATGCTGGGCTTATCAATTCCTATCATTCAAAAGCCTCCTTATTTTCAATAATCGAACTAATAATAATTCGTATAAGTCGTATAAAGCTATTATTTTGAATAGAGCTCGACAATAAGGTGCTCCTCAACAGGATAGTCAATATCGTCACGCTCGGGCATTCTAACAACTGTACCCTTAAGCTCATTAGCGTCCTTCTCTAACCAAGCAGGAACTGTGATGAACGGAGCGTCCTCACCTGTAAGAGCCTGGAAGAGAGCTGATGAACGACTCTTCTCTTTTACTGCGATTACCTGACCGGGCTTTACCTGATATGAAGGAATATCAACCTTTTTACCGTCAACGGTGAAATGACCGTGTGTAACAAGCTGACGAGCCTGACGGCGTGTGGTTGCAAAGCCAAGGTGGAAAACTACATTGTCAAGGCGGCGCTCGCAAAGAACAAGAAGGTTTTCACCTGTTTTGCCCTGCATTTTAGCTGCCTTTTCATAATATGAACGGAACTGCTTTTCGAGCATACCGTAAATAAACTTAACCTTTTGCTTTTCGTTGAGCTGAGTAGCGTATTCAGACTTCTTTCTTCTCATTGTGCCCTTAGGGTTACGAATAGTTTCCTTCTTCGAATAACCTAAAACAGCAGGTGAAAGACCGAGAGCCTTACAACGCTTAGCTACGGGCTGCATATTTCTAGCCATTTAACAATTCCTCCTTTAACAAATCAAACACGCCTTCTCTTAGGCGGACGACAGCCGTTATGAGGAATAGGAGTAACATCCTTAATCATTGTTACCTCTAAGCCTGCTGTCTGCAATGCACGGATTGCTGCTTCACGGCCTGAACCGGGGCCCTTAACATAAACCTCGATAGTCTTCATACCGTGGTCAACTGCAATCTTGGCTGCTGTTTCAGCTGCGGTCTGTGCTGCGAAAGGAGTAGACTTCTTAGAACCTCTGAAGCCCATCTCACCTGCTGATGCCCATGAAACTGCGTTGCCCTGTACATCTGTTATAGTAACTATTGTGTTGTTGAAGGTGGATTGAATATGAGCTGCACCTTTTTCAATGTTCTTGCGTTCACGACGCTTGCGTGAACCCTTTTTAGCTGTTGCTTTGGTAGCCATTTACAAATCCCTCCTCTTACTTCTTCTTGTTAGCGATTGTCTTCTTCGGTCCCTTGCGTGTACGGGCATTGTTCTTTGAGGTCTGGCCTCTTACGGGAAGACCCTTACGATGACGGATACCACGGTAGCAACCGATTTCTACTAATCTTTTGATGTCGAAAGCTGTGTCACGGCGAAGGTCACCTTCAACCTTGATATTGTGCTCAATATACTCACGAAGCTTTGCTACATCTTCTTCGGTTAAATCCTTAACACGAGTGTCGGGATTTACGCCTGTTGCGGCAATAATGTCGCTTGCAGTTTTTCTGCCGATACCATAGATATATGTGAGTCCGATCTCGACTCTCTTATCTCTCGGTAAATCAACACCTGAAATTCGTGCCATTTAGAGTTGCACCTCCATTAAATAGTTGGGTAATAAACCCATTTCTTTGTCCGAGATAAGCTTGATATCGTTGTTTAGATCTTTAACAACGATACAGTCATCAGCTTCAATCAGCCCTGACGCTGCTTGTGCTTCGGGTTTTCACAGATAACCATTACCTTACCCTTGCGCTTGATGATTTTGCACTTATCGCACATTTTTTTGACAGAAGGTCTGACTTTCATTTTTGAATACCTCCTAATAAATTAACTGTTTCTTACTTTGAACGCCATGTAATACGCCCACGAGTGAGGTCATATGGCGAAATTTCAACCGTCACTTTGTCGCCCGGAAGTATGCGGATGAAATTCATCCTTAACTTGCCGGAAATGTGAGCCATGATTTGGTGACCGTTTTCAAGCTCTACCTGAAATACTGCGTTAGGTAATGCTTCAACGACTGTACCTTCAATTTCAATCATATCCTGTTTTGACATGTTTAAGCCTCCGGATTAAAGTTTAACGCTTTTCTTAACTGCTTATCCGTTCGCATCTGCTCTTCGGATAATGCTCTGTCAAGTGCTTTGAGGTGCTTCGGATTTTTAAGCTTTGGGTTTTCCAAACGCCTTTTTCTGCCGTCACACACCCATACACCCTTTTCATCGACAGCCACAACGCATAAGATACTGTCTTTATCTTTGCCTCTGAGTGATACTGCAACTGCACCTTTTCCCAACATAATCCACCTATCTTATTTTCGTTAAAATCTGCGGACCGCTTGGTGTAATTGCTATTGTATGCTCAAAATGCGCTGCGAGCTTACCGTCTTTCGTCTTGACGGTCCAGCCGTCAGACAACTGTTTTATTGCTCTTGAGCCTTCTGTAATCATCGGCTCTATTGCAATAACCATTCCCGGTAACAGGCGCACTCCTCTGCCGGGAGTGCCGAAATTCGGTACGCTGGGGTCTTCATGCAGCTTAGCTCCGACGCCATGTCCGGTGTATTCCCTTATAACGCCGTAGCCGTTCTCCTCACAATAGCTCTGGATTGCCCACGCTATATCGCCGATTCTGTTGCCCGCAATTGCCTGTTCAATGCCTAAATAAAGGCTTTTCTCAGTCACATCGCACAGCCGCTTTGCGTTTTCGGATATATTACCCGCCGCAAATGTGGCAGCATTGTCGCCGTTATAACCGTCGACCTTAGCTCCGAGGTCGATACTGACGATATCGCCCTCTTTAATCACGCACTTTTTGCTCGGAATGCCGTGAATGACCTCATCATTTATGGAAATGCATGCAGTGGCAGGGAACCCGTACAGATGAAGGAAGTTCGGCTCAGCGCCTTGCTTCTTGATGTAATCGTACGCTATTTTGTCAATTTCCCAAGTGGTAACACCCGGCTTAACTGCCTCGCCTGCCACCTGTAATGCCTCCGCTGAGATTATACAAGCCTTTCTTATAAGCTCTAACTCTCTTGCGGTTTTCAGCACTATCATGCTTAATCCTCCAATGCTTTGAAGGTAAGAGCTGTGGTATCTTCCACATTCTTCTGACCTTCTACTATGTGAAGAATTCCCTTCTTCTCATAAAAATCCTTTAACGGCTCTGTCTGCTCGTGATATGTTTTCAATCTGTCGAGCACCGTCTCAGGCATATCGTCCTTGCGCTGAACTAAATTGTCACCGCAAACATCACAAATACCCTCAGCCTTCGGCTTTTTAAATTCCGTATGATATGTTGCTCCGCACTTTAAGCATACGCGTCTGCCCGAAAGTCTTGAAGCAATTTTCTCGTCGGGGACCTCGATGTCGATTACTCTGTCAATTCTGACATTCATCCTGTCGAGAGCCTCAGCCTGAGGAATTGTTCTCGGAAAACCGTCAAGAATAAAACCGTTTTTACAGTCGTCTTCTTTAAGTCTGTCGTTTATGATACCGATTACAACCTCGTCGGGAACGAGCTGACCGGCATCAATAAAGGATTTTGCCTTAAGCCCCATCTCTGTTCCGTTAGCCATAGCCTCACGGAGTATGTTGCCCGTTGAAACAGCAGGAATTGAAAGACGCTCACAAATTTTTTCAGCCTGTGTGCCCTTACCTGCTCCGGGTGCACCTAAAAGTATAAGGTTCATAACAATCTCCTTTTTTATCAGTCAAGGAATCCCTTGTAATGACGCATCATCATCTGGCTTTCAAGCTGCTTAACTGTTTCAAGAGCAACACCGACCAAAATGATTATTGATGTACCGCCGAGTGAAAGGCTTACGGGGTGCTTGAATGCAGCCGTGATCTGTGAGAACAGAATCGGGAACAATGCAACTACTGAAAGAAGCAAAGCGCCTACGAGTGTAAGTCTTGACAAAACCTTGGTGATGTAATCCGAAGTGGGCTTGCCGGGACGGATACCCGGAACAGCGCCGCTGTTCTTACGGATGTTATTTGCCATCTCAATGGGATTGTACTGAATTGCCGAGTAGAAATATGCAAAGAATATAATCAATGCAAAATACATAATTACATATGCCCAGTGTGTCTGTTCAAATATGCTGAAGAAGCCGGTCCAGAACTTGCTGTTTGAAACATCAACGAACATATTGATTGTGGGCGGTAATGAAAGAATTGAAGAAGCGAAGATGATGGGAAGAACGCCGCACATATTAACCTTGATAGGCATGTGTGTATTCTGACCGCCGTACATCTTTCTGCCGACAACTCTTTTTGCGTACTGAACAGGTATTCTTCTCTCTGCGTTGTCCATCCAAACGATGAAAGCAACCATAAGTATAAGAGAAACCGCTGCAATCGGAACGAGTGCGTAGTAAACGCCGCCCTTATCAAAGTATGAATAAAGCTGATAGAGCATTGTGGGCATTCTTGAAACGATACCTGCAAAAAGGATGATTGAAATACCGTTTCCGATACCCTTTTCGTTTATCTGCTCGCCCAACCACATAATAAAGGTTGAACCTGCTGTGTAGCAAAGAATAATTGTGATTGCCTGGAATACAGCCCAGAAGCCTGTGTATTTCAAACCGTTAGCATCCGTAACAAGATAACCCTGTGAACGGATATAGAAGAAATAAGCTGTACTCTGCATAAGCGCCAAAAGTACGGTTACATAACGGGTAATTGTTGCAATTTTCTTTCTGCCCTCTTCACCTTCTTTGGCGAGCTTCTCAAGATAAGGAATAGCTACTGTGAGAAGCTGTATGATAATTGATGAATTGATGTACGGTGTGATTGACATTGCAAACAGCGTACCGTAGTTAAACGCATCACCTGTCATCATACTGAGATATGTCATAAAGTTGTTTGCATTCGGATCGGAAATGATACCGCCCTGAATGTCAACGAACGGAACGGGGATTGCTGAACCGATTCTGAATACAAGAATAATAAATGCTGTGTAGATAATCTTCTTACGAAGGTCTGCAACCTTCCATGCATTTACGAAAGTCTTAAGCACTTCAGATCACCTCAGCCTTTCCGCCGGCTGCCTCGATTTTCTGCTTAGCCGAATCGGAATAAGCATTAACCTTAACATTAAGCTTTTTGCTGATTTCTCCGTTACCAAGTACCTTTACACCGTCAAGTGCCTTCTTAATAAGACCGGCATTGATAAGTGCTTCAATATCAACTGTTGCTCCGTCCTCAAAGGTCTTGTCAAGAGCTGATACATTAACTGTTGCGATTTCCTTTGCGAAAATGTTGTTGAAACCACGCTTGGGAAGTCTTCTCTGCAAGGGCATCTGACCGCCTTCAAAACCGGCACGCATACCTCTGCCTGCTCTTGCCTTCTGACCCTTATGGCCCTTACCGGCTGTTTTGCCCTGACCTGATGCGGGACCTCTGCCGATACGCTTAACGCTCTTCTTAGAGCCTTCTGCGGGTGAAAGTTCGTGCAATTTCATATCTGTCGCACCTCCTTAGCCTTCTGTTACATCGATAAGATGAGAAATCTTTTTAATCTTACCCTGTGTCTGAGGATTGTCAGGCTGTACTGACTTGTCCCCGATTTTCTTAAGACCAAGTGCGTGAGCTGTGGCAATCTGGTCCTTCTTTGAGCCGATAAGGCTCTTCTTAAGAGTAACTGTTACATTAGCCATTCTTCACACGCTCCTTAACCTAAAATTTCTTTAGCAGACTTACCACGGATTGCTGCAACCTCGTCAACATTGCGAAGCTTTGACAAACCGTCGATAGTAGCTCTTACTACATTGCAGGGGTTGTTTGAACGAAGAGCCTTTGAACGAATGTCCTTAATGCCTACTACTTCAACAACCGCACGGACAGGACCGCCTGCGATAACGCCGGTACCTGCTGCTGCAGGCTTCATAAGAACAACGCCTGCGCCGAATTTACCAATAATTTCATGAGGAATTGTAGTACCCTTCAAAGCAACCTTGATAAGGTTCTTCTTAGCATCCTCAATACCCTTACGGATAGCGTCCGGAACTTCGGATGACTTACCGATACCGAAACCAACGATTCCGTTGCCGTCGCCAACAACTACTAATGCGGAGAACTTCATAATACGGCCGCCCTTAACAGTCTTGGATACACGGTTGATGGAAACAACTTTTTCCTCAAGCTCCAATGTTGAAGCATCAATCAATTTTGCCATTTTCTGTTCTCCTTTCTTAGAAGTTCAAGCCGCCCTCACGAGCGCCTTCAGCGAGTTCCTGAACTCTGCCGTGATATACATAACCGCCTCTGTCGAAAACAACATCTTTGATGTTCTTCTCCAAGGCTCTTTCTGCTAACTTAGCTCCTACCTTGCGAGCAGCCTCTTTATTTCCGCCGTAATCCTTAAAATCCTTCTCTGTTGAAGATGCTGCAACAAGTGTTGTACCTGTTGTGTCGTCAATCAACTGAGCATAGATGTTCTGGAGAGAACGGAAAACATCAAGGCGTGGGCACTCAGCTGTGCCTTTAATCTTTGAGCGAACTCTGGCATGACGCTTAAGTCTTGCTTTATTGCTGTCAGGTCTATTAACCATTTAAAAACACTCCTTTTATTATTTTCCGCCTTTACCGGCTTTACCTTCCTTGCGGCGGATATGCTCGTCAACATACTTGATGCCCTTGCCCTTGTACGGCTCGGGGGGACGCTTTTCACGAACCTCTGCTGCGAACTGACCAACCTTCTGCTTGTCAGGACCGGAAATAACGATTTTGTTCGGTGCGGGTACATCGATTGTAATGCCTTCAATTTCAGACATTGTAACCTGATGTGAGTAACCGATGTTCATAACAAGGTCCTTGCCCTGCTTCTGCGCACGGTAGCCGACACCGTTGATTTCAAGCTCCTTTGAATAACCTTCTGTAACACCCTTAACCATATTGGCAATAAGTGTACGGGTTAAACCGTGGAGTGATTTGTTAAGGTTTGTCTCGTCAGGACGGGTAACTGTAACTTCAGCACCGTTGAGCTCAACCTTCATATTGTTGTGTACTGTTCTGGTAAGAGTACCCTTGGGGCCCTTAACGGTAACAGTACTGCCGTCGATTTTAACCTCGACGCCTGCGGGAACAGCGATAGGCTGTCTGCCGATTCTTGACATACTGTGACCTCCTTACCAGATGAATGCGAGAACCTCGCCGCCAACATTAGCCTTGCGAGCTTCCTTATCTGTCATAATGCCCTTTGATGTGGAAAGGATTGCAATGCCGAGGCCCTTCATAACCTTAGGCATATTTTCGCAATCTGTATATATACGCAGACCGGGCTTGGAAACTCTGCGCAATCCGGTGATTACGGATGACTTGTTGGGACCGTACTTGAGTTCAACCTCAATAACGCCCTGTTTGCCATCGTCCTCAACCTTGAAACCTTTAATATAGCCTTCATCAACAAGAATCTGAGCAATTGCCTTCTTCATGTTTGATGCAGGAATCTTCACCGTGTCATGCTTTGCGGAATTCGCATTGCGGATTCTTGTGAGCATATCACCGATGGTATCAGAGATTTGCATACTATTTCCTCCTTTGCAATCGCTCTTACCAGCTTGCTTTCTTTACGCCGGGAATCTGACCTGCGTGTGCTAACTTTCTGAAGCAGATACGGCATACGCCGTACTTACGGAGATAAGCATGTGGTCTGCCGCAGATTTTGCATCTGTTGTGCTCTCTTGTTGAATACTTAGCAGGACGAGCTGCCTTAATCTTCATTGATGTCTTTGCCACTTGTTATCCCTCCTTATTTCTCGAACGGAGCGCCCATAAGTGATAAGAGCTCTCTCGCCTCTTCGTCTGTGTTAGCAGTTGTAACGAAGCAAATGTCCATTCCACGAACTGCGTCTATCTTATCATACTCGATTTCAGGGAAAATCAACTGTTCCTTAACGCCCATTGAGTAGTTACCTCTGCCGTCAAAGGAATTGGGGTTGATACCTCTGAAGTCACGAACTCTCGGTAATGCGAGATTGAAGAATCTGTCTAAGAATTCGTACATTCTCTCGCCACGGAGTGTTACCTTAACGCCGATAGTCATACCCTCACGGATTTTAAAGTTAGCAACTGACTTCTTAGCCTTACACTCAACAGGCTTCTGGCCTGTGATGATTGAAAGGTCATTCATAATTGCTGAAACAACCTTTGAATTGTCCTTTGCTTCGCCGCATCCGACATTGATGATTATCTTGTCAAGCTTCGGGATTTGCATAACACTCTTGTAGCCGAACTTCTTCTGAAGTGCAGGTGCAACTTCTGATTTGTAGTATTCTCTAAGTCTTGCTGCCATTAGTTATGTCCCTCCCTTATTCAAACTGAGCGCCGCACTTTTTGCAGACACGCTTCTTGTCTTTGCCTGTGCCTTCATGGCCAACTCTTGTAGCCTTACCGCACTTGGGGCAAATTAACTGAACCTTATCGGCATAGAGAGCAGCCTCTGCCTTGATAAGTCCGCCGGGCTCACCCATCTGACGGGGCTTAACATGCTTAGTAACCATGTTAACGCCTTCAACGATGACCTTGCGCTCCTTGGGGCTTACCTGCATAACCTTGCCCTGCTTGCCACGGTTCTTACCGTTGATAACAACAACGGTATCACCTGTTTTAACATGAACTTTATTATTCATCTTGCGTACCTCCATTAAAGCACTTCGGGAGCAAGCGAAAGGATCTTCATATAATCCTTATCACGAAGCTCTCTTGCTACCGGCCCAAAGATACGGGTGCCTCTGGGGGTCTTGTCGTCTTTTATGAGCACTGCTGCGTTTTCGTCAAAACGGATGTAAGTACCGTCATCTCTGCGAACACCCTTATGTGTTCTTACGACAACTGCCTTAACAACATCGCCTTTTTTAACAACGCCGCCGGGTGCTGCTTTTTTAACAGATGCTACAATAACATCTCCTATATTAGCATACCTTCTGCCTGAGCCACCGAGTACACGAATGCACATAATTTCTTTAGCACCGGTGTTATCGGCAACCTTGAGGTAACTTTGCTGTTGTACCACAGTACATTCCTCCTTAGAAAATTATTTCGCTTTCTCGATGATTTCTACAACACGCCATCTCTTATCCTTTGAGAGAGGACGGGTTTCCATAACAAGAACCTTGTCGCCTATGCCGCACTCATTGTTCTCGTCATGAGCCTTGATTTTAACTGTACGGTTGACAATCTTTTTGTAAAGCGGATGCTGAACTCTGTCCTTAATTGAAATAACAACAGTTTTGTCCATCTTATCGCTTGTAACGATACCAACCTGAGTTTTTCTGAGATTTCTTTCACTCATTATGATTGTCCTCCCTTTCCTTAGCCTTGTGCGCCGTGTAATTCGATATCACGGATAACTGTCTTAACTCTTGCGATATCCTTCTTTACGGCGTTAATGCGCATTGGATTATCGAGCTGGTTGATGGCCTGCTGGAAGCGTAACTTAAAAAGCTCGTCCTTTAACTCTAAGAGTTTAGCATCCAACTCCGAGGGAGAGAGTTTTCTGATTTCACTTGCTTTCATTATTGCTCACCATCCTCTTCCTGCTGCTCTGCCTTTGTAACAAACTTGCACTTGATAGGAAGCTTGTTAGCTGCAAGACGCATAGCCTCACGGGCTGTTTCCTCCGGAACACCGGCGATTTCAAAAAGAACTCTGCCGGGCTTAACTACTGCTACCCAATACTCAGGTGAACCTTTACCTGAACCCATTCGGGTTTCAGCCGGCTTCTCAGTAATCGGCTTATCCGGGAAAATCTTTATCCAAACCTGACCGCCACGCTTGATATATCTTGTCATAGCAATACGGGCTGCCTCAATTTGATTTGCTGTAATCCACGCAGGTTCGGTAGCCACAAGACCGTACTCACCGTAAGTAACCTTATTACCTCTCAGGGCTTTACCGGTCAAACGACCTCTCTGAACTCTGCGGTATTTAACTCTCTTAGGTAAAAGCATTATTTTGTGCCTCCTTCTCTGCGAGATCTGCGGCTCTCGTGAAGTACCTCACCCTTATAAAGCCAAACCTTAACGCCGATACGGCCGTAAGTTGTCTTTGCCTCTGCAAAGCCGTAGTCGATGTCTGCACGGATTGTCTGAAGCGGGATAGTACCCTCATGATAAGTCTCTGAACGGGCAATTTCTGCACCGCCGAGTCTGCCGCTAACCTGGGTCTTGATACCCTTTGCGCCGAGCTTCATTGCTCTGCCGATTGCCTGCTTAAGAGCTCTTCTGAAGGAAATTCTTCTTTCAAGCTGTGAAGCAATGCTCTCTGCTACAAGCTGAGCGTTCAAGTCGGGCTGCTTGATTTCAATAATGTTAACGAAAACCTCTTTGCCGTCGCCAAGCATTGACTGGCAGGTCTCCTTGAGCTTTTCAATCTCTGCGCCGCCTTTACCGATAACCATACCGGGCTTTGCACAGTGAATGTTAACTCTTACTCTCTTAGCATCTCTCTCGATTTCAACCTTCGGAACACCTGCGGGTGCAAGTGTCTTGAGGAGATACTTACGGAGCTTATCGTCAGATACGAGTGTATCGCCGAAATTTTTCTTATCACAGTACCAGCGTGATTCCCAATCCTTAATAACGCCGATTCTAAGACCGGTAGGATTTATTTTCTGTCCCATTGTATTACCTCCTCCTCACTTATTCTGCTTCTTTAAGCACAAGAGAAATGTGCGAAGTCTTTTTGTTGATTCTGAATGCACGGCCCTGTGCTCTGGGTCTAATTCTCTTGAGTGTGGGGCCCTGATCGACACGGCACTCTGCAACATAGAGTCTTGAAGTGTCCATATCTTTATTTTCTGCATTTGCCATTGCTGATTTCAAAAGCTTTTCAAGCGGTTCACACGCAGCCTTAGGTGTGTACTTGAGAATAGCTAATGCTTCATCGCAAGGCTTGTTTCTGATTAAATCAAGTACGATTTTAACCTTTCTGGGTGCAATTCGTAAGTTTGTAACCTTTGCCGTTGCTTCCATTAGTTAATACACTCCTTTCGCTGATTATTTACCGTTATTTGATGTCTTTGAACCGGCATGACCTCTGAAGGTTCTTGTCGGTGCAAATTCGCCGAGCTTATGACCAACCATATCCTCCGTTACATAAACCGGAACATGCTTTCTGCCGTCATGAACTGCGAAAGTATGACCAACGAAGGCGG
Organism: uncultured Eubacteriales bacterium; assembly: GCA_900315985.1. Classification (GTDB taxonomy): domain Bacteria; phylum Bacillota; class Clostridia; order Oscillospirales; family Acutalibacteraceae; genus Fimenecus. The sequence continues at coordinate 10,886 of ONBD01000018.1, read as the reverse complement.
GGAATATAGTAGAGCTGCGGCTCCATGTCTTAAGAACGATTTTTTCGCCGTTCTTGTTCATTTCTTCTACCCTTGCAAGCAGCTTAGGAGCTACATAAGGGCCTTTTTTTGTACTTCTTGACATAATCTACACTCCCTTCAATTATTTACCGTTACGGCGTTTAACGATCATCTTGTTAGAAGCCTTCTTCTTATCTCTGGTCTTATAACCGAGAGCAGGCTTGCCCCACGGTGTGCAGGGACCGGGACGACCGATAGGTGATTTACCTTCACCACCGCCGTGGGGGTGGTCATTCGGGTTCATAACAGAACCACGAACTGTAGGTCTGATGCCTAAGTGACGGGTGCGTCCTGCCTTACCGATTTTAACATTCTCGTGATCTGTATTACCTACAGTACCGATTGTTGCCATACAGTCAGCAGGAACATTTCTCAATTCGCCTGAAGGCAGTCTGAGAAGTGCGAGGCCGTTTTCTTTAGCCATAAGCTGTGCTGCATTACCTGCTGCACGGGCAAGCTGGCCGCCTCTGCCGGGATAAAGCTCAACATTGTGAACGATTGTACCGGTAGGAATGTCTTTAAGCTGTAAAGCGTTACCAACCTTGATGTCAGCCTGAGCGCCTGACTCAATCTTGTCGCCTACATTAAGACCAACGGGAGCGAGGATGTATCTCTTCTCGCCGTCTTCGTACTGTACAAGTGCGATGAATGCCGAACGGTTGGGATCGTATTCAAGAGTAAGTACGGTTGCAACACCCTGCTTATCTCTCTTGAAGTCGATAATTCTGTACTTTCTTCTGTTTCCGCCACCCTTGTGACGAACTGTTATTCTTCCGTAGCTGTTACGGCCTGCATTCTTTTTAAGAGGTGCAAGAAGGCTTCTCTCGGGAGCAACCTTTGAAAGCTCGGAATAATCTGTAACCGATGTATTTCTTCTTGAATTAGTAGTCGGTTTGTAGACTTTAATAGCCATGTTTTCACTCTCCTTAATAACGGCTTAGCGGAGCATGACTTACTCCATACATTACCGTTTGGGATTATTACATCATTCCGTCAAAGAATTCAATAGTTTTTGAGTCCTCAGTAAGAGTAACGATTGCCTTTTTCCAAGATGCTGTGTAGCCCTGGAAGCGGCCGTATGTTCTCTTGTGACCCTTGCAGTTAATTGTGTTAACCTTCTCTACCTTTACGCCGAAAAGCTGCTCAACAGCTTCTTTAATCTCGGGCTTGGTAGCTCTTTTGTCAACCTTGAAGGTGTACTTCTTTTCTGCTGTACCCATCATGCTCTCTTCAGTAATAACGGGACGCAGGATAATGTCCTGTGCGAACTTCATTATGCGTATACCTCCTCAATCTTTGAAACTGCATCCTTAGCAACTACTATTGTGTTGCAGTTAAGAATGTCATATACATTAAGTGTATTGACAAGAGATACCTTTGCGCCTTCAATGTTTCTTGCGCTCTTGTAAACTACTTCATCCTTCTCGGGAAGAACGATGAGTGTCTTCTTACCTGCGTTTACTGCTGTAAGAACCTCTGCCATTTCCTTTGTCTTGATTGCGTCCATTGAAAGAGAATCAACAATAATCATCTCATTCTCTGCAACCTTTGAAGAAAGCGCAGACTTCATAGCAAGTCTTCTAACCTTCTTATTAACATCAAGCTTGTAGTCTCTCGGCTTGGGACCGTGAGCGATACCGCCGTGTGTCCACTGCGGGCTTCTTGTTGAACCCTGTCTTGCACGGCCTGAACCCTTCTGACGCCACGGCTTCTTGCCGCCGCCTGAAACCTCAGCACGAGTAAGTGTTGACTGAGTGCCCTGACGCTGTGCAGCGAGATAAGCTACAACTACAAGATGCATTGCTGATTTGTTGGGCTCGATTGCGAAGATGTCATCGTTAAGCTCGATGTCTGAAACCTTCTTGCCCTTTTTATCCAATACTGATAACTTAGCCATTGATCAACACTCCTTTCTTACTTACTCTTAACTGTGTTTGCCAAAACAACGATGCCGCCCTTAGCGCCGGGGATAGCACCCTTGATAGCAATAAGATTGTTCTCTGCGTCAACCTTTACGATGTCAAGGTTCTGGATTGTAACTCTCTCTGCACCTAAGTGACCTGCGAGCTTCTTTCCCTTGTAAACTCTTGACGGATCCGAACAAGCACCCAATGAACCTGCGTGTCTTGCAACAGGACCTGTACCGTGTGATTCCTTAAGGCGTGAGAAGTTCCATCTCTTGATTGAACCTGCAGTGCCCTTACCCTTTGAAGTGCCGACAACATCAACCTTGTCGCCTACTGCAAATACATCTGCCTTAAGTGTGTCGCCTACATTGTAAGCTGAGATGTCCTCAAGTCTGAATTCCTTAAGAACCTTCTTCGGTGCAATATTAGCCTTCTTGAAGTGACCTGCCTCGGGCTTGTTAACTCTGGTAACCTTAACATCACCGAAGCCAACCTGAATTGCCTCGTAACCGTCGGTTTCAACAGTCTTCTTCTGAACTACTGTGCACGGACCTGCTTCAACGACTGTAACGGGAATTACTTTACCGCTCTCGTCGAAAAGCTGAGTCATACCGATTTTTTTACCGATTAGACCTTTAACCATTTTTATTTCCTCCTTTGGTTATTGGTTGGCGTATGCCAACTTGACCTGTAAGCGTGAAAGTCAATTATTTAATTTCAACTTCAACGCCTGCGGGAAGCTCAAGACTTGTAAGAGCCTCAACGGTCTTGTTTGAGGGTCTTAAAATGTCGATAAGCCTTTTGTGTGTTCTCTGCTCAAACTGCTCACGGCTGTCCTTGTACTTGTGAACAGCACGAAGGATAGTAACAACTTCCTTCTCCGTGGGAAGCGGAACGGGACCTGAAACCTGAGCGCCTGTACGCTTTGCTGTTTCAACAATCTTCTCCGCTGCCTTGTCTACGATGCTGTGATCATAGCCCTTGAGTCTGATTCTGATTTTTTTACCTTTTGCTGCTGCCATTTGATTTGCCTCCTTAAATTTGGGCAATGCTTTTTGTTGCAACCCTGCCGGGCGTTCCCAGCCCGTACATTATAAAAATCCGAAAAATCATATCTTCGGACGCTCAAAAAGCACACAGTATTCCTTTCTGTCTGCGCAGTTGGGGTACGCAAGCTTAAGAAACACATATAATTTCGCCCGGTTTGTAATCGGACATACTCCGTGACAATTCCCTGCATCAAAGTGCAGCCACCTGCCACATCATCGCATATCATAATATTGCGACAGGGCGCAGTAATCCCATTACCGCAATATGCTCGAGTATTCTATCACACATTTTCGGCAATTGCAACAACTTTTTTCAAAAAAGTTTATGAAAAACGCAGATTTTTTTAAAAAATATGTATATGCCATTTTTTGACCACAATATTTTGTGTTTTTGGACAGTTTCTCTGTAAAATGTTAAAAATCGGAGAAGCAAAATTTCTCCGATTTTTTGTATCTGATATATGTATATATATAAATGGTATGGCAAATTTTAAAAATATTCAACCTCTTTCGGCGGTAAAATCTCCTTTTTAAGTATTGCCAGAGGTGCCGTATGTATAAGATACTCTATTTGTTCCTGTGAAAGCTCCTCGGGAAAGTCCCTGATTTTGTCGAGCATATTATTTCGCCTTACGGTAGCAGAATGTGCGTCGGTAGATACAAAGTCGGCAAAGCCTCTCTGTATAAGCTCAAGCGAAAAGTCCTGCATGGCTCTTCCGCCGCTGCCGGCAAGTCCGGAGGCATTTATCTGAAATCGGCAGCCCATATCCCAAAGCTCGTTGACAATCTGCGGATTCTGCGCAAAGGTAACATATCTTTCGGGGTGTGCAATTATCGGAATATAATCTCTTGAAAGCAACTCATCAACATAAAGCACCGCCTTTTGCGTGTCAAACGGCTTCAGAGTAAACTCACAGAGCATATACTTACTGCCGTTTATGGTAAGCTCGTCAAGGCTGTCCGCAGTAAAAATATGACTGTCAAGAAAGACCTCTGCGCCGCAGGCAACGGCAACATTACAGCCTGCCTTGCGGATATCCTCGTTAAGAGCTACCGCCTTGTCATTTCTTATATAAACGAACTCGTCAACATTGTTGTAATCGGTAAAATGCGGTGTTGCGACTATCACATTTATATTGTTCTGCTCTGCCATCATTGCCATTTCCAACGACACATGGGAATTTTCAGAGCCGTCGTCCATATTAGGCAAAATATGGCAATGTAAATCAATCATAATTTACTCCTGTTCAGTGTGCTTTTGTATTTCCTCTTCCACCTCAGCGTTAAGCTGCGCCACGCTGACATCAGTCTTTTTGAAAATACTGATAACGCCCTCGTCGCTGAGCGCCTTGATAAGCATAATGCTTATAGGCAACAGGAAAAGTCCGATAAAGCCGAAAAGCTGCGTGCCTATATACATAGCCATAATAGTTACAAAAGGCGGCAAGCCGAGCTGGTCGGCAACAATTTTCGGTTCAACCGCCTGTCTGATTACAGTAATAATTATATAAAGCACTATAACGCCTATGCCGAAGCCGATATTGCCCGTAGCCAGCGACCATATGCCCCACGGCACCAATATTGTACCCGTTCCGAGTACGGGAAGAATGTCGACTATTGCGGTTATAAGCGCAATTGCAAAAATATAACCGCCCTTGTAAAGCCCGACAAGCTTGAGAATACTCAGACCTATAAGCATCTCGGTAAAGGTTATTATTATAAGCACGGTATAGGCCTTTGCCATCTTGCCCAGAGTTGAGAAAAGAATTCTCTTTGTGGAAATGAGCTTTACCGAATTCTTTTCGCCTGCAAGCGAAAGTATTGTTTCTTTAAGCGAAGCATAATCTGCCGTCATAAAGCAGCAGGAAACGATTGAAACCAATATGCCGACTGCTATCATCGGAATTTGCTTTGCCGTACCCCATACTGCGCCTATGGGAGAAGCAAGCCAAGACAAATCCATATTGCTTTTAGTTTCAACTGCGACCTCGGCGTCCTGTACAGCTGTACCGAGAATATCGTTAAGCAGAGTTTCAACATAACCCGATGCGCTTGTTCTGATGCTTTCGGGCAGAATTGTAAGCTTCGTTTCAATCCACTCGGTAACCTGAGCTATAAAGAGCGGAGTGTCCTCAAGCTTCAGCATAATATAGTCAAAAAACGATTTAAGCTCAGTAAACAGGCGCATAAAAAGAAGCACTACTACCGAGCCGACAACAACAAAGCAGAAAACTACCATTGCTGCGGCTATAATGCCTTTGCCCTTTTTCATTTTCTTTGTAACGGCGTTAAGGGGCTTCTGAAGAATAACCGCTATAAACACCGCAATTATAAAAGGCATCAAAATGCCGAAAGCGTATTTGAAGAACAGATAAAACAGTCCCAAAAGCACTGCAAAATAAAAAACATTTATTATAAAATCCCGTCTTTTATTTACTGTATTCATTAAAAAAGTGCTCCTTATCCAAGTTGTATATTATACATTTTATACTATTTTTTGCCAAGTTACAATAAATAATGTTAACATTTATAGAAATTTTACATTTTTATTATTTGCACTTTATTATTTGCATTTTTTATGTTAAAATATCATTCGAATAAATATATCTTATTGACTGGAAGTGAAAATATATGTATATAGCGGTTATGGGTTACGGCACAGTCGGCTCGGGGGTTGTCGAGGTTTTTACAAAGAACCACGACAGCATTGTAAAACGCAGCTCACAGTCGGAGCTTGACCTTAAATATATACTCGATATAAGGGATTTTCCCGACGATCCCAATGCTGACAAGTTTATTAAAGATTTCAATATAATTCTTAACGACGACGATGTTAAAATAGTTGTTGAAACCATGGGCGGACTTCATCCCGCTTTTGAATTTGTTTCAAGCTGTCTTAAGGCAGGCAAGAGCGTTGTTTCTTCAAACAAAGAGCTTGTTGCCACAAAGGGCTATGAGCTTTTGAGCCTTGCAGAGCAAAACAATGTAAACTTCCTGTTTGAAGCGTCGGTAGGCGGCGGCGTTCCGATTATAAGACCTATTACGCAGTGCCTTGCCGCAAATGAAATTGATGAAATTGCAGGTATTTTAAACGGAACAACTAATTTTATTCTGACTAAAATGATAGAGGAGAGCATGAGCTTTGACGACGCACTTAAGCTCGCTCAGGAAAACGGTTACGCAGAAAAGGACCCGACAGCAGATATTGAGGGCTTCGACGCCTGCAGAAAAATCTGCATTCTCGCCTCTCTGTGCTTCGGCAGACATGTTTACCCCGACGATATTCACACAGAGGGCATAACACATATTACGCTTGCAGATGTTGAATATGTGAATTCATACAATGCAGTTATCAAGCTTTTAGGCAGGGCAAAAAGGCTCAGCGAGGACAAAATCGTTGCCATGGTAAGCCCCTGCATTGTTAAATCCTTCAGCCAGCTGGGCAATGTGCATGATGTTTTCAATGCAATTTTAGTCCGTGGCGACGCTATCGGCGATGTTGTTTTCTACGGCAAGGGCGCAGGCAAGCTCCCCACCGCAAGCGCCGTTGTTGCCGATGTTATTGACTGTGCAAAGCACGCAAAGCGCAAAAAGATTTTCGGCTGGGACGACAGCGAGCCCGATTATGTTTCGGATTACACGCAGATGGAAACCGAGCTTTACATCCGTGCTACCGCAGATGATAAAGAAAAGGCGTTTGAAGATATCGCAGAGACCTTCGGCGAAATCACCGTGCTTTACAGAAGAAATGCTCCTGCTAACGAATTTGCATTTATTACCGAGCTTGACAAGGAATGTGTTTTAACAGAAAAGCTCAACTCCATTAAATCAATTACACCCTGCTCTGTAATCAGGGTTACCGATTATTGATAAATCTAAACTGCTAACGGAGGCAAAAGAATGGCACTAATTGTACAGAAATTCGGCGGAAGCTCCGTTGCCAACGCCGAAAGAGTAATGAATGTCGCTAATATTGTAACCGACACCTACCGTCAGGGAAACGATGTAATAGTTGTCGTTTCCGCACAGGGCGACACAACAGACGACCTTATTGAAAAAGCTTACGAAATAAACCAGAAGCCTTCAAAAAGAGAAATGGATATGCTGCTTACCGCAGGCGAGCAGATGTCAATAGCGCTTCTTGCGATGGCTATTGAAAAAATCGGCTGTCCCGTAGTTTCTCTTTTGGGCTGGCAGGCAGGCTTCAACACAAGCTCTGCTTACGGCTCGGCAAGAATCAAGTCAATCAAGGCTGACCGTATGAAATCCGAGCTTGACAGACACAATATTGTTATTGTCGCAGGCTTTCAGGGCATTAACAAATATGACGATTTAACCACGCTCGGCAGGGGCGGCAGCGACACCAGCGCAGTAGCAATAGCCGCAGCGCTTCACGCAGACCGCTGTCAGATTTATACCGATGTTGAGGGCGTTTACACCGCAGACCCGAGAAAAGTTGAAAATGCAAAGAAGCTTCAGGAAATCACATATGACGAAATGCTTGAGCTTGCTACGCTCGGCGCACAGGTTTTAAACACCCGTTCGGTTGAAATGGCAAAAAAATACAATGTTGAAATAGAGGTGCTCTCAAGCCTTAACAGAGTACCGGGAACAATAGTCAGGGAGGTCGCAAAAATGGAAAAAATGCTTGTAAGAGGCGTTACAAAGGACACTAATGTCGCAAGAATTTCAGTTACCAACATATCAAACACACCGGGTGTTGCTTTCAGACTTTTCGGAAAGCTTGCACAGAGAAAAATAAATGTTGACATTATTCTTCAGTCTGTCGGCAGAGACGGCACAAAGGACATAACCTTCACCGTTTCCAAGGAAAACGCAGAGGAAGCTATTGACGCTATCCGTTCAAGCTTTGACATTGACGAGAAAAACATCTCCTGCGACACAAACATTGCAAAAGTTTCAATCGTCGGCGCAGGTATGGAATCTCACCCCGGCACAGCTTCAAAAATGTTTGAGGCTCTCTTTGAAGAGGATATAAACATTGATATGATTTCAACAAGCGAAATCAAGATTTCAGTGCTTATTGACATCAAGGACGCTGACAGAGCTGTCAAGGCAGTTCACAAGGCATTTATGCCCGAGGAATAATAAATAATATTTAAAATCCTATATTAAAAAATCCCGCTCAGCCGAGCGGGATTTTTTATTTGTCTTTTTATTTTTCTTCCATAAATACCTTGAATGCTCTGTATGCCATGTAAACATCAAGCTTTGCGGTAATTTCAAACGGAGCGTGCATTGAAAGCACCGGAACACCGAGGTCAATAACATCAATGTCAAGACCTGCAAGGTACATTGCAACTGTTCCGCCGCCGCCTGCGTCAACCTTACCGAGTTCGCCTGTCTGCCATACAACCTTGTTTGCGTCAAGCATATTGCGGATTTTGCCCATATACTCTGCAGATGCGTCTGATGTGCCTGCCTTACCTGCTCTGCCTGTGTACTTGGTAATTACTACGCCCCTGTTGCAGTAGGAAGCATTTCTTCTTTCGGACACATCGGGGAAGGTCGGGTCAAAAGCAGCGTTAACATCAGCTGAAAGACACTGTGTGTTTGTAAGCACTGTGTGATAATTGATTCCCTGCTGCCATGCAAGGTCGGCAATGAAATACTTGAAATATGAAGAATTAAGACCTGTGTTGCCCTCCGAGCCGATTTCTTCCTTGTCGGTAAGAATTGCAACTGCTGTGTATGCAGGATTCTTAAGTGCAAAAATAGCCTCGGCAGCAGTATATGCACAAACTCTGTCATCCTGACCGTATGAGCCTACGAAGCTGCGGTCAAAGCCGATATCGTTAGCCTTGAATGCAGGAACCACCTCAAGCTCTGCAGAAAGGAAATCGCTCTCAACAATGCCGTACTTTTCATTGAGAAGCTTCATAATGTTGAGCTTAACCTTTTCGCTTGCGTCGTCATCCTTAAACGGTCTTGAGCCTACCAGAATGTTAAGCTCCTCGCCCTTGATGCCCTGAGCAAGAGGTCTTTTCATCTGCTCTGCGCCGAGATGGGGAAGAAGGTCGGTTACAACAAACTGTGTGTCGCCCTCATTTTCGCCTATGTTAACCTCAACCTTTGAGCCGTCGGACTTAATAAGCACGCCGTGAAGCGAAAGCGGAATTGCAGTCCACTGATACTTCTTTATGCCGCCGTAGTAATGGGTCTTGAAAAGAGCCATATCAGCGTCCTCGTAAAGCGGATTCTGCTTTAAGTCAAGACGGGGTGAATCAATATGAGCAGCTGAAAGGCGGATGCCCTCTTTAAGCGGCTTTTTGCCGATAATTGCAAGAATTACCGACTTGCCACGGTTGTTATAGTAAACCTTGTCGCCTGCCTTATATTTTTTATCACGGTCAAAAGGAACATAACCAAGACTTTCAGCCTTGGCAACTATTGTTTTAACAGCTTCTCTTTCTGTCTTTGAAGCGTTAAGGAAATCCTTATAGCCCTCGCAGAATTTGTCTGCCTTTTTAACCTCTGCGTCGGCAATAACCTCTGCAGCGTGTTTCGGATTGTAGAAAAGCTCATTCTTAAGCTCTTCTGCCTTTGAGTTCTTACTCATTTTTACAACTCCTCTTTATATAGATTATTATAAACATTTATAGCCTGCTTCACCTTGCTTAAGTAGTGGTTTGTCGCCGCTGACGGTGTTTTGGTAAGTGTTACGCCGTCAGGGGAATACTCACTGTCCTTAAGCCAGCCCGACACCGCATTTATGCCTGCGTGGTAAGCGCAGATTGAGGCGTCGACATCGCCGAATTTCTGAAGCAGAATTGAATAAAATACCGCACAGTATTTTATAGCAATTTCAGGATTTTTCAAGTCCTCCTCGGTATAACTGTCGCCCGTTTTTGTCTGAAGCCATGCCAAAGTGCTTGGCATTATCTGTGTAAGTCCTACTGCGCCGGCATTTGACTTTGCCTCGGGGTCAAAGCCGCTTTCAACCGAAATTGTCGCATACAAAAGCTCTTTCGGTACATTGTACTCGGCTGAATACTTCTCAACATACTCTCCGTATTTTACGGGGTAGAGAAATTTAAGCACGCCCTTGAAGCAGAAGCCTGCTGCAAGCAGTACCACAAGCGCAAAAGCCATAATAAGCGCAAATATTTTAACTGCGCTTTTTCTTTTTGCTTTTTTCTTACCCTTAGCCTTGCTCATAAGCTAATATCCTTTTTATCTGTCCTGAAAGCTGATGCTTCCCGTCATTGCATACAGTATAATCTGCCCTGCTGACAAAAAAGCTTTCATCCTTTTGCGCTCTTATACGAAGCAAAGCGGCACTGACTGATATTCTATCACGCCCGACTATTCTTTGCAAGCGTATTTCCTCGGGTGCTGTAACGCAAACGGAAAAATCGCACAAATCAGCGGCTCCGCTTTCAAAAAGGCCTATTGCGTCAACAAGTACGCCCTCGCAGGCGCTGTCAGCCTTTTTGACTTCAATTATATTTTTGATTTCATCTATAACTGCAGGATGTGTAATTTCGCTTAGCTTTTCGGCGGATTTTTTTGTTTTAAATGCCCTTGCGGCAAGCTCCCTGCGGTCAATCTTACCGTCGGGCAGAATAACACCTTCGCCGAATTGCAGCGCAAGAGCTTTTTTGACTTCTTCGTTTGAGTCAATTACCTCTTTTGCGACAAGGTCAGCGTCTATGTGATAATATCCGAGCTTTTCAAATTCCTCGCAGACGATGCTTTTGCCTGCCCCCGTCTGCCCTGTAACACCTATAATTTTCACTATTCCGTTTCCTTTGCATATTCCTTTAATGCATTGTATTCAATATAATTCCAAGCGTTTTCAAATTCTCTTTGATTTCTTATAATTCTTTCGTTATAACCTCTTTGCCAG
>ONBD01000052.1 GCA_900315985.1 uncultured Eubacteriales bacterium | reverse complement strand
CTTTACAGCCGAAAATAGCAGGTGGAATATTAACATATTTGCGAAAGTTTTTCCTGCGAAATCACCTCAAATACACCCTACTATATCTGAATTTGCCGAGTGGGAGTAATATCGTATAAATGAAAAGACATATTAAACGGTTAGCAGTAATTTTTGTTGCCGCCGTTTTGGTGCTGTGCACATCTGTACAGCTTATGGCGGCAGGCAGCAATTCCTCTGCGGGTGCAGAATTCAAAAATGTAATATTTATGATCGGCGACGGTATGGGCGAAAACCACCTTCGTCTTGCAGAGCAGGAAGGTTATACGCTTTTTATGGAAGAAAATGCTGATGTCAGGGGTTGGTCTATGACCCGTTCGACATCCGAGGTTACAGACAGCGCAGCAGGTGCGACGGCTCTTTCAACAGGCATCCGTATAAACAACAACTGCGTCGGCACTTATTATTTTGATGTTTCGGGTATTTTTATGCACCCACGTTACATAACCGAGCATGCACAGAAAAAAGGGTATAAAACCGGTATAGTAACCACAGACCTCACCACAGGCGCTACTCCGGCAGGGTATTCGGTTCATGTTAAGGACCGAAGTATGGCTGATGATATAACTGCACAGCAGCTGGAGTCGGATTTTGATTTGATTTGGGGTGCGGCTGCAGAGCATCTTGAAAAAAGCACCGTAGAGGAGCACGGCTTCAAATACATTTCGACTAAAGAGGAAATGGAGGGTCTGACTTCTTCTGAACGCAGCTTCGGTCAGTTCAGCGGCAATATGTGGCGTACACAGTTGCCGGAGGATGACGCTTCACCGACACTTGAAGAAATGACGGTTAAAGCAATTTCATTGCTTGATGACGGCAATGACAGCGGCTTTTTTCTTATGGTTGAGGGCGCACATATTGATAAACATTCGCACAAGACTGATAATGGCGCAGACTATCCCGAAAAGCGTTCGGATGCAGCAAATGCAGTAAAAGGTTTTGACAATGCCATTAAGGCTGCTGTTGAATTTGCCCGTCAGGACGGCAACACATTAGTTGTGGTAACAGCGGACCATGAAACAGGTTCGCTGACCCTTATTGACGGCGAATATACATATCAAAGCGGAATGCACTCCGGTGTGAATGTCCCCGTATTTGTATACTGCAGCAGTGACCTTATAGCAGAGGGCGAGGCAGTAGATAATATGAAGCTGCCTATGCTTATAGGTGAAAAGCTCGGTTGGAGTAAATATGAATTTCCGAGGGCGGATGCAGGAACAGCTTTTAACTGGCTTAAAAAACTGCTTAAATCAAAATGAACAAAGAAAAAAGCACTGCTTTTGCAGTGCTTTTTTTTGGAGGCGACACCCAGATTTGAACTGGGGAATCAGGGTTTTGCAGACCCGTGCCTTACCACTTGGCTATGTCGCCGTATTCCTTGATTTATCAAGGTTTTTGCATTATTGCTCGTGCTTCAAATCCGCTTGAAATTTGGTAATTGTACTGTTTGTGTACCGCAAGCAAGGTTTTTCGCCTCTCAGCAACGCCGAAATTATAACACAACTACTAAAGAATTGCAAGACCTTTTTTTATATTTGTACTGTTTTTCGGTACACTACAGGTGGGTATATTCTTTAAGCTAAGTAAAAGATAACACCTTATTAACAACATTCCTTTATACAATATTATTATTTTATTATTGAGATGTAGTAAGTATAATCTATTACCGTATTCAATATATAATATGCCACAAGCCATAAGCAATATGTTAATGTAATATGCAATAGGTTAAAAGTAAAAAGACAGACGCTATATGTTATAAAAGATAGGCAATAAGGCACAAGTAATAAGCTATAAGGCGTTTGTCCGACATAATTCGGTCAGTTGCCCGACAAACGATTTTTCAGCCATATTACAAGTAGTTCATTATAGGGCAGGCACCAATCAACGCCATTAGCATAGTCAATGAAATCTATTATGTCCTCATCTGACAGTTCTATATCATCAACCGTTTCAGGCATATTTTTAGCATTACCTTTTAACTTGAATGTATTGCCGTAAACATCGAGGAATTTTGTTTCCTTTTTAGCTCGTTTATGCGTGAGCCATTTTTTATCTTCTTCAGCTATTCTATTCATCCATATATTACACATATAGCATATAAGGGGGTCTGCTTCTATTTTTGCTTTTAACTCTTCTGGTATAGGCTGCCTGCCTTTGCTTTTTCCATATTTTAATAATGCTTGTGTGATAATTCCTATTTGGGCATCGGAAAGTCCGTTTTCCTCACATTCATCAAAGAAATTATAATACAGTCCTATACTCTTTTTCTGTTCAATTTCCAGTTTTTGCTTTTCTGTTAACTCTTCAAAATAGTTTTTCACTTGTAATTTAGCCATTGTAAATTACCTCCTAAATTAAATATTATTTATGCCTTTTAAAAGCATAAATAATATGAAAGAAAAATTTTTTGTTATTTTTTATATATAAAAACTTTTATGCACTGAGCGACAGACCGTGCCTCGCAGAGCCCAGAGTTAGTGTATTGATAGATACGCTGACTGTACTGGGTTATAGTCAGTGTAGCTGACTATAAAAATAATTGTTTTATCCTTTAATCTTTCATATTGTTATCAAACATTGTGAAAGGATTGATTATATGTATGACCTTACCGCCTCAGTGCATAAGGGAACTTGTTCGAAAAGCAACATCAAACATAATCGAAGAGAAATACCAGCACCTCACACAGACAAGAACAGAAAGCCGCTTAACGAAGTGTACAGAGATATTCCAATTGAGCAAGCTTATCATGAGCTTTTTGATGAGGCTCTTGAAGAGTATAACAAAGACAAAATACCTTGTCGTAGAATCGATAATTATTACGAACATTTAATGGATTTATTTTCAAAAAATGAAGAAAAAGTTAGGCAAGCTAAACTGCAAGGTGCATCATATAAGCGATTAGCTCGTATTCGCCAGACCACAAAAAAGCCATATTATGAACTCATTGTTTCGTTAGGTAATTATGACAGCTATGACGGTAAATTTCGTAACGGCGGCGAGCTCGAAGATTATGCTATTGAGGCATTAAGAGAGTATATGTATAGCTTTGAAGAACGCAATCCGAATTTATATGTTTTTGGTGCTTATATGCATAGGGATGAGCCCGGAGTACCTCACTGGCACATAAACTACATAGCTTGGACAGATATGCCGGTAAAATCAGGATTGAAAAAGCGAGTTTCAGAAATTGGAGCATTCAAGCAAATGGGTTTGGTTAATGGTGAAAAGTACGGAACTGTAGCTTTTCAGGAACGAGAGCGAGCTACTCTGAAAGAAATCGCAAAAAAGCACAATATTAACATTGTTGACGGTCAGCACGGAAAACATTATCTGGAAAAGCAGGAGTATATTTTAACCCGCAAGCAAATTAAAACAAATGAAGCTGTCAAGCAAATAAACGAAAGTGCTCGGCAGCTTATTGAGAAGCAAGATGAATTTAGTGAGTTTATAAAGCAAAGGCAAGACGGGGAAGCGTTTATTGAGCATTTAGAGCTGAAAGCCGAAAACGCTGAGTATCATGATATGTTATCATCAGATAGCAAACGAATATCGGAAGCTTGGAGCGAATTTCAATCTGTCAGCGCAAATTACTTTGAAGAGTATCGCAATAAAAAACAAGTGCTGTTCAAAGAACTCCAACGAGCAAGGAATGATAACCGACATAATCAGCAACTGATTAACACCACCCTTAGCTCAATAATCTTTAGTAATGACTTATTTATCATAAAAGCGGTAAAACTGTTTACGCTGCTGCACAGATATATTAAGGGTATCAGTCTTGATAGAGAGATTGACAAACTCCAAGCAGTTAATTACGCACTAAAACAAGAAGCAAAACAGATTTTGGCGATTACCAATGAAACTGCAGAGAGCATAAGACAAGCTGATTATGAACGGTTGGCGTTACAGTTAGATAATTACGAAAATGAAGTTAAACATTCTTTATGCCTTATAAATAAAATACAAAACAAAACAATTCAAATTGATATTGAAAAATAAAAGGCTAAAGAATATAACGAATAATTTTTTCTTATACAACAAAAGGACCCATATGGGTCCTTTAATTATTATCTGATTTAATAGTTGCAGCTGTGACAAGCTCCGGGGCCAACTGATGCTCCGCAAAGTTGGCAGGTGCCTCCATTACGTTTATGAAGACACGTTCCGTGCGTACCGTGTCCGAGTGGCTTACCGCAAGTTTCACAATAATCTCCGGTATACGTGCCGTTTGCGACACTTGATGCAATTGCCGCATCCGAATTCCAATAAGCCTGTTTATCATCATTGCTTCCCGGGCCATGCAGATTCGGGGAAAATGTATATCCAGTATTCCTTGCAGTTGTCGCGGGGGGCTGTGCAGGTACGGGTGCGGGTGCAGGCGCAGGTGCCTGTGTTACTGTCACTTTGCTTGTTGAAAGATACTTACCCGAGCAATAACCTTCCTTACCGTTATAATCAACTCTGTACCAGCCATTCGAACATTTGCCGGTTACCTTTACTTCATCATTAACATTATAACCGCCGATTGATGCGTAGCTTGTTCCCGGTCCGCTTCTTACATTCAATCCGATTGTAGCATACATAGTAGCATTGTAATCAGTTACCGTTACTGCCGGCTGTGTGGTTATCGGTGCAGCTGTAGGCGCCTCAGTTGGCGCTACCGTCGGAGCTTCTGTCGGAGTTTCAGTTGTACTCTCCGCCTCTGTTGTTATTACCGCCTCGGTTGTTTCCGGCTCCGTTGTCGTCGCCTCTTCCTCAGGCTTCTTTCCGCAGCCTGCAAAAATGCCGACAAACAATATAAGCGTTAATATCAATGCTAAAAGTTTTCTTGTTGTTTTCATAATATCATCTCCTCAAATATAAAAAGCGTGTAGCCGAAGCCACACGCAAAAAACGCATAGCTCCTTTGTCGCCGAACAATTACAAATATAATCACAGATTACAAGTGCAATTAGAGTATGCATTTTTATCGGGGATAAAAATGCACTTTTAAAATCAAATGATTATATAATTGTTCGGCAAAATTTATTTTAACATTTATTATTATAAAAATCAAGCACATAAAAAGGAAGCAAAAGCAAGACTGTCCCACAGATTTATGGGACAGTCTTGCTTTTTTACGGAAGAGATAAAATATAGTGTCCGAGAGCAAAGGGGTCATCAGGATGTCGCCGCTTGTACTCCTCAAACCCTTGCTCGAATTCAATCTCTTTGTTGTCGGTTTTTATGTTGGTAATAGCAATGCTTTTGCTTTTTCTTATTGAATCAAGCACATTTGTCGCTCCACTGTTATTATCCGTAGGTGTAGTGCTTGTTAATATGGTATCAGATTCGTTGCCATCACCAAATATTTCGCTATCGATTAGGGCAAGAAATCCTGTATTACTGCGAATTGATAATGTCGCCATTAAGTCATTATCAATAACCTCATATTTAATATTATCTTCCATTATCTTTCCTCCCCGTCAAAATCGTGAGATATATCTATGTTGCGTTCACGCTCTTTAGCGTAGCTCATAACAAGCTCAGAAGCTTCTTGTGCCTTGGCAGCCGCATAAACGATTTCTTGTTTTTTGTTGCGAAGATATGAACTCCAGCCCTGCAGATAAGCAATAGTGTTGTTTTTGTATTGCCTATCGTCAGGAATACCACAATTTTGAATTATCATTTCCGCACCTATTTCAGCGCATAACTCTTCCTTACTGTAAAGTTCTTTGCTTGTACCGCCTTGTCTGTTTAATGGTATCATTGTACTATGTGTGATTTCGTGCGCCACGGTATGAGCATATTCGTATATGCTTCGGAAGTTGTCAATGTCGGGAATACGAATAGTATTGTGGTTCGGCGAAAAATAAGCTACGGTACCGTCTTTTATAACTTCGACCTTGATTTTGTTTGCTTGGCAGTATTTCTCAATCATAGAATTGAACGCAACGAGGGCTTGCCTCATCTGCTCAGTCTGTTCAGCGTGAGAATATCTTTTAAAGTTTAATTTTGACGGGAGATTTTGACCGCTTTTTTCGAGACAATCCGACCTCGAATAAACCTGATAATACTTTAGAAACCCACGCATTACCACATCACCGTTCTTGTCAAGAACAACCTCGCCGTTGCTGTCCTTTTTCGGAACAACATTAAAGAAAACAACCATATTTGCTTTTGCGCCCTTGCGAATATGGCAGTTTAGCTCGTTTGCCTTGTTCTTAGTGAGATATTCATCAGGCTCAAGCAACAATCTGTTGACACCACTGTACTCATAACTCTTATCGTATGATAGCGGTACTTTTGGTGCTCCCTGTGCAAAGGGCTTAACCCAATAATAGACCTTTCCTGTCTTTTCCGCCTCGTCTAATTTGTGAATGATTTGGTTTGTAACAATTTCATTGACTGTCATAATCAGTCCACCTTTCTTTTAATTTACTTATAATATGAAAGAAAGGTATATTTTCTTTGGAAAAAATAGTAAACGATTATAAAAGCAAAAAAGCCGAGAAAATCTCGGCTTTTAATTATTTTTTATCTTCTCGTGGCTCATTCATAGGGTAATTAACAATATGCTCCCGAAGCTCCTCGGGCTGGGTGTGGGCGTATATCTGCTCCGTCGTTCTCGTGTCTGAATGACCGAGATATTGTGATAACTGCTTCGGCGGTGTGCCCTCTTGTGTACGCCTCGTTGCGAATGTATGCCGCAACGAATGCAATGTCCTGCCACGCTTTGGAATTCCACAAGCTTGTAACAGCTCATTCCACTCTTTATATATCTGCTTGTGATTAGCTGGATTTCCGTTTCTGTTTGCAAATACAAATTCGTCAGCACGGTCATCATATTCGTGCCTTGAACTAATTAAGCTCGTTAGCCTGCTTAGGTGCTTATACTTTAGGAACTCCTCAAATATATCAGAACTGATTGGGATTGTACGAGCTGAACTTTTTGTCTTTGGGGTGAGTAATTCGGTGGTGTTGATATGCTCGTCGAAATTCGTGAACTTAACTCCTTCGTTAACCGTTTCATCGATTGCTAATTTATAATTCCCTTTATTATCGAAAATGAAATCACGAATACGAAGTGCACGAGCTTCGCCCACTCGCATGCCCGTCATTGCCAACAGATAAAATATGTAACCGTATTTATATGTTTTGTAATTTATTGCCTCGTCGCAAATGTCAGCTATTTCTTTATCATTAAAAATCTGCTTATCCATATGCGGCTCATACTGTTTATAATTGACTGCATCAAAGGGCGAAATTTCAAAACGGTGTAGATAGTGTTTTTCTTTATAAAATCGGCGCAGATATTCATATGCTTTTTTTGCACTTCCTGTGGTCGCACAACTGTTGCACATTTGCTGTATATCCGCTGTTGTAATTTCCAATACCTTAATTGAGCCAACGGCGGGTATTATTGTATTCTTAACCGTCATATAAGCACGGGCGGCTGTTGACGGTTTGACAGCCTTAGCATACGAAACAAACCAATCTTTAATTGCTTGCTCTACGGTAATATCTGTCGAGGGGGTATTCTTAGCCTTAACCTGCTCAGGCTCGCCGTAAAACAAACGCTTGTATTTTTCCCTTGCTTCTGCCTCGCTCGTAAAAAGATACTTTTTATTATTGTAAGAAAAATAATACCTATGGTATGGAATAGAGTTACCGTTCCTATCTTTGCGGTATTCTGTGTAAGAATGAATTTTTTTGTTAAGACGCTCATTGAGCATTTTTTCTTGTTCGTTCACTTGTTTGTCCGTCCTTTCGTGTACCGTTTGTGTACTGTTTTTTAGTTTCGAAAGCAATTTTTTCAATTATGTAAAAATTGAAACCCCCTGATAAATCAAGGGGTTTGGCGTTTTAATATTCGCTTTGCCGTAAAGGTTCAAGCCTTTGCAGACCCGTGCCTTACCACTTGGCTATGTCGCCGAAAATAAAATTTTGTGTCATTGGTTTAAAAAAGGACGCTTAAAACTTTTAAGCGTCCTTTGGAGCGGATGACGAGGCTCGAACTCGCTACCTCCACCTTGGCAAGGTGGCGCTCTACCGGATGAGCTACATCCGCACATATGGTGCCTCCGATCGGAATCGAACCAATGACACGGGGATTTTCAGTCCCCTGCTCTACCAACTGAGCTACAGAGGCATTTTGATGGCGACCCGGATCGGGCTCGAACCGACGACCTCCAGCGTGACAGGCTGGCGTTCTAACCAACTGAACTACCGGGCCATAAAAGTGGTGGGAACAATAGGGCTCGAACCTATGACCCTCTGCTTGTAAGGCAGATGCTCTCCCAGCTGAGCTATGCTCCCACATACGCCGTTTCGTTTGACGGCTTGAATAGAATATCATAAAAACAGCTTCTTGTCAACAAGAAAAATCCAAAAAAATAAAAAATTTTTTAAATTTAAAATCAGACACAATATATTGTGTTTTTGACCCGTATAAAACACATCAGAATAATTAAAAGTGTTTACTTTTAAGCTTTAATGTGTTAAAATATGCTTACACAAAAAATTATTTGGGGTTTTTATTATGGATAACAAATTCAAAAATGATAATCTTGATTTTTTATTTGACTGTGTTCTTAAGCTTGAAAGCAAACAGGAATGCTATAACTTTTTTGAGGACCTTTGCACTATGCCTGAGCTTCAGGCAATTTCCCAGAGAATTGTAGTTGCAAAGATGATTACCGAGGGTAAGGTTTATAAAGAGATAGGCGACCGGACCGGTGCATCAACAGCAACCATCAGCCGAGTTAAGCGTTCGCTTCAGTACGGCGCAGACGGCTATGATGTGCTTTTTGAGCGTCTTGGCATTAAAAAGGAAGATAAATAATGAGCTATTCCTTTTTTGCAGGGTTTTACGATACCCTGACAGAAAATGTTGAATATTCCGCAAGGGCAAAATATTTCTGCTCTCTGTTATCCGATTACGGAGTTAACGGAGGGCTTTTGCTTGACCTGGCGTGCGGTACAGGCTCGCTGTCTGTGGAGCTTGCAAAAAACGGCTTCAGCGTAATTGGAATTGACTCCTCTGAAGAGATGCTGAGTGTTGCGCAGAATAAGAAATTCAGCTCGGGCGCAGATGTTATGTTTCTTTGCCAGGATATGCGGAGCCTTGACCTGTACGGCACGGTGAATTGCTGTGTGAGTGCGCTTGACAGCCTTAATCACCTGACAAGCGAAGAGGATTTATTAAAAGCCTTCCGAAATGTTTCTCTGTTTACAGAGGACAGAGGTATATTTATATTTGATATGAACACCTTATATAAGCACAGAAATACGCTCGCAGACAACAGCTTTATTTACGATTGCGGCGATGTTTTCTGTGCGTGGCAGAATTCGTTAAGAGATGACGGCTGTACGGTTGATATTACCCTCGACTTTTTTGAAGAGCAGTCAGACGGCGCATATGAACGCTTTACAGAGTCATTCAGCGAAAAGGCGTATTCGCCCGAAACAGTAAAGGAATTGCTTGAAAAGGCGGATTTCACTCTTTTAGCCGAATATGACGAGTTAACAAGAGAAAAGCCTGAGGACAATTCACAGCGAACAGTATTTGTTGCAAGGAGAAACAGCAGAAAATGAATAATCTTATAAGAATGATTACAACCGACGGGCAGATTTCGGTTATTGCGCTTGACAGCACAAACATTGTAACCGAAATGAAACGCATACACTCTACTTCAAAGGTATGCTCTGCGGCTCTCGGCAGACTGCTTACAGCAGCTTCGCTTATGGGCTGCTCTCTGAAAGGTAAGGAGGACAGCCTGACACTTCGTATAAATGCCGACGGACCGTGTGAATCGGTGCTTGCCGTGTCGGATTCAAGCGGAAATGTCAGAGGCTATATAGGTGAAAACAACATTCAGCTTCCGCTTAACGAAAAGGGCAAGCTTGATGTCAAAGGCGCAGTGGGCACAAACGGAAGCCTAACTGTTATAAAGGATTTAGGTCTTAAAGAGCCTTATGTAGGTCAGGTGCCGCTTGTGTCGGGCGAAATTGCCGAGGATATAACCTCGTATTTTGCAGTCAGCGAGCAGATACCCACGGTCTGCGCTTTAGGCGTACTTGTTGACCCCGACACGGAAAACATTATATGCTCGGGCGGTTTTTTGATTCAGCTATTACCGTTTGCAGACGATGCTGTAATAGATTTGCTTGAAAAGGACCTTGAAAACATACAGCCCGTAACAACAATGCTCTTCGAAAGAATGACGCCGGAGGAAATCTGCCGTAAGATATTGCCGTCATTTGACATGGACACTCTCGACAGCTCGTTTGTTGAGTATAAATGCACCTGCTCAAGAGAAAGAGTGTCAAAAGCGCTTATAGCGACGGGTAAAGACGGACTTTCCGAGATGGCAGAGGACGAAACTACCGAGGTTGTGTGCAACTTCTGCAACAAAAAATATCATTTTTCAAGAGAAGAAATTTTGAGCTTTATGAAATAACACGCAGGTATACACAGCTTGAAATAAATACGAAAAATGTTAAAATTAGTAGTATAAAATTCAAAGGAGCTTTAAATGATTAAAAGAATTATTGCGCTTATGCTTGTTGCAGTGTCATTGCTGTCGCTTGCATGCTGTAAAAAAGATGACGGCGTCTATGTGACGGAGCCTGAATCTCAGAGTACCGAAACCAACACCGAAAGCACACAGAGCGGCACTTCGGCTGATACTGTAAAAATCACATTTCCCGAGGGTTACACGCTTTTAAAAATGGCTTGGTCGCTTGAAGAAAACGGCGTGTGCGGTACAAACGATTTTCTTGCCGCAGTTGACAGCTATGACCTTTCGTCAAAAAGCATACTCTCGTCAATTAAAGACAAGGAAAAAATCTGCTTTTTGCTTGAGGGATACCTTTTCCCTGCGACATACACATTCCAAAAAAATTCAGAGCCGAAAGCCGTAATTGACAAAATGGTCAGCGCACTTGAAGCCCGTTTTGACCAGAGCATGAAGGACAGGGCGGCAGAGCTTGGCTACTCTGTGCATGAGATTCTTACCATTGCTTCCATTATTGAAAAGGAAGCCAAAACTGCCGAGCAGAGAACGCTTGTTTCGTCAACAATTCACAACCGGCTTAAAAAGGGTATGCGCCTTGAATATGATGTTACGGTTAAATACTGTACGGGAGTAATTGAGGTTCAGTACCCCGACAAAATAGATTATTATAAATACTTATATAACGGCAACCGTGTTGACGGTATGATTGCAGGTCCTATCTGCAACCCAAGCCTTGAGTCAATCAACGCCGCACTTTACCCTGACAATACGGATTATTTGTTCTTTGTAATCGACACAGAGCCGCCGTATAATTCAGCCTTCACGGCAAGCTATGATGAGCATCTTAAAAATGTTCAGAAATGGAAAAACGGCGAGCTGTAATAACAAAACAAATTAAACGGGCGGCATATGCCGCCCGTTTGTCATTGTATCAGGTTCAATCATCCCATTTTAATTCGTGAAGCTGACCCTCACAGAGAAGCTCGGGAAATCCCCACTGCCTTAAAACCTCATATGTGGCAATGGCTACCGTGTTGGAAAGATTAAGGCTCCTTGCCCTCTCGTTATTAAGCATAGGCATTCTGACGCAGGTGTCGGGGTTGTTGTAAAGCAATGTTTCAGGCAAGCCCTTTGTTTCCTTGCCGAAAAACAGATATGCGTTGTCAGGGTATTTCACATCCGAATAAATGTGTCTGCCCTTTGTTGTAAAATAAAAGAAATTATTGTTTTCGCATTTGTTCTTTTCAAAAAACTCGTCAAGGCTGTCATAATATGTGATGTCAAGAAGATACCAATAATCAAGCCCTGCTCTTTTTAATTTGCGGTCATCAATTTTAAAGCCCATAGGACCTACAAGGTGAAGCCTTGCTCCCGTCAGGGCGCAGGTGCGTGCAACATTGCCCGTGTTCTGCGGAATTTCAGGCTCTACCATTACAATGTTAAGCGGCATAATATCTACTCCAAAATCAAACTTTGAATATTTTACCATATTTTTTAAATTTTTAAAAGAACATAAAAGTAATTTTACTTTCTTTTTTGAGCAAGATAATAATAACAAATCAGAAGAGAAGGTGAAATAATGAAAAGTTCAACAATGAAGGCTATATCGCTCGGCATGGCGGCAGGCTCGGCAGCGGCTGCTATCGGTTCAATGGCAATGCAGGGCTCCTTTAAGCGCTCAGCTAAAAAAATGGCTAAAAAGGCTATAAATTCTTTTTCGGGCATAGTTGATAATATGCAGGGTTTGATGTAAAATAATACTAAGGTCTGCCGTTGAGGCGGCAGACTATTTTGTTTTAGTACGGTGTGAAAGATGAAGAAAAATATTATATGCTTTTTAGCTGTAACGGCCCTTATTATGTCACTTGCAGCTTGTAAGATGAATGTTCAGACAGACGACCCCACGCTTGAAAGCTCAACTGAAGAATTTTCAAGTGTTGCGCCCGAAAATATAACCGAGGCACAGACACAGGAACAGACCGAAGCCACGACAAAAGCTTCGCAGGACATAGCTCTTAAAGCAGGCTCAACTGCTACGGTGCTCGGTGACGGAAAGACTTATACGGGACTTCCGTCTTTGCCTTTGGTGCAATTCAAGGTGGAGGACCCCGAAAACACAAGAGGTCTTAATAACGAGAAAAAGGGCTACGGCTTCGGCGTTGCTAAGGACGGTAAGCCCAATCAGATTTCCGTAAACAATCAGGCTTACTTTGACAACGGCGGTTTCAACGCTCTGGCTCTTGACACAAAGACGCAGGAAAAGGTGCTGTATCTTACTTTTGACTGCGGCTATGAAAACGGTTATACTGCAAAAATTCTTGACACTCTTAAAGAAAAGAATGTGCCTGCCGCATTTTTCTGCACTCTGCCGCAGGTTAAGGATTACCCACAGCTTATTGCCAGAATGATAAACGAGGGGCATATTGTCGGCAATCATCTGAGAACGAATTTCGGCTATTCTGAGCCTTATTTCCGTTATCCAATGGGCGAGTATTCCGACAATGCGCTTGAGCTTGTAAATTCGCTCGGTTACAAATGCATTTTCTGGTCTGTTGCATATTCCGACTGGGATTTAAGCAATCAGAAGGGGAAGGATTATGCCTTTAAAACCGTTACCGACAGGCTTCATCCCGGTGCAGTAATTTTGTTGCATGCCGTGTCGCCCGACAATTCGGCGGCGCTCGGTGATATAATAGACTATGCAAGAGGACAGGGTTATACCTTTAAATCACTCAGGGATTATAACGGCTGACACGGCGAGGGCTAAGCCCTCGCTTTTTTATTGCATATTCTTTTATTTTTAAAAAATATTGATTTTACATAAAAAAACTCGTACAATATAAGTTAAATAAAACACAGCAGAGGTAATGTTATGACACTCAGAGAGCTTCAGCAGGAAATAATCAGATTAAAAAAGGAAAAAGATATCTGCATACTTGCGCACAGCTATGTAGCGCATGAAATACTTGAAATTGCCGATTTCACGGGAGACAGCTATGCCCTGTCGGTAAAGGCGAAGGATGCGCCGCAGAAAACCGTAATAATGGTCGGCGTGCGTTTTATGGCAGAAACCGTAAAAATACTTTCACCCGAAAAGAAGGTAATTCTTGCCAATGCCGGAGCAGGCTGTGCTATGGCTGACCAGATGGACAAGCAGGTAATTGAAATTATAAAGCGGCAGTATCCCGACTATAAGGTTGTGGCATATATCAATACCACGGCAGAGCTTAAAACAATTTGCGATGTCTGTGTTACCTCGTCATCTGCGGTGAAAATTGTAAAGCAGATGCCCGAAAAGAACATACTTTTTATTCCCGACTGCAATCTCGGCGACTATGTTGCAAAACAGCTTCCCGAGAAGAATATAAAATTACTTCAGGGCGGCTGCCCCGTGCACGCATCTGTTAATGCCGAGGAGGTTGTTGAAGCAAAGAAACTTCACCCCAACGCACTTGTGCTTGTTCACCCCGAATGTACTCCTGATGTTGTAAAGCTTGCCGATTATGTCGGCTCAACTTCTGGCATTATGGACTTTGCAAGAAAATCAGACGCAAAGGAATTTATAATCGGTACTGAAATATCAATAGCCGAGCATCTTCAGTATGAATGTCCCGACAAGATGTTTTACTATATGTCGCCGAAGCTTATATGCAAGAATATGAAGCTTTCAACTCTCGGCGATGTTTACAATGCAATTCTCGGCAGAGCAGGCGAGGAAATTGTACTTGATGACGAAACAATTACCGCCGCACGCAGATGTATTGACGAAATGATACGCCTCGGCGGCTGAAAAGGATTTTAAATGGATACAAAAAGAGTTATGATAGGTATGAGCGGCGGCGTTGATTCATCTGTTGCCGCTTACCTTTTACAAAAGGAAGGCTTGGAGGTTATAGGCGTAACCATGAAGCTTTTCGATAACAGCGATATTGATGTTCTGCCCGACAAGGCCTGCTGTTCTCTTGAGGATGCAGAGGATGCAAAATCAGTATGCGCAAGGCTCGGAATCAGGCATTATATGCTTAATATGACCGAGTCTTTTAAGACGGAGGTTATGGAGCGCTTTGCCGCAGCGTATCAGGTCGGTGACACACCGAATCCCTGTATTGACTGCAACAGGTACATAAAATTCAAGAGAATGCTCCACAAGGCTCTTGAGCTTGATATGGACTGCATAGCAACAGGACATTATGCGAGAATTGAAAAGCAGGGTGACAGATTTTTATTAAAAAAAGCCGTTGATGAAACCAAGGACCAGAGCTATGTGCTTTATTCGCTGACACAGGAACAGCTTAAAATGACGAAATTCCCTCTCGGCACTTTCAGGAAGTCAGAGGTAAGGCAGATTGCTGAAGAAAACGGCTTTATAAATGCAAAAAAGCACGAAAGCCAGGATATCTGCTTTGTTCCTGACGGGGATTATTATAATTTCATTGAAAAGTTTACGGGCAAGAGCTTTCCGCACGGCGATTTTGTAGATTTGCAGGGTAAACGCCTCGGCGAGCACAAGGGAATTATACGCTACACCATAGGTCAGCGCAGGGGTCTGGGACTTGCATTGCCTGCCTCAATGTATGTAGTTGAGAAGGACATTGCAAATAACCGTGTAGTTCTCGGCTTCAATGAGGATTTGTTCTCAAAAGAGGTAAATGTTAAAGACATTACCCTGAGTGCCTGCGACAGCCTTGAAAAAGAACAGCACTTGTCGGCAAAAATCCGTTACAATCAAAAAGAACAGCCTGCAACGGTATGGCAGACTGATGAAAATCACTTAAAAATTGTGTTTGACGAGCCTCAAAGAGCTGTTACAAAAGGGCAGGCGGCTGTAATCTATGACGGCGACACGGTAATCGGCGGCGGAACGATAGAATAAAGAACTGTATAAATCGGAGTTTGTAGGGTGATGCAAAGTTGAAAAGAACAACTACCGCCCCATCTCAGAGGGGGCTGGCATTTTGCGAAGCAAAATGACTGGGGGAGTAATTAAATCAGCAAAAAACTCCCTCAGCCTCACTTGCGTTCGGCAGCTCCCTCGGGGAGGGAGCGGTAGATATACGCCGTAAAATCCCAAAATCAATGACCCCAACAAACTCAAATTTATTT
>ONBD01000019.1 GCA_900315985.1 uncultured Eubacteriales bacterium | reverse complement strand
AAATAAATTTGAGTTTGTTGGGGTCATTGATTTTGGGATTTTACGGCGTATATCTACCGCTCCCTCCCCGAGGGAGCTGCCGAACGCAAGTGAGGCTGAAGGAGTTTTTTGTTGTTTTAATTACTCCCCCAGTCATTTTGCTTCTCAAAATGCCAGCCCCCTCTGAGATGGGGCGGTAGTTGTTCTTTTCAACTTTGCATCACCCCTACAAACTCCGATTTGTATTAACAAACAAAAAACTTCCCCTTTAAATTAAAGAGGAAGTTTTTAAATCTAAATCAACTTTCCGTAACTGAAATTTACACAAGCACTTTTTACAGCTCGCTTAACTGCTGGGGTGTATAGACCTCGTAGCCCTTGCCGTTGAGAGCTTCAACTGCCTTTTCGCCCATCTTGTCAACAACACGGATAATTATGCATGCGTCCTTTGTGTTATGCGAAATAACTGCATAGATGTACTCAACGCCGATATTTTCATCGGTAAGCACTCTTAAAACATCAGCCATTCTGCCGGACTCGTCGGGAATTTTAACTGCAATTACAGGCGTTACCTTGAACACCCAACCGTCGTCAGTAAGAATTTTCACCGCTTTGTCAAGGTCTGAAACGATAAGTCTTACAATGCCGAATTCCTTTGTGTCTGCTATTGAAATTGCACGAAGGTCAATCCCGTTATTTGCAAGAAGCTCCGAAAGCTCTGCAAGTCTGCCTGCTTTATTCTCTATAAATATTGAAAGCTGTTTTACAAACATAATATTCTCCTTTTCACTTAAATCTTACGCTTGTCTATAATTCTTACTGCCTTGCCCTCGCTTCTTGCAATGGTCTTCGGCTCAACAATATGAACAACTGCCTTGATTCCGAGCATAGCCTTGAGGTCGGCAACGAGCTTCTTTTCTCTTTCCGAAATGCCCATTGTTGTATCAGACAGCATTTCGGGAGTAATTTCAACATTGACATCAAGCGTGTCGGAATTGTTAACTCTGTCAACTATAATCTGATAATTCGCTTCATAGCCGTTCTTGATAAGCACGGTTTCAATCTGCGACGGGAATACATTTACGCCTCTGATTATAAGCATATCGTCGGTTCTGCCCATAAGTCTGCTCATTTTAACATGGGTTCTGCCGCACGGACAGGGATCTCTTGTAAGCACGCACAAATCTCTTGTACGGTAACGCATAAGCGGAAATGCCTCTTTGTCGATACAGGTAAATACAAGCTCGCCTACCGTACCCTCGGGAAGCACCTCGCCTGTTTTAGGGTCAATTATTTCTGCTATGAAATGGTCCTCGTTTACATGCATACCGTCCTGGGCTTCGCATTCGAAGGATACGCCGGGTCCTGAAATTTCGGTAAGACCGTAAATGTCATAAGCCTTTATGCCGAGACTGTTTTCAATGTTTTTACGCATTTCCTCGCTCCAGGCTTCAGCACCGAAGATGCCTGCCTTAAGCTTTATCCGGTCCTTAACGCCCTTTTCCTTTATGCTCTCTGCAAGGTAAGCGGCATATGAAGGAGTACAGCAAAGAATTGTAGAGCCCAAATCGGTCATAAACTGAATCTGTCTTTCCGTATTGCCTGATGACATAGGAAGCGTTAAGCAGCCAACCTTATGAGAGCCGCCGTTAAGTCCTGCGCCGCCAGTGAAAAGTCCGAAGCCGTATGCTATCTGACAGACATCCTCATTTGAGCCGCCTGCGGCAACAATAGCTCTTGCGCAGCAATCATCCCACAAATCAATATCATGCTGAGTATAAAAAGCAACAACTCTTTTGCCCGTAGTGCCTGATGTGGAGTGAATTCTTACACACTCTGAAAGAGGTTTTGCAAGAAGTCCGTAGGGGTATTCGTCTCTCAGATCATCCTTTGTAATAAAGGGTAATTTATGTAAATCGTCAATGGATTTGATATCATTGGGAGTTACACCCTTTTCATCCATTTTTCTCTTGTAAAACGGGACATTCTCATAAACTCTCTTAACGGAATTTACCAATTTCTCGCTCTGGAGTTTTTTCATATCCTCACGGGACATGCATTCGATTTCTTTCTGGTAATAATTGCCCATATCAATCAGACCCTTTCAGTTTTTTCTAAATATTATAAAACAGATTTTAGCATATTACAATAATAAAGTAAAAACTTAAACAGTATTTTTAAAATTGTCAAAAAGCTCCCGAAATAACTCGGAAGCTTTTTAAAGTCCATTTTAATAAAGCTTTGCGCCTGCGGGGATGTGCGGATCAACCATAAGAAGATGAAGCTTTTCCTCGCCCTCTTCCTCATGTACTGCCGAAAGCAGCATACCGCAGGAGTCAATGCCCATCATAGCTCTCGGCGGAAGATTTGTAATTGCAATCAAGGTCTTGCCGATAAGCTGTTCAGGCTCATAGAAGTTATGAATTCCGCTTAAAATTGTTCTGTTCTCGCCCGTTCCGTCGTCAAGTGTGAATTTAAGAAGCTTCTTTGACTTCGGCACAGCCTCGCATTCAAGCACCTTTACGGCTCTGAAATCGGATTTTGAGAAGGTGTCAAAATCAACCTGCTCCTCAAACAAAGGCTCAATTTTAACTTTTGAAAAATCTATTTTCTCCTCAGCATTGAAAACGGGCGCTTCAGCTGCAGGTGCATCCTTTTTGTCAGACGCAAGCGGCTTCATAGTGGGGAAGAGAAGTACATCTCTTATAGCAGGTGAATCTGTAAGAAGCATTACCATACGGTCAATGCCGAAGCCTATGCCGCCTGTGGGGGGCATACCTAATTCAAGCGCATAGAGGAAATCCTCGTCGGTTGTGTTTGCCTCGTCATTGCCCTGTGCCAAAAGCTCCTCCTGAGCCTTGAAACGCTCACGCTGGTCAATGGGGTCATTAAGCTCGGAATAAGCGTTTGCCATTTCCCAACCGTTCATAAAGAACTCGAAGCGTTCAACATAATCGGGATTTTCGGGCTTTTTCTTGGTAAGCGGAGAAATCTCAATCGGGTGGTCCATAACGAAGGTCGGCTGAATGAGATGCTCCTCAACAAACTCCTCAAAGAAGAGGTTGAGAATGTCGCCCTTCTTATGCATATCCTCATACTCGACATGATGCTCTTGTGCTGCCTTGCGAGCCTCTTCAAGAGTGTTAATTTCGTTAAAATCAACACCCGAATACTTTTTAACGGCGTCAACCATTGTAATTCTCTCAAACGGCTTGCCTAAATCCATTTCAATGCCGTTATATGTGATTTTAGTTGTGCCTAAAACCTCTTTGGCTACGAAGCGGTAAAGGTTTTCGGTCAGGTCCATCATACCGTGGTAATCGGTGTACGCCTGATAAAGCTCCATAAGAGTAAATTCGGGATTATGACGGGTGTCAAGGCCTTCATTGCGGAAAACTCTGCCTATTTCGTAAACTCTCTCAAGTCCGCCGACAATAAGGCGCTTTAAGTAAAGCTCAAGTGAAATTCTGAGCTTGAAGTCCTCGTCAAGCGCATTGTGGTGAGTAAGGAAGGGTCTTGCAGCTGCGCCGCCTGCATTTGAAACGAGCATAGGAGTTTCAACCTCCATAAAGCCCTGTGAGTCAAGGTAACGGCGTACTGTGCTGATAATCTTTGAGCGCTTGATAAATGTATCTTTAACCTCTGAATTCATTACAAGGTCAATATAACGCTGACGGTAACGGGTGTCGGTGTCGGTAAGTCCGTGGAATTTTTCAGGTAAAATCTGAAGGCTCTTTGAGAGCAGCACAAGCTCGGTTGCGTGAATTGAAATTTCGCCCATCTTTGTGGTGAAAACCTCGCCCTTTATGCCTACAATATCGCCTATATCAAGCTTTTTGAAAGCCTTGTATTCCTCTTCGCCGATTATATCTCTTGCGACATATGCCTGAATTGTGCCCTGCAAGTCCTGAATATGACAGAAAGACGCCTTGCCCATAATTCTTTTGGACATCATTCTGCCTGCAACAGTAACGGTTTTACCCTCAAGAGAGGAATAATTATCTTTAATTTCCTGACTGTGATGTGTAACATCATATTTGGTTATAACAAAAGGATCGTTGCCCTCTGACTGTAATGCAGAAAGCTTGTCCAGTCGGATTTGTCTTAATTCGCCGACACTCTGCTGAGCGTTCTGATTGTTTTCCTGTGCCATTGTTCTCACTTACCTTCTTTTTAAAAATAGGGCGGATAACCGCCCTTAAACTCACGATAACAAATTCTTATTTTGAAATTGCCGTAATCTTGTAGGTCATTGCGCCTGCAGGAGCTTCAACAACCACCTTGTCGCCTACCTTATGGCCTAAAAGAGCTCTACCTACGGGACACTCGTCTGAGATTTTGCCCTCTCTGGGATTAGCCTGTGCAAAGCCGACAATTTTATATTCAAGCTTCTGCTTTTTTGAATTTGTAATAGTAACCTTTGAGCCTATATGAACAACCTCTGTGCCAAGTGATGCTTCGTCGTAAACCTTGGCATTTTTAATCATATTTTCAATTTCGCTGATACGGGCTTCAAGCTTTGCCTGATCGCTCATAGCTTCGTCATACTCTGAGTTTTCCGAGAGGTCGCCGTAGCTTCTTGCAACCTTAATTTTTTCGGCAGCTTCTTTTCTGCCTACCGTTTTTAACTGTTCAAGCTCGTCCTGTAATTGTTTTAAGCCCTCTGCAGTAAGTAAGGTTTCCTGAATCATATTATAAATACTCCTTTCGGTTTTTGCATTTACACAAATAGTTATTATAGTTTAAAAATGAACTGTTGTCAATAGATACAAGCCTAAACCAAGCAGATTTTTTGCTTTTGTCAGCGTATTATTTTCACGCACATAAAATCGGCAAAGCGGCACTCGCCAAGCTCCTTTAAATGACAGTGCTCATAAAGCGCAGCCGCAAAGTCAAGGGATGACACGCCGTTTGGAATTATCTGCTTAAGTCTGTCCGGCACGGAAAGCTTTGAGCCTTTGAAAATCTCATAGCTTTTCAGGTCAGCGTTGCCTATTATTGTGCAGTTGCCGTAAAGCTTATTGTGCGTAAACGCAGGTGAAATTATGACATCAAAGCTGTGAAGCTCGGGCAGCTTGTCTGACATAATAACGCTCGCTCCCCACTTTTTATAGACATAATCGCAGACGGATTTATACAGCGAAGCGTTATTTGTGCAAACCGAAACAGACGAAGCGCTTTTAACAAGCTGTTCGGTATATGAGCTGTACTCCCCTTCGCCGTCTATAAGGCACAGCCGCAGATTTTCCTTTTGCATAGCTCTGCTGTCAAGAAGCCTTAAAGTGCTGTTCATTAAAAGAAGCTGTCTGAATTTTACGGGATTATACGCCCTTACAGCACAGCTTTCGGGCGGAATAAAACCGTCACGGAAAATTATATTATCAGCCGCAGAGCCGAGCAATTCCCTTATATGCTCAAGGCTTTCACCGCATTGCTCCTTATAGATTTCAAGGCAGTAATACGGCTCACCCGTGCTGACATTAACCCTTTCAAGTACGGGTAACGGCTTTTTAAAGAAATATTTGATTCTCGGAATGATTCTTTTTTCGTTTTCCTTTATTTTAACAACTGCAAACATAAAAACACCTCGCATAATAATATGCAAGGTGTTTGGGTTTAATGATTATCAGCCGTTGTCCTCACCGATGAGAATATTATAAGCCTTCTGATACTGTGCGTCGTCAGCCTGACTGAGTATGGGAAGCTTCGCTCTCTGCTGCGCTTCAAGCTTTACCTCATAATCGGGCGTAAGACCTGTTCCGTTATAGCCCTCGCTGACATAAGGCGTAATTTCTGCAACCGTAAGCACTATTGCGCCGCCGTCGCTGAGCTTGAACGCTGACTGCATAGTGCCGTTACCTGCGGTCGAAGTGCCCACAAGCTGAGCCTTGCCGAAATCTCTTAAATCACATGCAAAAAGTTCTGCAGGGCCTGAGGTTTCGTTGTTGACAAGCACCATCATACGCATTGAAATGCTGTCTGCGTCGGCTGTGAAGGTGTCTACAATATTGCCGTCCCTGTCTTTAGCTATTGCCAAAGCACCGTTGCCGTCGCTTGCAATGGGAACAAGCACATCAAGAGCTTCGCAGGCATATTTTACAGTGCCGTTTGAAGTGCCTCTTAAGTCAAATATAAGACTGCCTGCTCCGTCATCGGAAAGTGCCTTGACTGCCTTTTTAAGCTGTGAAGCGGTTGTTGAATAAAAATCGGTTATTTTAATATAGCCTACCGTACCGTTTTTGCTGTAATAAACGCTCTGTGCGCTGTAACCCTTGACAACGCCTGCCGCCTGAACTGCTCCGTCACGCTCAAACGCTACGGTTATTGACGAAAGTCTGCCGCCTGTAAGCTTCTGCATAAGCTCTTTGTAGTTATAAGCGGTAACCTTTTCTTCGTCAATGGCAACAATTTTGTCGCCCTTTTTAATTCCGCTCTGCGCCGCAGGTGAATTTTCGGAAACCTCGGCGGCGTAAATTGCCGTTTCGGTTTCGTCATAAAAGGCTATAATTCCTATGCCGACCTTTTCGCCGTTAAGCTCATTTTTATATGCTTCATAATCACTCGGGTTAAGATAATAGCTGTACTTGTCGCCAAGTCCCTGAGCGTAGCCGTCATAAATATCGGAATTGAGCAGGCTTTCATTTACCGTGCCGTAGAAATTCGCCCTGACTATATCGTCAATTTCCGAAACATTTGAATACATTCTTGCTCTTTCAGGCAAATCCTTTATTAAATTGTTATAGGTCCTCATTGAAACCGACATTGTTATTGCAACCGTAACTGCAATGGCAATGAACATAATTGCAATGGCAAGACCTAAAGGAATTTTTCTGCTCATCAAATCCCCTCTTCAAGATATAATAAAATTATGCGTGTTGAATAGCCGGAAGCCACGGTGCAGCATTTACACGATCACCGTTTAATATCACCTCAAAATGCAAATGTGCACCTGCATGAGGATTGGACGCCGAAGGTCTCGGATAAACATTGCCTGTATTACCTACATACGCAATGACTTGACCTTGAGCAACCTTCTGACCGGAAGAAACAGCAACAGAACTGCAGTGTGCATAGCGGGTGCTGACACCGTTTCCATGGTCAATGGTTACAAAGTTTCCATAGCTCCACGATGAACCGGAACCACTACCGGCAAATACAACTGTTCCTGATGCAGCAGCTCTTATTTCCTTACCGTATGTATTGCCTGTCGCACCAGAAGTAATAAGGTCAGTACCCTTATGTCCTGCATACTCTCCCCAACCGGATGAAATCCGTACATTTGAATACTGCAACGGGCAAATCAAGCCTTTTGAAGAAACCGTGTAATTACCTATGACTTCTGTCGATTGAATAACACCGGAACCGGTTGAAAGCTTTGCGTTTTGCTGTCTGTTATATTCTTCTTCCGCTTTTTGAATAGCAACAATTGCCGCTCTGTATTCAACAGTATTCTCCTCAAGTTTTTCAATTAAACTGTTAATCTGATTTACCTTGCTCTCCATATTGGATTGTTTGGATACAACCGCATTTTTAGATGACTGAACATCACTGCGTTTTTCTACTATTGAGGCTTTCTCTGCAACAACGGCAGCCTTCTTTTCTTCCTGCTGCGTCTTCTTTTCCGTTGCAGCCTCAACAAGCTCGTTGAGTTTGGCGATGTCATTTTCAAGACCTGTTATAATCTCACGGTCATGCTTGGTAACTGCGCTTACAAGCTCAAGTCTTGTGAGAAAGTCCTCGTAATTCATGGAGCCGAGTATAATTTCAAGCGTTGAGGTTTCGCCTGCCATATAGGAGGCTCTCATTCTTTCCTTGATAATCTCGTATGTATCGTCAATCTGCTTGTTTGTTTCGTCTATTTTGGCGTTAGTCTCGTTTATTTCATTTTCAAGCGCAGTAATTTCACTTTCAAACTGAGCAATCTGAGCATTTTTCTCGTTAATTTCAGCGTTTAAGCTGTCGATTTTTTCCTGATAGACATCTACCTGCTCCTGTAAAAGAGTGATGTCATTCTGAAGCTCCTCGGCAGTCTTTTCCTGGTCGGATTTCTTGCTGTTGGCGGCTTTTATTTTTGCTTCATAGGCGTCAATTTCTGCCTGAAAATTTCTTGCCGCATAAGCATGAAACGAAACACTTGTAAAAAGCATAACTAGCGTCATTAAAGCCGCAACAAGCCTAAAAGCATAAAAGTTTTTGTAACCGTTACTCATTGCTTACAACACTCCTTTGCTCTTTCAGATATTTGTTCATTGAAACCATACTGCCTATACCGCCCGTAAAGATGCCTATTGCAACAAATACGGCGAAGATATACCAGATATAGCTTAAGAACGGCACAAAGGTGAAGCCGAACATATTTACCACCGAAGCAAATGCGTAAACTATAAGCTCGTAAATGCCCCAGAGCAGAAGAATTGAAATTATGCTTGAAATTATGCCGAGCAGAATACCCTCAACGAAGAACGGCCATCTTATAAATCCGTTAGTAGCGCCGACGGCTTTCATGATGTTGATTTCAAGCTTTCTTGAGTACATCGTAATTCTGATTGTGTTTGAAATAATAAACAGGGCTACAAGGAACAGCATAAGCACAATTCCTGCGCTGACAACCGTTACAGCCTGTCTTATGGACACAAGCTTCGTCGCAAGGTCGCTGTTTTCACGCACATTCATAACGCTGTCAAGCGCCTTAATCTGCTCAACGGTCTGCGCATACAGGGTCAGATCTTTTACCGACACCCTGTAAGCGTCGGGAAGCGGACTTTCGGTTATGCCCTCAAAAATGGCAGAGTCGCTGCCCATAGCGTCTATCTGCTTCTGGAATGCGTCCTCTTTTGGTATAAACTCGCAGTCGGCTACATTGGGAAGATTTTTAATGTCAATTCCCACCTGTGAAACTGCAAGGTCGTCTGCTTCGTAGTCGACATAGACCATAACAATGTTCTGCGCCTCAACTATGTCAAGCAGGGAATTTATATTGAAATAGAGCATTGAGCCTATTCCTATGATTACAAGGCAAGCCATAAGCACCGTAACGGAGGCAATGGACATAAGCCTGTTAACCCAGATATTTCTGAAGCCCTCACGGGTCAGATATTTCAATGAACCTGCTCTCATTCGTTGCCACCTCCGCTCTCTTCGGTTAAGCTTTCAAGGTAGATTGAATAGTCAATGTCATCCTCAGCGTAATCGTCTTCCATTTCAACACCGTAGTTTTCAATGAATTTTTCAAGCTCTGCGTCGGAATTGGGCGGAAGATAAAATTCACTGAGTTTGTCGCCGTCAATTTCAATTTCGGCGTGAGTTAACTCCTTGACAATCTCCTTCTTTTCCTCGGCAGTTTTTTCCTCGGCAGCAGCTTCGTTTTCTTTGGGCTTTGCGTTTATATCGGGATGCTGCGCCTCATATTTTGAATAGTCCTCGGGGAGCTTGTCCGTGTCAAGCGTATCGGAAATAAGCTCGCCCTGGTCAATAGTAATAACTCTGTGGTGGAAGTGGCGTACAAGGTTGTGCTCATGGGTAACCATTACAACCGTTGTGCCGTTAGCGTTGATATGATTAAGCAAATCAACAATTTCATAGGACATTTCGGGGTCGACATTGCCTGTCGGCTCGTCAGCTATTATAAGACCTGCGTTATTTACAAGCGCACGGGCAAGAGCTACTCTCTGCTGCTCGCCGCCCGAAAGCTGATTAGGCAGGTGTCTTGCCTTTGAGCTTAAGCCGACAAGGCTTAAAATGTAAGGCACTCTTTTTCTTATTTCCTTTTCCTTTGCGCCTATAACACGCATTGCAAACGCCACATTGTCAAACACGGTCATAGTGCTTATAAGTCTGAAATCCTGAAAGACAATTCCGAGTGTTCTTCTGAAAAGCGGAATCTGTTTTTTCTTCATTGTGTTAAGATTATAACCGTTTATGAGCACTGTGCCCTTATTTGCCACCTGCTCACGCATCATAAGCTTTAAAAATGTGCTTTTGCCTGCGCCCGATGCGCCGACAATAAAAACAAATTCGCCGTCGTTTATTTTGATGTTTATATCCTTCAAGGCTTCGGTTCCGTTATCATAAGTCTTTGAAACATTGTTAAATTCAATCACTTACAAAACCTCATTTCCACATTAGTCAAAAAATCAGGCAGTAAACTGAACATAACTGTCCAGAATACTGCCTTTAATTATATCACAAAAGCGTTTGTTTGTAACGGATTTAATTAAAAATTCACAATATTTGTTAAATTAAACAAAAAACTAATTTATATATATGCAAGATACACATATTATCACAATATATTGTTAAAATTCGGAAGCCAAATACTGTAATTAGTATTTTATGGGATTGGAATCAAGGTATTTCTTAACCATTAAAGCTACCTTAAAAACAATGGCGTCATCAAATTCACGAAGGTCAAGACCTGTAAGCTTTTTAATCTTTTCAAGTCTGTAAACAAGCGTGTTTCTGTGAACGAAAAGCTTTCTTGAGGTTTCGGAAACATTGAGGTTGTTTTCAAAGAATTTCTGAATTGTAAACAGAGTTTCCTGGTCAAGACTGTCAATGGAGCCTCTCTTGAAAACCTCTCTTAAGAACATATCGCACAGCGTTGTGGGAAGCTGATAAATAAGTCTTGCAATACCGAGATTGTCATAGCTTACTATTGTTTTCTCAGTATCAAACACCTTGCCGACCTCAAGAGCTACCTGAGCCTCTCTGAAGGAACGGGCAAGCTCTTTAATGCTTTCAACTATTGTGCCTATGCCTACAAGCACATGAGAGTAGAATTCTGCGCCGAGGCTGTCCGCAATGGAGCGGGCAAGCTTTTCGAGGTCCTTCGGGTCAATATTTGCGGTAACCTCTTTGATAAGAGCTATATCTGTTTCATTGACATTTATAACAAAATCTTTGTTCTTGTCGGGGAAAAGTCCCTGAATTATATCAAATGCCGAAATGTCAACCTTGTCCGAAATTCTTACAAGGAATACAACTCTTGAAACATCATTATTGAATCTTAACTCTCTTGATTTAAGATAAATGTCGCCGGGCAGAATATTGTCAAGAATTACATTTTTAATAAAATTGCTTCTGTCATATTTTTCGTCATAATACTGCTTTATGCTTGAAAGCGAAATGGCAAGTATTGATGTGCATTTTGAAGCAAGAACATCATCACCCGAAACAAAAACAGCGTATTCGGGGTGAACATGAGTATCAAACGCACGGTAGGTGTAGCCCTCATAAACAAATGACTCGGTACTGCCTGAAAAAACAGCGGTGACATCTACCGTGAGCACCTCGCCGATTTTGCCCAGCTCGCTGCACGAAATAACCGTACCCGTTTCGTCAATAACACCTATGGTTCTGTCTATGGAATCCGTCATCTGATGGACTATTCCCTGAAAGAGTCTGTTCGACATAATATTCCCTCCTGCTATTTTATACAAAATAACCAAAATGAGATATTATATATTTTACACAATGTTACACAAATTTGCAAGTGATTTTTTTATATTTTTGAAAAAATCGTTTGCATTTTCAACAAAAACTGTTCATTTTTTTGTGTATTTGGTTGAGAGCATTTGACTTTTTAACGACTTTTTCATAACAGACATTGGTCATTTTGACTATGTCAAAATGACTAAATATAGATTATTGCGCTTTACATTTTGAACATATTGTGTATCCCTTGCCGAAATACTCCTCCAAATTATCTGTTTCAATTACAAGCTTATTTTCCTCTTTCATGCTGTCTGCATACTGACAGTCGGGAGAGTGAATTTTTTTGCTGTTTTTGTTAATCACATATGTTTTTACTGCCGTCTGGCCGTTTATAAATTCGGAAGCAGTCTGAGTTTCATTGTCAAAAACAGGCAAATTCGGCTGAGGATTCTTCTCAGTCTGCGTTTCTCCGTCAGCTGCTGCCGAAAGATTATACCGTGACGCCGTATTATTATTTTCGGTATTCACCGTCTTGCTCTGCTGATACGCACTTACGAAAGCCTTTGTTTTTTCAAGCGATTTGTATTCGTTAAACGCCACAAAAGCGCTCAGAATTGCCATCGCCCAGCAAAAAGCCGCAATGAGAGTGAAAATGTGAAATGTATTTTTATTTTTCTGTTTCTCTTTCATTTTCCACTCCCCTTTATTGCGCTTCCGTGAAGCCGTGACAGCTTCCGCAGAATTCATAACCGTTGTCAAGGTACTGCTGAAGCTCATCTGCGCTTATCGACTGCATATTTTCTTCCTTGATTTTAGCGGCATATGGGCAGGTTCTTGAATGAAGCTTTTTTGAATTTTTACTGAAAACAAATACAGAATCAAGCACGGTTACCTTCTCGGTTACCGCCGCCTTTGTTGTTTCTTTCTTTGTTGCGGCGGCTTTGGTTTCCTTCTCCGAAGCCGTTGTGCTTTTTTCATTAACCGAAGCCGCAATGCCGTTGGAAGCGCTTGATTTGCTTTGCTTGCTTTGTTGTGTATAGTCCTCGGTTACCGTTTCTGTTGTCTGGATTGTCAGTTCATTTTGCTGAAAATCTGCCGAAGGTGTTTCTGCGTCAGACAAAGCCTTGGCGGTGTAATGTGCTTCATCGGACTTTGCTTCTAAATTATTACTTACCCCATATGTCAGCAGGTCAAGATTTCTTTCAATATCTATATGAAATTTAACCGTAATACACATACTCAAAAAAGCAATAAACAAAGCGGCAAACACAGAAATCTTAGCTAATCTGCTTGTTTCCATATCTGCCGCCCCCATATCATTATAATTTAAATACATTATAATAAGTATTTCGACAAAATCAATATATTTGTCAATTAATTAAATCTTTTACTTCTCTATAACTTCTATTGATTTTTTGCAAGGTCTTGTAATATATACCTCTCTGTGCTCCTTTTTAAGCAGCTTTTCGCATTTCTCAGCCGCTTGTGATTCCCTGAACACGCCGAACACGGTAGGACCCGAGCCGCTCATCATTGAAAGAGATGCGCCGCACTTTTTCATTGCAGCTTTGATGTACGGTCTTTTCGGCACCTCGATTACCTGCTCAAAAACATTTGAAGCCTTTTTGCACATAAGCTCGAAATCTCTTGTTTTCATAGCATACAGCATTGAAACCGTATCTGTGTGTCTTATTCTTTCCGCTTCGTCAATAAGCTTATATGCGCTCTGCGTAGAAACATCAATATTCGGCTTGCACAGCAAAATGTAACAGTCGGTCAAGTCGGGAAGCTTTGCAATTACTCCGCCCTTGTCGGTACAGTATGCCGTGCCGCCCGTAAGTGAAAACGGAACATCTGCGCCTACCCTTTCGCCTATTTCGCAAAGCTCAAACTGTGAAAGCTTCGTTTCAAACAGCTCGTTAAGGCAAAAAAGCACGCCTGCCGCATCTGCACTGCCGCCTGCAAGACCTGCAGCCATGGGGATGCGCTTTTCAATTTCAATTTCAATTCCCCTGTTTTTGTTTATTTTGCAAGCGTCAAAAAATGCCGCAGCCGCCTTGTATGCAATATTCTTTTCATCTGTCGGCACTCTTTCGTCAGCGGTAATTATTTTTATTTTCTCGCCTTTAACTCTGTCAACACGGACAGTGTCACAGCAGTCAACCGACTGCATAATCATATCAAGGCTGTGATAGCCGTCAGGCAATTTGCCTGCAACATCAAGTAACAGATTTATTTTTGCCGCTGCGTTAACTTTCATATTTTTATTCCTTTATTCAATAGGCATAATTATAGGCGTTCTCTTCTGGTAAATTGTAAATTCCTTAAAGCCTGCTTTCTTCATTGTGTCATAAGCCTCGTCAAGACCTGCGCAGATGTCGGTAGCATAATGAGCGTCTGAGCCGAAGGTTATATATTTGCCGCCAAGCTCTTTAAAGCGTTTAACCGTGTCAAACTCGGGCGAGAGCTTATTTATCGGAAGTCTTAAACCTGCAGTGTTAATTTCAAGAGCCTTTTCCTTTTCTGCAAGCAGGCTGAGAATTGCGTCTACCTGCTCTTTATAATCCGAAAGGCTTATTTCAATTCCTGCTTTTGAGTAAAAATACCTGAAAGGATATGTCAGGTGAGCAAGAATGTCAAAACCGCCCCACTTGACCATATTGTAAATCTCTTTGAGGTATTTTTCAGTATACACCCTGACATTTTCTTCGGTATAGCCGTCAAGATGGCAGAAATCCTTGGTCTTTCTCAGAGCATGCACTGAGCCTATAACAACATCATAGTCAAATTTATTTATAATATCGCTTGAAAGCTGTTTGTCATAATGCCCCTGTGCAAGCTCAATGCCCTTTAATACAAGCACCTTGCCCCTGAAGGCAGACTGCGCCTTTGAAATTTCAAAGTAGGATTGTATTACTCTTTTGTCATAGTTTTCTTTATAGTATGTATCAATCTCACAGTGGTCGGTAAACGCCAATGCCCTTACGCCCATCAGCTCTGCCTTTTCGCATATAAACATTGACGAGTGGTTACCGTCGGGTGAGTTGTCGGTATGAACATGCATATCCACAAGCTTGTGGTACATCTTTGCGCCTCTTTTCAAGTCAAATCTCTTTGCAACATAAATAATATATCATAATTTTATTAAAAGTAGTACATTTTTTTGAAAAAAATCCAATTTTATGTATTTTTTATTTGCAAAATATGATAAAATACTCTATATTTATTTGTAAATAATTTCGGAGGTTTGATTTTATGCGTGCAATAATTACGGTTGTAGGTAAAGATACGGTCGGTATTCTGGCTAAGATTTCAGCGCAGTGCGCTGAGCACAATGTCAATGTTATAGAGGTTTCACAGTCCATTTTGCAGGATATGTTCTGTATGATTATGCTTGTTGATGTGTCAAAGTGCAATATTGAATTCACTGCCTTTGCTGAAAACTGCAAAAAGCTCGGCGAGGATATGGGACTTGTCGTAAACGCTATGCACGAGGACATTTTTAACACCATGCACAGAATATAACGGCACAACTGAAAGGATTATTTATTTATGATTAACACTCAGGATATACTTGAAACCATAAATATGATACAGCAGGAAAATCTTGACATCCGTACAATTACTATGGGTATTTCCCTGCTGGACTGCTCTGACAGCGACATAGACAAAGCCTGTCAGAGAATTTACGACAAAATCTGCTTCAAGGCTGAAAAGCTTGTTGCTACAGGCGAAGGCATTGAAAAGGAATACGGTATTCCGATTATCAACAAAAGAATTTCGGTTACTCCCATTGCCATGATTTATGCCGCAAGCGGCGGCGACCCCGTAAAATACGCACAGACCCTTGACAGAGCCGCAAAGGCAGTCGGCGTAAACTTTCTGGGCGGTTACTCTGCGCTTGTGCATAAGGGCTTTGCAAAGGGCGACGAGGAGCTTATAAAAAGCATACCCGAGGCGCTTGCCGTTACTGACAGAGTTTGTTCAAGCGTAAACATAGGCTCAACAAAAGCAGGCATAAATATGGACGCAGTTGCGCTTATGGGTGAAATTGTACGGGAAGCTGCAATCAAAACACAGGACAAAGGTCTTGTGGGTCCTTCAAAGCTTGTTGTTTTCTGCAATGCGCCTGAGGACAATCCGTTTATGGCAGGCGCCTTCCACGGCGCAGGCGAGCCTGACTGTGTTATAAATGTAGGCGTATCAGGACCCGGCGTTGTAAGGGCGGCGCTTACTAAAATTCCCGATGCAAATATTACCGAAGTTGCAGACACGGTTAAGAAAACAGCATTTAAAATTACAAGAGTGGGTCAGCTTGTTGCATCCGTTGCTTCCGAAAGACTGGGCGTACCCTTCGGAATTGTCGACCTTTCGCTTGCTCCTACGCCTGCAGTAGGCGATTCTGTCGCCC
Organism: uncultured Eubacteriales bacterium; assembly: GCA_900315985.1. Lineage (GTDB taxonomy): Bacteria > Bacillota > Clostridia > Oscillospirales > Acutalibacteraceae > Fimenecus. Next base: position 8,826 of record ONBD01000019.1, on the reverse strand, counting down.
ATATACTTGAGGAAATGGGACTTGAAAGCTGCGGCGCATGCGGTACAACCGCCTGTCTTGCGCTTCTCAATGACGCTGTTAAAAAAGGCGGCGTAATGGCATCAAGCCATGTCGGCGGACTTTCTGGCGCATTTATACCGGTTTCCGAGGATGCAGGTATGATAGACGCCGCAAGAAGCAAGATGCTTTCAATAGAAAAGCTTGAAGCTATGACGGCAGTTTGCTCGGTTGGACTTGATATGATAGCAATACCCGGCGACACGCCTGCAGAGGTTATAGCAGGCATAATTGCAGACGAAGCGGCCATAGGTATGGTTAACTCAAAGACAACAGCGGTAAGGGTTATTCCTGCTATAAATAAGAAAGACGGCGAGGAAATTGAATTCGGCGGGCTTTTCGGCGTTTCACCAATAATGAAGGTCAACACCGCCTCCCCTCAGAAATTCATTTCAAGAGGCGGCAGAATTCCTGCACCGCTTCAGAGCCTGAAGAATTAAAATTGTTATATCAAAAAAGCAGCAGAGCTTTCACTCTGCTGCTTTAATTTTTATACTTTTTCCTTTTTGCCTATTTTTATTATTTTGGCTATTGTCGGGCTGAGTATAAGGTTGACTGCAAGCTCAATAAAGAAATTGAAGCCGATTACGCCTACAAATAAGAATTTGATAGCATTGGTCTCCCCTGCCCATGACTTAATAGTCGGCATAAAGAATGCAAGGCAGCCGAGTATAAATACTCCCGTATTTACAATAGGTGTAAGTACGCCCGAAATGTAGGTTGCAACAGTATCGTTTTTCTTGCTTATAAGTTCATAAACAAGTCCCGACACAAAGCCTGCAAGTATGCCCTTTAACATAACGGTAAGCACTGTACCTACGGCTGATACTACAAGGAATGCGTTAGCATCCCCCGTCAGCAGTACCGACAGACCGAACACGCCGCCAAGCCACGCTCCTGACCATTTGCCGTACAGTGCAGCACCTACTACCATCGGCACAAGTGAAAGCGTGATTGAAAATGTGCCTGTTCTGATGTTCATGCTGACAAACTGCAATACTACTACAAGTGCTGTCAGCAAACCCATCATAACAATTTTTCTTGTGTTTTTTGACATATATATTCCTCCTTGCTGTCGCTCCGTAAACGGATGCAACGCAAAATTTAGAACAATGTAATTATTTTATTTTGTATTCTTGAGATAAATTTCTCTCAGACCCTTTAAGACAAGAAGATTGTCATAGATAATGTCTGATTTACATTCGTTTATTATGAATGCCGAAAGACCGCCCGTAGCTACTATTGAGGCAGGCTGACCGAGCTCCTTTATAAAGCGTTCAAGCATACCGTCAATCATACAGGCTGTGCCGAGAATTGTACCGGACTGCATACTCTCAACCGTGTCGCCCGAAAAGACCTTCGGCGGCGCAGCAAGAGGTATTGTCGGAAGCTGTGAGCTTGTATTTGTAAGCGCTCTGAGTGATATTTCGACACCCGGCGCAATCATACCGCCGAGAAATTTGTTGTTTTCGTCAATGGCATATATTTTTGTTGCCGTGCCCAAATCAATTACAAGTGCAGGTACGGGGTAATTGGCAATTGTTCCGACTGCGCCTGCAACGAAATCGGCGCCGAGATGCGACGGGTTTTCAATGGCAATATTAAGTCCCGTTTTAATGCCGGGCGCAACAATTACCACATTATTGCAAAGTGTTTTTATTGCCTGAGATAAAATATTTGTAAGCTCGGGTACAACAGAGCTTAACGCCGCACCCTCAATTTCCTCGGGTGAAATGCTGTGAAGCGAAAGTATATTTAAAAAATCAATGGCATACTGGTCGGGCGTGCGCTCTCTCTGTGTGGCAAGCCTTGAAATCAGCTTTAATTCTTCACCGTCAAACACACCGAAGCTTATGTTAGTATTGCCCATATCAACGGTTAAAATCATTTTTAAATCGCCGTCCTTAATAAATTTCGATTTATTGTACTATAAATTTTTTAAAATTACAATAGAAAAAGCGGTTTTGCTTTTAACAAAACCGCTTTGGATTTATTGTTTAAGGTAATTTAGTCTTCGGTCTTTTTTCTTGTAAGTACAAATGCAACGCCTGCGAGTGCGGCAACACCTGCTATTGAAGCTACTGCATAGTCGCCTGTCTTAGCGGTTTTACCCTCAAAGCTTGAGGAAGAGCCCTTTGAGCCGCTGCCTGAGCTTGAGCTGCCCGAGCCTGAGCCTGAACCCGAACCGCTGCCTGAGCTGTCGCCTGAATCACCGCCGCCTAAGCCCAGCATGCCGAGAAGGCCCGAAAGCAAATCGCCGATACCGCCCAAAGCAGAGCCGTCAATATTAAGACCGTCAAGGCTCGGAAGGTTGCTTATGGAAGCATTGTTCAGAGCGTCTGAAATCTGGTTGTATGTATTGTCATCAATAGTGCCGTTGTTGTGAAGAGTGTTAAGAATGTTTTCAACCTGCTCAATGGGAAGACCTACGAGTTCCTGCACTGCCTTTGAAATCTTATCGGTTATGCTTAATGAATCATCATTGAAAATAGCCGTAATCTTTGCAATTATGTCGGAGTCTGAAGGCTCTGCGTCGTCAAATGCGCCGTCCTTTGCAGCCTCAGCCTTGATTGCCTTGTAAACCTCATTTTCAATGTCGCCGTTGTTGTAAAGCTGGTCAGCAGCGTCATTTGCCTCAGCAGCGTTTGAAGCGCCTGCACTCTTGATTGCGTCGAAAATAGCCTTTGCAGCTTCCTCTGTTGTGCTGATTTTCTCAACCTCATTGCCATCCTCATCTGTGGTAGGCTCTGCGTTAAGCTCGGCAATTACTTCTCTTGCCCTTGCTGAAACTGCGCTCTTTTTGCCTGCGTCAACACTTTTTGCAAATGCGGGAATGCACATAGCAAAAACAAGGCAAACTGCCAATAAAACCGAAAGAGTCTTTTTCATAATAAATTACCTCTGCAATTTAATTGTTTTCGTGAAGACAGACTTCACCACATTTTTATACAGTAATAATATACTATAAATCAAAGGTTATGTCAACAGGATTTTTAATATAAATTGCATAATTTACACTTATAAAATCAAAAGACGGGGCGTGCTTCTGCCCCGTCTTGTTTGTTATATTCCGAGCGCCTCGTCAGATATTACGGCGTCATTGAATTCTGAGTAAAATTCAGCGTCGTCAAACTTGGCAAGCTTTCTGTAAAGCACTGTCGGGAAGCTGTGAATTTCTGCATTGTAGACAGCAGTAAGCTCATTATAGTATATCTTTTGGTTAGCTACCTCGGTTTCTGTCTGCGTAATCTGTCTTAAAAGCTCCATAATGCTTTCATTAGCCTTAAGCTCAGGGTAGTTTTCCACAATCTGTTTAAACTGAATTGAGGTTGTAATTCTGCCTGTTCTGAGAGGTTTTACAAGCTCGCTTCTTGCCTCGGCTACGCCCTGAAGGGTTTCGGATTCATGTGTTATGTATTTGTCGACAACTCTGTTTGCCTTATCAAGTAAAATTTCATTTCTCTTTATAAGAACATCTATGTTTTTTCTGTCAGACAACACCTTCTGATGAAGCTTTACTATTTTGTTGAAGTTAATAACAAATCCGATTATAAGACCCGTTATTGAGCCGAATAACACCGAAGCGCCCTTAAACGGCTCTTTTATGCTGTTGTAATCCTCGGGCGTCAGCATCAGAAAGACGAACAGCCAAAGAATACAGCCGCAGAATATCATACCCAAAAGCTTTAGAATACTAAGTGTTACGCTTGATTTTTTCATTTTAAAAATACCTTCTCCCGTGTGCGCTTAAAATCAATAATTCTCTGCATTTACCTCGAAATATGACTGAGGATGATTGCAGGCAGGACAAACCTCGGGAGCCTTTGTGCCTACTACGATATGACCGCAGTTACGGCATTCCCAAACCTTAACCTCGCTCTTCTCAAATACAGCCGCTGTTTCAACATTTTTAAGCAGCGCTCTGTACCTCTCCTCATGGTGCTTTTCAATAGCTGCAACAAGTCGGAATTTCTTTGCAAGCTCGGGGAAACCCTCCTCCTCTGCTGTCTTTGCAAAGCCCTCGTACATATCGGTCCACTCAAAATTCTCGCCGTCTGCGGCAGCTGCAAGGTTTTCTGCTGTTGAGCCTATGCCCTCAAGCTCCTTGAACCACATTTTTGCGTGTTCCTTTTCATTGTCGGCAGTCTTGAGGAAAAGAGCCGAAATCTGCTCAAAGCCCTCTTTCTTTGCCTTTGATGCAAAATATGTATACTTGTTTCTTGCCTGGCTCTCGCCTGCGAAAGCCTCCTTTAAATTCTGCTCTGTTTTTGTACCTGCGTATTTGTTTGCCATAATAATCTCTCCTTTATTTTAATTAAAATTCGTTCCATGTGGTAAGCTTTACAATTTTTGCATAGCTCTGAATAATCTTGCAGACCTTAACGGAAACATTGGTGTCTGCATAATCGTTTGCCATAGCGGTAGGCTCGTTGTTTTCAAACATTGAAACCGCTAAATCCATAGCCTGCTTGACATCCTTGCCCTTAATGCCGCCTACTACAACCGTACCCTTGTCAAGCACCTCGGGGCGCTCGGTTGAAGTTCTTATAAGCACGGCAGGGAAATTAAGAATTGCGCTCTCTTCGGAAAGCGTACCGCTGTCTGAAAGAACACAGTATGCGTTCTGCTGAAGGCAGTTGTAATCAAAAAATCCGAACGGCTTCAAGGCTCTTACAAGCGGATGGAATTTAAAGCCTCTTTTTTCAATTCTGTCCTTGCTTCTTGGGTGCATTGAGTAAATGACGGGCATTTGGTACTCCTCTGCTATCTCATTGACAGCAGTCATAAGCGACATAAAATGCTCTTCATTGTCGATGTTTTCCTCTCTGTGAGAAGAAAGCAGTATATATTTTTTAGGCTCCAGCGAAAGCTCCTCGAGCACCTTGCTCTCTTTTACCTTGTCGCCGTAGAGTTTGAACACTTCAGGCATGGGCGAGCCTGTTACGAACATTGTCTTGCCGTCTATTCCCTCTTTTAAAAGATAGCGGCGGCTGTGCTCGGTATAAGGCATATTTATGTCTGAAATATGGTCAACTATGGTGCGGTTAATCATTTCGGGTACATTCCAGTCCCAGCAGCGATTGCCTGCTTCCATATGGAAAATCGGGATTTTAAGTCTCTTTGCCGAAATAGCGCAGAGAGCCGAATTCGTGTCGCCCAGTATAAGCAGAGCGTCAGGCTTTTCTTTTACCATAAGCTCATAGGACTTTGCAATTATATTGCCCATGGTTTCGCCCAAATCCTTGCCTACTGAATTAAGGTAAAAATCAGGCGCACGAAGCTCTAAATTTTCAAAGAAAACCTCGTTTAATGTATAGTCATAATTCTGACCCGTATGCACAAGAATGTGGTCAAAATATCTGTCTGCGCATTTAAGCGTCGGCGCAAGGCGTATTATTTCGGGTCTTGTGCCAAGCACGGTCATTAGCTTAAGTTTTGACATATTACTTCCTCACTTTTTTATTTACTCTTCTTCAACCTTCTGAAAAAATGTGTCGGGCTTATCGGGGTTGAAAATTTCATTTGCCCACATAAGCGTTACAAGATTTTCAGTCTGACTGAGGTTTATTATGTTATGGGTATAACCGGGCAGCATATACACTGCCTGAATTTTGTCGCCGCTTACTTCAAATTCAAGAATTTCATCAGTTACGATTTTTCTTTCCTGAATAAGTCCGTGGCCTGACACTACGATAAAGAATTCCCATTTACTGTTGTGCCAGTGCTCGCCCTTTGTAATGCCGGGCTTTGAAATATTAACGCTGAACTGACCGTGGTCGGCTGTTTTAAGCAATTCCGTAAAGCTGCCCCTGTCGTCACAGTTCATTTTAAGGTCAAATGCGACCTTTTCCTTTGGCAGATACGAAAGGTACATTGAGTAGAGCTTTTTCTCAAAGCTGCCGTCGGGAATTGCAGGCATTATAAGCGTTTTGGGTTGGTCATGGAATTTATTGAGGCACTCAACTATATAGCCAAGCGTCGCCTTATGTGTAACGGGTGCGGCGCAGTATTTACCGTCCTCTTTAAGCACGGTCTGCACGCCGTCAAACTCGCAGTGATGCTCCTTACCCTCAAGCGCATCAAGCATTTCTTCAACAAGGTCATCAATGAAAAGCATTTCAAGCTCAACCGACGGGTCATTTACCGTAATGGGCAAATCATTTGCAATATTATTGCAGAAGGTGCCGACAGCGCTGTTGTAATTCGGGCGTACCCATTTACCTACAAGGTTAGGGAAGCGGTAAACCAGCACCTTTGCGCCCGTTTCCTTTGAATATTCAAAGAACAGCTCCTCCCCTGCCTTTTTGGAAAGTCCGTATTCGGATGTGCCGAAGCGTCCCTGCAGGGTTGCCTGAATTGACGAGGAAAGCATTACGGGGCAAGTATTATTATGCTTTTTGAGCGTGTCAAGAAGCTTTGAAGCAAAGCCGAAATTGCCCTCGGTGAATTCCTTTGACTCCTTCGGGCGATTAACGCCTGCAAGGTTGAATACGAAATCGGCATCAGCACAATAAGCGTCAAGCTCTTCGGGTGCTGAGTCAATATCGTACTCGTATATGCAGTCTATTTTAATATTCGGTCTTGTACGGTTCTTGCCGTCACGGATATTCTTTAAATTCTCCGTAAGGTTTCTGCCTACAAAGCCCTTTGCGCCTGTAATCAGAATTTTCATTTGTTTTTAATCTCCTCAAGCTCCGAGCGGATATATTCAAGCGTAAGAAGCTTTTCCTTAACCTGCTCAACTGTCAGAAGCTCTGTGTTGTTTGAATTGAACTCGGTAAGCGGATTTCTTTCTGTGTCGCCGTTTTTGAAATAATTATCATAGTTAAGGTCACGCTTGTCGCAGGGAACTCTGTAAAAGTCGCCCATATCCGTTGCGTGTGCGCACTCTTCGTTTGTAAGCAAGGTTTCATACATTTTTTCGCCATGACGGATGCCTATAACCTTAATTTCTGTTTCGGGACAGAAAAGCTGTTTAACAGCTTCTGCAAGCACACCTATTGTGCAGGCAGGAGCCTTCTGGACAAGTATGTCGCCGCTCTGACCGTTCTCGAATGCAAACAAAACAAGGTCAACCGCTTCGTCAAGGCTCATTATGAAACGGGTCATATTCGGCTCTGTAATTGTAATCGGCTCGCCTTTTTTAATCTGGTCAATCCAAAGCGGAATTACCGAGCCTCTTGAACACATAACATTGCCGTAACGGGTACAGCAGATTTTTGTCTTTTCGGGGCTGATAGTCCTTGATTTTGCAACTATGACCTTTTCCATCATAGCCTTTGAAGTGCCCATAGCATTTACGGGATAAGCTGCCTTGTCGGTAGAAAGGCAGATAATGCTCTTAACTCCTGCCTCTATGGCTGCGGTAAGCACATTTTCAGTACCCAGAACATTGGTCTTGACCGCTTCGATGGGGAAAAATTCGCAGGACGGCACCTGCTTGAGTGCTGCTGCGTGGAAAATATAGTCAACACCGTACATTGCATTCTTTATTGACTGTAAATCCCTTACATCACCTATAAAGAATTTGATTTTGTCGCTGTACTCGGGATACCTCTGCTGATACTCATGGCGCATATCGTCCTGCTTTTTCTCATCACGGGAGAAAATACGGATTTCGCCTATGTCGGTAGTTAAGAATCTGTTGAGCACGGCATTTCCAAAGGAGCCTGTGCCGCCTGTAATGAGCAAAGTTTTACCTGTAAACATTTATATCACCTTTCCTGTGAAATCTGTTTTTTATTTTTTTTACCGGCTTGAAAACAAGCTCCTTTTCATAGCTGTTCATACCGAATAATAACATTGTTACTGCATAAACCGCAACCATTACGGCACAGTTTACCGCAAATCCCAGCCAACCATATTTTATTAAACCTAATCTGTTAAATGCGAATCCCAAAGCTGCGCTTATGAGCAAACAAGGCAATGTGCCTTTTAATAAGCCTTTAAAATAAGAAATGAGGCTTATACCGATTTCTCTTTTATACATTATGTTCATGACTATAAGCTCGCACACAAACAGAGCAATAAACGATCCTATTACAGCACCTTCAAGAGGTTTCCATTTTATGAGTAAAATAGTCAGTACAATATTTAAAAGCGCTGAAACCACTTGTATAATTGCAGGCGTTTTATGTTTTTTCATTGCCTGCAACAGCTGATAACCAACGCCCTCCGTGTATGAAAACATTGTCGGGAACATAAGAATAATTGCAACATAAAATGCTTCCCTGTATTCCTCGCCAGCCCATAAAACCACGAAATCCATACCGTTAAATGCAAACACGGTGAATATCATACCCAAAGCTATAAAAACTATACGGCTAATGCGTATCATTTCCTTTTCATAGACTTTGCTGTCGGCACCGCTGTGAACAAGTCTTACTAACCCGGGCATAAGAACACTTGTAAAGTGAGAGCCTATGGTTTTAAAATACTGAAGCACTTGTGCGCCGACACCGTAAACGGCAATTATTACTGATGCACCTTTTGCAAAAATACCAAGAAGGACCTGATCTGATAAAGCATTGATGTTTGTTGCAATCAGCTGCAGAAGTATAAACAATGAATAGCTGATTATTTCCTTAACGAAGCTGAATTTAACACCTGTAAAAACCGGAACAACTTTTTCTTTTACAATAATAAAAAGAACATATACTGCTCTTGTTACTATTGTCACAAGCAAATGGATAAAAACTATTCCGCAACTTGAAAATCCGAGTTTTAAAGCAACAATACTTGCAAGAACTTTTATTATATTCATTACAA
>ONBD01000021.1 GCA_900315985.1 uncultured Eubacteriales bacterium | reverse complement strand
TCGGCGATATGAACTCCGACTGTGTAATCGATGGCTTTGACCTGTTCCAGATTGACAGAACGGTAAACGGTATATAGTAAAAATAAATAAACAAAATCAAAGCCACCTGATGACAGGTGGCTTTATTTAAATCTTTATGTTATCAAGCAAACTTATGCTTTAGCATTCTTTGTAACAGCTTTAATCACAAACAGAGTGCCGACGGTTACAACTGCCATTACTGGCAGTACAACATACCAGCTCTGCACGAAGCCTGCGAGAATGTAGCCGACAAATGAAATAGCCGCAACGGTTACTGCGTAAGGAATCTGTGTTGAAACATGATTCAGGTGCTGACACTGTGCGCCTGCAGAGGACATAATGGTTGTATCCGAAATAGGTGAGCAGTGGTCGCCGCAAACCGAGCCTGCAAGGCAAGCTGACATACCAATAACGCCGAGCGTGCTGCCGACGGGGAATATGGCGAGAACAATCGGAATAAGAATTCCGAAGGTGCCCCATGATGTGCCCGTAGCAAATGAAATTGCAACTGCTACAAGGAATATGATTGCAGGTAAGAATTTATCAAGTCCGCCTGCGCTTTCCAATGCTGTCTGAACGAAGGTGTCAGAGTCAAGAAGCCCTGTCATATTCTTAAGCGTTGTTGCCATGGTGAGTATAAGAATTGCAGGTACCATTGCAATAAAGCCCTTGGGGATGCACTCCATAGCCTCTTTAAATGAAACAAGTCTGCGTGCTATAAAGTAAATAACAGTGAATATAAGCGCAATAAGTCCGCCCCACGGAAGTCCTACCGTAGCGTCTGTGTCCGAGAAAGCGTCAATGAAGCTTGCGCCGTCAAGAATACCGCCGTTGTAAACGAGTGCAAAAATGCAAATTCCTATAAGCACTATAATCGGCAGAATAAGGTCAATAACCTTGCCCTTGCTCGTGGCAGGCTCTTCGTCAGAGCCAACCTTACCGCCGAATGTGAATAAATCGCCGTTTTCAAGAGCATTCTTTTCGTGCAGCTTCATAGGACCGTAGTCGAATTTCATAGCCGCAATAGCGATTATAAATACAAAGGTGAGAAGCGAATAAAGATTGTAGGGTATAGCGCTTACAAAAAGCGAAATTCCGCTTGTGCCCTCGGGCGCATATGACGAAACTGCCGCCGCCCATGACGAGATGGGAGCTATCATGCAAACGGGAGCAGCCGTAGCGTCGATTATGTATGCAAGCTTGGCTCTTGAGATTTTATGCTTGTCGGTAACAGGGCGCATAACAGCACCGACTGTCAGACAGTTGAAATAGTCGTCAATGAAAATAAGCACGCCTAAAAGGAAGGTGGCTATCATTGCGCCGAAGCGGGATTTAATATGCTTTGCCGCCCAGTCGCCGAATGCCTTTGAGCCGCCTGCCTTGTTTATAAGGGCAACAAGAGTGCCGAGCAGTACAAGGAATATAAAAATACCTGCCTGACCCGAAACAGCCTCTATGAAGCCGTCATTGATTATTGCGTCCATAGTAGCAATCGGTTTGAACGCAGTTGCAAGCAGACCGCCGCAGACAATGCCCACGAAAAGCGAGGAATAAACCTCTTTTGTAATAAGTGCCAATGCGATGGCAATTACGGGCGGAAGAAGCGACCAGAGAGTGCCCGAAGCCTCTGAAATACTGCCTGTTGCAATGCAGACACAAATGAATGCAATTACAAATACTGCCAGACAGATTTTCGGTAAAATCTTTTTCATTTTGTTCTCCTCCAATAAAAAATACGGTTCTGCAGACGCAAAACCGTACTTAAAATAATGCAAAATACATTTAAGCTGACGATAGCGCTCCACAAATTGTGACAGTACACGACATATTCTGCCGTGTCCCAACCTACAGGGCCGAAATACCCTGAAGATTTCGGCAAAGCTTCCTTTCGTGTGCAGTGATTTCGCACCGTTTTTCACAGTACTGATAAGCTTTGCGCCTCTATCATATTTTACATTAAAATATCACATTATTATTCAGTTGTCAACATAATAATGTATTTTTATACATTGTTATGTATTTTTTAAAGTGTTTGGTGTTATTGAAAGCTTACAAATTTGAGTTTGCCGAGTTCAGTCTCTGCTGTCAAAATCCTCTTTGATTTTTTTCTTCCAGCTTGCTTTGAGCGGAGCGGAAGAGCGCACACACCCAACTGCTTCACAAACTGTGTCATACAAAACTGCCGTACCTATTGTGTCTGCATGGTAATTAACTGCTCTGTCCGCATCAATTCCGAAATGCTTTGCCGTTTCAACCGAGTCGATATTTGCGCCTATGAAAAGGAATTCCCACCCCATTTCCTTTTTTGCTTCAATCATTTTCTTTACCTCGTCGCTTGAATACTTTGTGCTTGCGTTTTCAAGTCCGTCTGTTGTAATTACAAACATTGTGTGTGCGGGAATGTCCTCTTTTCTTATATACCTGTGAATTTCGGAAATGTGCTTTACGGTCATTCCGATAGCGTCAATAAGCGCAGTACAGCCCCTTACAGTGTAGTCCTTTTCTGTCATTTCAGGGACTTCTTTAATTGAAATTCTGTCGTGCAGGGTTTCAATCAGGTTGTCAAACAGTACTGTTGTTACAAGGCACTCGCCCTCTTCCTTTTTCTGCTTGTTTATAAGCGAATTAAATCCGCCTATTGTGTCGCTTTCAAGCCCTGCCATTGAGCCGCTTCTGTCGAGAATGAATACAAGCTCTGTTAAATTGTTGTTTGTTTTTTCTGTCATTTTTAATTCCTCCAAAAAAATAATGTAGTTGTTTGGTTTCTCAACCTTACAACCACATTATAGCTTTGAATTTTAAATTGCAGGTCGCCTGCGAAGCGACAAATTATATATGTATACTACGAGCCTAAAATCGGCTGGTCAAAGTAATAAAGCGCCTCGTTTACTCTCATAATGTCAAAAATCTTATTTACTATAAAGTATTCGATTATGACATCAGCCTTGTTGCTGTGCGAAAGCACAAAGCCTGCCTTTTCGAGCAGCTTGTTTGTTTCATTTAGATTAAGCTCAAGCGCTATTGCAAATGCTATTGCAGTATTCTTGCTGGGGCGGTAATTTTTGTCGCTGCGTATTTTGGAAAACAGCTTGCGGTCAATATGAGCCTTTTTGTAACAGTCCGAGTCTGACATACCGCTTTCGTCAATCAGCCGCAGCAGAGAGTCCGAAAAGCTTTCATCAAGAGTTATGTCTGCCAAATCAACCGTTGCCTGATTTTCGGAAACGGCCTGCGTGAAAAGCGGCATCTGCGGAGCTTCGCTTAATTCAACAGAAGCGTCAAAGCTTTCGGTGCTTGCTTTTTTCTTCTTTCTGAAAAGTCCGAGCTTTTGTTTAGTCTTTGCCTTTTTGGGCGCTGCTGCCTGCCTTGACAGCTCAACCGCTTCAGGCAAGGCTGAAAGTACGGGTAATCCGGCAGTCTGCCCGCCTATGTAGTTGTTTGTTAAATAGACTGTACTTCCCTCAATATCATCGGAAAGAATCAGTAAATTTGTACTTTCGTATAAAGGCATAGTTAATTCTGCTTCCTTACAATTTTATATTCGTCATAGGGGTTATAATAAGGACATTCAAAATCCTTACAGCTTAAAAAGCGTGCCATCTCATCCTCGTCAAGATTTATGTCACAGCTGTAACACTCATATTCTTCGTCATAATAATAGTAAGCACAGCATTCGCATTGCGTTACTTTTTTTGTTTTGTCTGCCATTTCAGTTGCTCTTTTCCTCGTGATACTCTTGGTCTGTGTTGACCTGCCAGATTGCAGCTTTATCCTTGCTGCCGTTAAGAATACACTCAACAGCTAAAAACGAAGTCATCATAGAATGGTCCATATTGTTGTAGCGGTGCTGACCGTTTCTGCCTACACAGTAAAGGTTGTCTATTGAATTGAGATAAGCTATAACCTGCGGTAAATCCTTGTAGCTGTCAAAATAGGCAGGGTAAGCCTTTTTAACCCTTTCCCTGTGCGAGTCAAGAATTTTTGCGTTGCCGTCAATAACTCCTATGCTTTTAAGCTCGGACACGGCAAGTCTTACGCATTCGCTCTCGGGCATATTCCAGAAGCTGTCGCCCTCACGGCAGAAATATTCAAGCCCGACCCAAACCGTGTTTTCAATATCCTTAACAAGATACGGCGACCAGTTGTTGAATATCTGAATTCTGCCGAGCTTTACGCCCTTGTCCTGAACATAAATCCAACAGTCAGGCACTATATTGTTAATTGTTTTAATATTAGTTTCATTCTTGATTGCAAGTCTGTCAACGAGCAAACCTACTGTTACAAAGTCACGGTAAGGGAGGTCAGATGCAATTTCAGCTATATTTGCAGGTGCATTTTCGCCCATAGCGTTGATTAAATCTTTAACGGGCATTGAAGAAATAAATATATCACCCTCAAAAACTCTGCCGGCTGCTTTTACGCTTTTTATAATTCCGTTTTCAAGCTCTATTGAATTTACCTCAGCGTTCAGTATAATTTCACCGCCGAGCGAACGGAATTCTTCAGCCGCCGTTTCCCAGAGCTGACCGGGACCGAACTTCGGGTATTTGAATTCCTCAATAAGCGAGCTTTCGTTGCTTGCTTTTTTATTTACAAGCTTGCCTGCTGCGTTTTTAAGCACCTCTGAAATAGAAATGCCCTTAACTCTCTGTGCGCCCCAGTCGGCAGAAATATCTTTAGGATGTCTGCCCCACAGCTTTTCGGTATAACCCTCAAAAAACATTGAGTAAAGCTCTTTGCCGAAGCGGTTTATATAGAAATTTTCAAGTGAGCTTTCCTCTTTTTTGTGAACGCTTGCCGAAAGGTAACTGAAGCCTGCCTTCAAGGTCCTCGAAAAGCCCATATTTATTAAGGTCTGCGCCTTTAATGAAACGGGATAATCATAGAATTTGCGGTCAAAATAAATTCTTGACACCCTGCGGCGTTTAAGCATAACCTTATCGTCTTTTTCGGGGTCGGGTCCGTCAGGTGAGAATTCACGGCTTATGCCGAGAGCCTTATCGTCATATGACGGTGCGCCCTGCATTTTCAGTACGCTTTGCCACCAGTCATTAACTCTCTGCTCCTTTGAAAAGAAGCGATGGCCGCCCAAATCCATAAGATTTCCGTTGTGATTTACCGTAGCGGAAATTCCGCCGAGCCTGTTTTCCGCCTCAAGCACGGTTACGCTGTATTCGCTGTTTGATTTTCTCAGAAGCTCAAGACCTGCCGTTATTCCTGCAGGACCGGCACCGATTATAACAACCTTTTTCATGAAACTAATCCTTTTTGCTCCAGAATATATAGTCGGCAATTAAAAGCGCTCTTGAAAACGAAGCCTCTGCGCCGCAGATTTTTACGGGAGGCGCAATTAAAAAGTACCCGCCGTTTGAAACCTCTGAAAGATTTAAACCTTCAAGAATTGCAATGTCTGAATTCAACAGCGTGCGGTGAGTAACGCCGTCAGACTCGGGGCTTTCAACCGTTGTGCCGTCTGTGCCTACAAGCTCATAACCGAGGTAGGACATTATTTCGGCGGCAGTCTGGTGAATGTAAGCCTTGCCCTTCGATTTAATAAGCAACCTCTTGCAATCCCTCGGAAAGCTGTCCTCAACAAGCTGACCCGTAATAATACCGGGCGAAACTTCGATTACCCTGCACGGACCTATGAATTTTTCCAAATCAAGTCCCTCAACACCCTCGCCGCCAGAAAGAAAGTGAAGCGGTGCGTCAACATGTGTACCGTTGTGAAGGCAGGCATTGATTTCACTTAAATTGTAGTAGCTTTCGTCAGAGATTTTTTTAACCCATCTGTGCTCGGGCACAGGGTCGCCCTCAAAGACCTCGGCAGTCAGCAAATCATTTGAAATATCAATTATTTTCATTGTGCCACCTTCCTTTTCATTATAATCATTTTCACACAAATAAATTTTAACAAAAGCACAGTGTTTTGTCAAATAATGCCAAGCTTTTTAAAAATAAGTTAATAATGTTGAAATAAAAACAAAATATGGTAAAATAATTTCATAAACGCAAAGAGGTAAAATATGAAAAAGTATTTCAGACTGTACCGTTTGCAATTCATAATGGGACCTGCATTCAAGCTTGCAGAGGCAATTCTTGAACTGCTTGTACCGCTTGTGGTTGCAAGAATAATTGACCGGGGCATACCCTCGGGCGACAAAGCCTACATCTTTAAGATGGGCGGGCTTTTGTTCCTGCTTGCCTTTTTCGGCGTGGTGTTTGCGCTTATATGTCAGTATTGCGCCGCCGTAGCGCAGCAGGGTGTGGGCACAGAGCTTCGTAATGACCTGTTCAGAAAAATCAATAAGATGTCGCTGTCCGATATACAGCGCTTCGGCACAGCCTCACTTACTACAAGAATTACAAATGATGTTACGCAGATTCAGTCAGCGGTTGCAATGCTTATACGCCTTGTTTTCCGTTCGCCGTTTTTAATTGCAGGCTCGCTTATTATGGCAATGCTGCTTGACCTTAAAATGTCAGTTATATTTATTGCAGCCGCTGTTATTGTCAGCGTGATTTTATATATCATTTTAAGCAAATCCCTGCCGATGTTCAAAAAAATTCAGTCTGCGCTTGACAGGCTTTCCCTGATCGTTAAAGATAATCTTTCGGGCGTAAGAGTGGTCAGAGCCTTTTCAAAAACCGATTTTGAGAAGGAAAAATTTCAGAATTCCAACGAAGATTTGACCAAAAAGAGTGTAAAGGCAGGAAACTTGTCAGCACTCTTAAATCCGCTTACCTTCGCCGTTTTGAACACTGCAATAGTTTTGATTTTGCATTTTGGCGGTATCAAGGTGAATACAGGCTCACTCAGTCAGGGTCAGCTGCTTGCGTTCACAAATTATATGACGCAGATACTGCTTTCGATAATAGTATTTTCAAATGTAATTGTAATTTTCACAAAAGCAGGCGCAAGCGTTTCAAGAGTTAAAGAGGTGCTTGAATACAGTATTGAATTAACAGACGATAATGCCGTTGACTGCAAGCCTGATTTTTCATTTCCCGCAGTTGAGTTTGACGGCGTAGGCTTTTCTTACGGCGAGTCAGAGAAAAAGGTGCTTGAAAATATTACATTCAAAATAAACAAGGGTGAAACAATAGGCATTATCGGAGGTACGGGCAGCGGAAAGACGAGTATTGCAAATCTTATTATGCGCTTTTATGATGCCGACGAGGGTGAAATAAGACTTTTCGGCAATAATATAAAGGACTATAAATTTGAAACTTTAAGAAAGCTTGTTCACACCGTACCGCAGAAAAATACGCTGTTCAGCGGCACTATAAAAGAAAATCTGCTTGTAGGCAATGAAAATGCAACTCAGGCTGAACTTGAAAAGGCACTGTTGGTTTCACAGTCTGCCGAATTTGTGAATTCCAAGCCTGAGGGTATGGACACTTATATAAATCAGGACTCGAAAAATCTTTCGGGCGGTCAGCGGCAGAGACTTTGCATTGCAAGGGCGTTGGCAGGAAATCCCGAAATAATAATTCTTGACGACGCCTCGTCTGCTCTTGACTATGCAACTGACGCAAAGCTTCGCAAAGCGTTTGCAACCGAGCTTTACGGCACAACTGTTATTCTGATTTCGCAAAGGGTGAATACTGTCAAAAATGCGGACAAAATAATAGTAATAGATGACGGTGAAATAGCAGGTCTTGGCAAGCACGCAGAGCTTTTTGATAATAATGAAATATACAGGGAAATATGCCTTTCACAGCTTTCCGAAAGCGAGGTGGCAGGCGTATGAAAACACTATTAAGACTTTACAGGTATGCACGCAAATTCAGAGCGCATATAATTCTTTCAATAGTAGCGGCATTTATAGGCATACTGCTGTCCTTGCTCGTGCCGGTTTTAATCGGTAAGGGCGTTGACTGCGCCGTAGGCGTAAACAAGGTTGATTTTGACACGCTTAAGCTTATCTGCCTTGAGCTTCTGTGTGCTGTACTTGCTTCGGCATTCTTCCAATGGCTTATGGGCTATTGCTCAAACAAGCTTTCATACAAGACAGCGCAAAGTCTCAGAAATGATGTTTTTGAAAAGCTTAACCGTTTGCCGCTGAGCTTTATAGATTTAAAATCCCACGGCGATATTATAAATTCCGTTACAACTGATATTGATATAGTTTCAACGGGCTTGCTTCAGGGCTTTACGCAGGTAATATCGGGCGTAGTTACAATTCTCGGTACGCTTATATTTATGTTTATAATAAATCCGTTTATAGCTCTCGTGGTGGTGCTTTTAACTCCGCTGTCATTCTTTATGGCGTCGATAATTGCAAAAAGAGCGCACAGGAAATATACTCAGCAGGCGAAGCTTCGTGGCGAGCTTACGGGTTTTGCGCTTGAGATGATTGACGGTGCGCAGGTAGTGTCGGCGTTTAATTATGAAAAAGAGTCAATAAAAAAATATGAAAAGCTCAATAAGGATTGGGAAAAGGTAGGCGTAATTGCACATTTCTACTCCGCAATGACAAACCCCCTGACCCGATTTGTAAATGCGCTTGTCTATGCGGCTGTTGCAGTTTTCGGCGGCACGCTTGTTGTGGGCGGTACAATCACCGTAGGCGCATTGGCTTCCTTCCTTGCATACTGCTCGCAGTACACGAAGCCGTTTAATGAAATTTCCGCAGTTATTGCAGAATTTCAGAATGCCTTAAGCTCGGCTCAGAGAGTGTTTGATTTGCTTGACGAAGCAGAGCAGTCAAGTGATGCAAATTTAAAAAAGCTTGAAAATGTAAAGGGCGAAATTGAACTTAAGGATGTCAGCTTTTCATATACTCAGGACAAACCTTTCATTGAAAATCTGAATATACTTGCAAAAAGCGGTCAGACTGTTGCGCTTGTAGGACCTACGGGCTGCGGCAAGACAACGCTTATAAACCTGCTTATGCGTTTTTATGAGGTTTCAGGCGGCGAAATTAAAATTGACGGTAACAGCATTGCCGACATTACCCGTCAGAGCCTGCGTTCGCAGTTCGGTATGGTCTTGCAGGACACATGGCTTTTCTCGGGCACAATTTTTGACAATATAGCCTACGGTAAAGAAAACGCAAGCTATGACGAGGTTGTCGAAGCGGCTAAAAAGGCTTATGCACACAGTTTTATTGTAAGACTGCCCGACGGCTACAATACTGTTATTACAGGCAACGGCGACAATCTTTCGCAGGGTCAGAGACAGCTTATCTGTATTGCAAGGGTAATGCTTTTAAATCCGCCCATGCTTATTCTGGATGAAGCTACAAGCTCAATAGATACCATGACCGAAATAAGAATTCAGAAGGCATTTTCCGTACTTATGAAGGGCAGAACCTCGTTTATTGTGGCGCACAGGCTTTCTACAATTAAAAATGCCGACATCATACTTGTTATGAAAGACGGCAAAATTATAGAGCAGGGTACGCATAAAGAGCTGCTCGCACAGAACGGATTTTACTCAGAGCTTTACAACAGTCAGTTTGCGATATATTAAGGAGCATAAATGGAGCTTTACGAAAACAGACAGGAAAAAGAAAAAGTGCTTTTAATATCTGTTGACTCAGGTGATTTCAACGCAGAGGAGTCAATAGACGAGCTTGCCTCGCTTGTCGACACGGCAGGGGGCGAGGCGGTGCTTAATTTAATTCAGAAGCTGCCTGAGCCGAACAGTGCAACATTTATAGGCTCGGGGCGAATTGCCGAGGTTAAGAACATATGCGAAAATCAGGAAATTGACCTTATTGTCGCAGATGACGAATTAAGCCCGTCACAGCTTAAAAATATTGAAGAGATAACAGGTGTGCGTGTAATTGACCGTACTATGCTTATACTTGATATTTTCGCTCTGCACGCCAAAAGCCGTGAGGGTAAATTGCAGGTTGAGCTTGCACAGCTTAAATATTCTTTACCGTTTCTTACAGGCAGGGGAAAAAGTATGTCAAGGCTCGGCGGCGGCATAGGCACAAGAGGACCGGGCGAAAGCAAGCTTGAAAGCGACAGACGGCATATAAGAAGAAAAATAAATGCGCTTGAAAATGAACTTAAGCAAATTGAAAAGCGCCGTAATACAATGCGGCAGCGCAGAAAGAAAGACGGCATAATTTCGGTTGCGATTGTAGGCTATACAAACGCAGGCAAATCCACGCTTATGAACAGACTGACAAATGCAGGCGTGCTCGCAGAGGACAAGCTTTTTGCGACACTTGACCCTACCGCCAGAAAGCTGACGCTTCCCGACGGGCAGGCGGTAATGCTTATTGACACCGTAGGTCTTGTACGCAGACTTCCCCACAAGCTCGTTGAAGCGTTCAAATCAACGCTTGAGGAGGCGAAAAACGCCGACCTCATACTCAATGTCTGCGACGGCTCGTCAGAGGAATGTGCCGAGCATCTCGAAATCACGGCAAATCTTTTAAAGGAGCTTGAGTGCGAGGATGTACCCGTAATTTCGGTAGTCAATAAATGCGATTTGGTACCCGACATTTTTGACCTGCCCACAATAGGAAGCTCTGTAATGATAAGTGCACTTGACGGCAGGGGCGTTGATGATCTGCTCTCTGCAATTCAGAAGGCCCTGCCCGTAACCAGAACAAGAACAAAGCTTTTAATTCCGTTTTCGCAAGGCTCGGTTATAGCAAATATAAGAGCCGACGGGGTAATTCACTCAGAGGAATTCACACCCGACGGCACGCTTGTAGACGCTACGGTGAATATAAGCTATCTTGAAAAAATAAAACAGTATATAGTTTGAAAACACTTTACAAATCAGCCGAGACTTTATAAAATAGAATTGAAAATATTATAAAAAAGAGGTAATTAAATATGCCATTGGTTTTAGCACACAGAGGAGCTAATAAAAGAGCGCCTCAGAACACAATTCCCGCATTCAGAAAGGCGGTTGAATTCGGCGCTGACGGTGTTGAAACAGATGTTCATCTGTCAAAGGACGGCAAAATTGTTATCTGCCACAATTACACAATTGACGCAACATCCGACGGTCAGGGGCTTATAAGCGACTACACCTGCGAGGAGCTTAAGAAATTCGACTTTGGCTCATATTTCAGCCCCGATTTCAAGGGCGTTACGCTGCCCACGCTCCCCGAATTGCTTGATGTTGTCAAAGGTATGCAGCTTATAAATATTGAAATTAAGGCTCCGCAGACTAAAAACGACCTCGTTAAGCGCACAATCGAAGAGGTACACAGATACAGTTTGCAGGAGTCTGTAATTATTTCCTGCTTCAGCCCCGAGTGTATCAGAGAGTCAAAGGAAATTGACCCTGCCATCAGGACAGGACTTTTGTATGAGGATAATGACCTCGGCAGGGAAATAAGAAGCTTCGGCGTAGAGAAATACTGCGCTCAGCTCGGCGCAAATGCCGCACATCCCGGCAGAACGCTGATAACCGAGGACGAGGTAAAACGCCTTCACGCACTCGGCATGGCGGTCAATGTCTGGACCGTAAACGAAAAAGAGGATATACTCAAGCTTACTGATTGGGGCTGTGACGCCCTCATTTCGGATGTACCCGATTTTGTAATGAGCGTGCTGAAGAACAGAGAGTAAGAATTGTTATTAACAAGAAAAAGCGATAGGCATTTGCCTATCGCTTTTTTGGTCGGAGTGACAAGACTTGAACTTGCGGCCCCTTGACCCCCAGTCAAGTGCGCTACCAGCTGCGCTACACCCCGAAAAATATATACAGTCTTTCTGACTGCCCGAATATATTATCATATGTTTAAAGTTTTTGCAAGTGTTTTTTTGACTTTTCATCACTAAAATCTTAAATTTGCAGTCTTAATACAAACGAAAAATAAAAATGAATAATATAAATAATGCCTCATATATTTATAAGGGGTGATGTAATGAGAAATCAAAACCGGAAAAAATATGTATTCTGGATTGCTTTAACCGAAGCCGTCGGACTGCTTGCAGGACTTCTTACCCGAGAGGGAACGGAAATTTACAAGCTTACAATTGAAAAACCGCCGCTTTCGCCGCCTGCCATACTGTTTCCTATAGTCTGGACAGTTCTTTATGCTCTTATGGGCGTTTCAATGGCTATGGTAAATCTTTTGCCTGCCTCAAAATACAGGAGCAGGGCGGCATATATTTATATAGCACAGCTTGTATTCAACTTTTTCTGGAGCATAATATTCTTTAATCTTCAGGCATTCGGCTTTGCATTTATATGGCTCGTTGCGCTGTGGATTTTAATTCTGACTATGATTTTGGTTTTCAGAAAGCTTGACAGTACAGCGGCATATCTTCAGATACCGTATCTCGTCTGGGTAAGTTTTGCAGGCTACCTGAATTTCGGCGTATGGCTTCTGAACAAGTGAAGAATATAACAAAACGCAGTATACTTGCTACCGTATACTGCGTTTTTATAACTGTATTAAATTATGATTGTTTCAGGCTCAGCCCTCGTAATCGTCCTCATTCTCCCAGTTATGATAAACCTCCTGAATGTCGTCGTTATCTTCGAACATTTCAAGCATTCTGCCCATTGCGGTTATATCGTCGGGGTTGTCAAGTCTTGTATAGGTTGACGGAACATACTCAACCTCGGCTGAAAGGAAGGTGTAGCCCTTTGCCTCAAGGTCATCACGGACAGCGCCCATATCGTTAGGCTCGGTGCGAACATCGTAAACCTCGCCGTCTGTAATAAAGTCAGTTGCGCCTGCCTCAAGAGCGTCCTCCATAAGCTTGTCCTCATCAACGCCCTCTTTGTCAATAATGATTACGCCCTGACGGGTAAACATAAACGAAACACAGCCTGTCTGACCCATATTGCCGCCGAATTTGTCAAAATAGTGGCGCACATCGCCTGCAGTACGGTTACGGTTGTCTGTAAGAGCCTCAACAATAACTGCAATGCCTGACGGGCCGTAGCCTTCGTATGTAATGCTTTCGTAATTGTCTGTATTGCCGTCGCCGGCAGCCTTTTTGATAATTCTTTCAATGTTGTCATTCGGCACATTGGCAGCCTTAGCCTTGGCAATAATATCCTTTAATTTTGAATTGCCTGCGGGGTCGGGACCGCCCTCACGGACTGCAACAGCAATCTCCCTGCCGATTTTGGTAAACACCTTTGCTCTGGCGTTATCTGTCTTTTCCTTTTTTCTTTTAATGGTACTCCATTTTGAGTGTCCTGACATAATTTCACCTCTGAAATAATTTAACCTGTTTATTTTAGCATAAGTTTAACGGTTTAGCAAGCCTTAAACCTCAAAGTCCTCAACTGCCTGCATAACAGCCTCTTCGTTGTACTCGGTAGTGGAGGTGGTCGCATTATTGTTGTTTTTATTTGAGCCGCCTATGGCAATGGCAACAATAAACGCAACAAAAAGAATTGCAATCACAGCTATAATTATAATTCCTCTGCGATTGGCAGCCTTTTCCTCGGCAATAGCCTCAGCTTTTCGCTGGGAGGCTGATTTTGTATTATTCTTCTTTTTTGCTTTTGCCATAATCTCACCTTTAATTTTAATTATGAATTAACGGGTTTATTGTAGCACAAATGAATTATAAATGCAATTCCCGTCAGCAAAGGCGAAGATAATTGTCATAATTCAGCGATTTGATAATTTTGCAAATTTTCCTGCAATCAAAGTTAGAAATTAACTTGAACTTTGCATAGTTAAAATGAGAATATACAGTTTTGACAAGTAAAATTCTTTACAATTAAGAATTGGAAAAAGCTTGAAATATCAAGTTTTTGACAATTTGAACAGAGTTTTGAACAATTTAATCGTTTAAAAATAAGGCAGTTTTTTACAAAAAAACTGTATTTTTTATGAAAAAAGCAACCGAAATTTTGAAAGTATAAATTCAAAAAGTTTCAAATGCCGAAATATATTTTTGCAAAGCTCGGCGCAGCCTTTTTAAAGGAATATATTAAATGTGAAAAAAGCAATTTACCACTTGCAAAATAAGAAACATTTATATATAATATAAAGGCACTTGCAAAAGAATTTCATATTTGCTGGTATGGCTCAGTTGGGCGAAGGAGTTTGCCGCTGCCTGTGGCAGATAAAGGCAAACGAGTGAGGTGAAGAAACACAGAGCAATGCGAAGCGCTCCAAGCGAGCAGTGCGACAATGTTTCTGAGGGAAGATCAGCGCATTCGTAATGCGCAGGTCGTCGGTTGTAGATAAGGGAAAACTTCCCACACAGACATAAATCAAAAATCAAATACGCTGGTATGGCTCAGTTGGTAGAGCAGCGCATTCGTAATGCGCAGGTCCTTGGATGTAGATAAGGGAAAACCTCCCGAACAAAATAAAACGAAAAATTGAATATGCTGGTATGGCTCAGTTGGTAGAGCAGCGCATTCGTAAGCCCAAGGTCATAGCGGCAAAAAACACTTTAAATTTAATAATATGCTACTGTGGCTCAGTTGGTAGAGCAGCGCATTCGTAAGCACAAGGCCATAGCGGCAAAAAACACTCAAAATTTAATAATATGCTACTGTGGCTCAGTTGGTAGAGCAGCGCATTCGTAATGCGCAGGTCGTCGGTTGTAGATAAGGGAAAACTTCCCACATAGACATAAATCAAAAATCAAATACGCTGGTATGGCTCAGTTGGTAGAGCAGCGCATTCGTAATGCGCAGGTCATCGGTTCGAGTCCGATTACCAGCTCCAAAAAGTACCGATACAGATTTCTGTTCCGGTGCTTTTTTTGTTATATGCAAGGACTCGAACCGATAATAGTCCGTGTTTTGCGGTTCGCCGAAGGCGGAGCAAAACGGACATAAAATCGTTGCAAGGCGACGGGGCAACGCAGTTGCTCTGTCGAGTCCGATTACCAGCTCCAGTAAAAGACCCCGAAATTTCAACGTTTCGGGGCTTTTTTGCGTGAACCTGTAACGCGCACACCCTTGAGTTCAAGTCTTCCTCCAAAACGGCGAAAGATATTGGACACGCAATCAAAATTTGAACAGTAATATGTCACCAGGTGATCACGAACTACTTAAAAGGGCAACTTCCCAAAAAAGTAATAGACACAGATTATTATCCTACCAGAAATCTTTAATCAGGGAAAATGTACGTACAAGAAAAACTGAACGGCTAACTCGCATATTGCCCAAGCGTAGACCAATACTTTTTTGCCGAAAAACGCCTTATAAATCGCAGAACGATTTTTTCTATGGAATTTGCAATATATGTGTGCTTGTGGTAAAATGTACGCATATAGAGGTGGCGCAGTATGAAAATCAGATGTATCTTAACTGATTCAACTGAATATAGGCAATTTAATTGTTATGAAAATGGAATATACACTCTTAAAATCAGCAAAAAATATGAATACTGGTTTTATGATTTGTGCGACTTTATAGGTTTTTATGCTGATACAGATATTGATACCGTTTTAGATATTAGTACTAACGATATAGTTTCTGCTCAGAATTTATATGGCAATCATAAATATAATGAACAAATATTGAGAGCATATGAACCGACAGTATTGGTGCATAGCACAACCAAAGAAAACGCTAAAAGCATTTTGAAAGATGGCAGGATTAAATCGTGGAACATACTGAAAAGCGAGAAAGCAGACTGGGAAGATAAGCCTATTGGGTCGCTGCTTGGAGATATAGATGATTTTTCAAATTATGTGATGCTATCAGGTGTAGAACAAAATAACGAAATTATCACAGCATCAAAAACGAATGGGATAATTGATACTGATATTAATCAGGATTACTGTGCTGGTGCAAGATTTTATTTAGATGCAAATAAGCTTGCAAAAGATGGTAAATTGATTAGAGACGGCGCTCATCTTAAAGTAAGGGATTATATAGACTTAGCTAAATATATGATTTGGTATGCTACCCCTGAAAGAGTGGGTATTCCGGAATATACTACCCCAAAAAGTTTTTTTGAAGTATCTAACAGATTCTTCTATAAAAAAGTGAGGATATAATAATTGTGATTTCAATCAATGAATACAAACAGAATCCTTGTGGAATGTTGTCAATTCCATATTGGAAAGCAGAGAAGATAAGCATTCCCGACAATATAAAAATCGTCCATAACAATAATTTTGACCAAGCGATGCTTAACAAATACAATGATAAAAAGTATTTTAGATTATTTCATAATCTGAAAAACATTCCAATTTTCTCAAATAACAATTATACCTATGGGACTATATCGAAAACTGAAATAAATGAACTTGTAAAAATGATAAATGCATCATATACCCATGCAAATGTATGTGCATCTGCGGACTACATAAACGGTCTTACTAAAACAAAGGTATATTGTCCTGAACTTTGGATTGGTGCTTTTGATAATCATAAGTTGATTGGCTCAATTATTTGCGACTTTGACACGGAAATCGGCGAAGGAATTATTGAATGGTTACAAGTCCTGCCTGCGTATAGAGGCAAAGGAATCGCGTCTTCGCTTATATGTAAAGCATTAAATATAATGAAACATACTGCTGAATTTGCAACCGTATCAGGCGAATGTGATAACAGTACAAATCCTGAAGGTGTTTACCGCAAATGTGGATTTGAAGGTAATGACATTTGGCATATACTAACAAAACTCTAAAAAGGATAAAAAAGGAAACAATAATGACAATATATCTTGTTCGTCATGGTGCTGATGACGATTCGATAAGAGGTGGGTGGAGCAACCATCCTTTAACTGACGAAGGATTGAAGCAATCCGAGGAGTTAGCCAAAAAACTAAAAGAGAATAACTGTGACGCCGAGATTATTTATTCAAGTGACTTGTTCAGAGCAAGACAAACGGCTGAAATATTAGCTCAAAGCCTTAACCTTGAAGTTGAATACAATGCAGAATTCAGGGAAGTCAACAACGGCGATTTAGCCGGTATGAATAATGACTTGGCAAATGAATTATATCCAAATCTTTATTGGCGAAAACTCGAATGGGAACAGCACTATCCTAACGGGGAAAGCCCCAAAGAGTTTTATGAAAGAGCAAAAAGTGCTTGGGAGAAACTAATCAACAGCAACCATAAAAGCATTATCCTTGTTACTCATGGTGGAGTAATTAATGTAATTATGCATTTGGTAAACGGCGTTGCGTATTCAAACAAGAATACCGTTTACAAAATCGGAACTGCGGATTACATTAGAATAGATTTATCAACTTGATTTGTCGGAGGGTAAAATGCAACAAAACATATATGATAATAACGAGTTCTTTGAAAACTACAAAAAAACTCGTTTGAGTGATGACAGTTTCAATGAGCTTTTGGAACAGCCGGCTATGAGAAAGCTGATACCCGATGTTAGAGGCAAATCGGTTTTGGACTTAGGTTGCGGATTCGGTTTCAACTGCAAAGAGTTTGTTCTGGCAGGCGCAAAAAGCGTAGTCGGAATTGACTTATCCGAAAAAATGATTGAGCAAGCCAAAGCAACAAATAATCTTGATAACATCACTTATCATGTAATGAGCATGATGGATATTGATACACTAAACGATAAATTTGATTTCGTTTACAGCTCGCTTGCGTTCCACTATATTGAAGATTTTGAAATGCTTATTTCAAAAATTTGTAGTGTATTAAATGACGGCGGTATATTACTTTTCTCTCAGGAACATCCTATTGTAACAGCAGTAAAGAATGATGGCGACAACTATATTAAAAAACTGAACGGCAGTATTAAAGGATTCCTTTTGAACAACTATGCTGATATGAGTATCAGAAAAGAAAAGTGGTTTGTCGACGGAGTGGAAAAATACCACAGAACATTCAGTTACATTATCAACACCCTTGTCAAATGCGGATTTACGGTTGAAGCGGTTGACGAGCCTTTGCCAAGTGAAGATGCACTCAAAGTACGAAAAGGATTAGAAAAGGAATTTATCAAGCCGACATTTTTAATCATAAAGGCAAGAAAAACAGTATAAAATCAGCCTCCGATAACCTCGGAGGCTTTCATTGTCCCATAAAAAGTACACTGCTTGCTTACCCCTCTTTACAACCGAAAAAGGACATGATATAATCATCTCCGAATAGAACATTTGTTCTGAATCGGGGATGATTTTTCCGTTCTTGGTATGTAAAAAATGAACTACCCCCGTGCAATAAATTGCACACAAACAATATATAAAACCTTTCGAAAACTGTCGCCGGATTTTTCGGCGATATTTGAGCAAGCAGATAACGGCTATTGAAAATTACATATGTAAATAATCTGTTTAAACGCTGAAAAGCAGAGGACTTTTATATAAGTCCTCTGCTTTCTTGCTTTTTGTTATCTGCTTTTATTTTTCCTCTTTGTATACTACGCCCCACTCTTTTCTGAGCTTTGTCATAATTTCCATAACATCCTTTGTAAAATCAAGGCGCATCAAATTTTCTTCACCGCTGACTGCCGACTCCATATCTTCAATTTCATAGGTGAGGGGAGAGGTGTTTCTATCACTTTCAAGTACAATTTGTTTTTCACTGTCTAAAAGCGTGATTACGGCACGGGCAGAACGGTTATAGTTTTCAAATTCAATATATCCGTTTTCAAACGATACAACCGCAGTCCTCGGAAGCTTCGCCGTCAGTGAGAGGGTAACGCCTGCCATTTCGCCGTTTGGATTTTCAAGCAGAATTACCGCCTGCTCATCGACACCAGTAGGCGCAAGCTTTACCGTTGATTTTACGCAGTCGGCTGTTTTGCTGAAAAAGAAACGGACAAACGAAAGCGCATAAACACCTATGTCAAGCATTGCGCCGCCTGCAAGGTTGGGGTTGAAGAAGCGGTTTGTCATATCGTAATCCTTATGACTGCCGAGATTTACCTCTATCATTTTAAGCTTGCCGAGGCTTCCGCTTTTAATGTATTCACATGCCTTTTTGAATACAGGCATATGGTAGACGGTCATAGCTTCGGCAAGAATTACACCGTTTTTTTCACATTCGCAAACAGCCCTTGCAAGTTCGTCGGAATTTAGCGTAATTGCCTTCTCGCACAGTATGTGCTTACCGCTTTCCGCCGCCTTTAAAATGTACTCAATATGTCGGTTGTGCGGTGTTGCAATGTAAACAATATCAATACTGTCATCACTGAAAAGCTCGTCTGCTGAACGGTATAACTTTTCAATGCCGTATCTTTCTGTAAAGGCTTTCGCCTTGTCAGCGTTTCTTGAAAAAGCACCGTAAAAATGTCTGCCTTTTTCCGCCATAGCCTGAGCCATTTCATTTGCAATATGACCGCAGCCTATACAAGCCCATTTGTATTCTTTCATAACGCACCCCTTGTCTGTCAGGCTTAATCAGTCCTCTTTGGTTTCAAGCTCCTTCATAAGCTCCTCGTGGTGCTTGGGCTGATTGTTGCGTACGATGGTTGCAGGTATGAAACAGAAAAGCATTACTACTGCTGCGCCGAGGAACAGCTCCATCGGGTAGACAATATCCTTATCGTTTGTAACGCCTCTGTTAGCCATATTGATTATAAACTGAGCTACAAGAGGACCTATAATCATAGGCACAAGCACATACATTACCATACGGCAGCCCTGGAAAAGACCCTCCTTGCCCTCGGGTATGTAATCTCTGTACGAAGCGGTGAAAAGACCTGCCATAACAAGACTTACGCCGACAAGAAGAATACCGCCGACAATGAGTATTGCAATAAGCGCAGTTTCGTTACCGCCTATAAAGAATTTACTTGCCCAGACAATTACGCTGCCTGAAATGCCTGCAATAATTACGGGATAGTAGAAATGCTTTTTGCCGAATTTGTCCATAAGCGCAGAAATAACTACCGAACCGACAGCAGAAACAACAATTATAACCGCAATCGGAATAATGTAGTTTTTAATTTTCATTGTGCCCTCAACTATATTGAAAAGGTAATTTATATAAACCTGATAGCCTACTGCCGACACCATATTACCTGCAAGACACCAGTAAAGCATTTTATTTTCTTTAATTACCTTCGGCTGTAATGAATATGTAAAATCCGAAATAAACGAATTCTCTTTATTAGGCGTAAGACCTTGTTTGTCCTTCATCAGAAGCAGTCCTATCAAGCCGCCTACCGTGGTAATCATACCGAGCATTACAAAGAATTTTTTCCAGTCATCGGGGGTAGCCTGCTCGTTTGTAAGCGGGTCAAAGCCGACAAAGACAAATGCCGTTGCAAGAAGCGGCATAACAGCAAGCACCGTGTCAACTTTGGAACGGTTTGAGGTGTTTGAAACATCTGTAACCCATGTGTTGAAGGCGGCGTCATTGCTTATTGAACCTATTACCGACATAATGCAGTCCATCGCTACAACAAGAATTACAAGCGGCAGCACCCTGTCAGCACTCGGGTTCATTGGAACAAGCGCAAACATTGCTATTGTAAAGCCCCACACAACATAACCTGCCGAGATAAATATTTTTCTCTTACCTGTTCTGTCGCACAGCGCACCGCCTATAAGCGTTGAAAGCGTTGCGAATATTGCCGAAAACGCAACAAGCAAGGTTGTCGCATACGGCGCTCTTGTAATTTCGTTTTGCATAAAGCGTGAAAAATACATATTTTCAACAATCCACGCAATCTGACCTATGAAGCCGAACAGAAGAATATTACTCCACACTCTGCCGCCCATAGCTCCGGCTTTTTTGTTTTCTTTCAAAAAAATCACCCTCTTTTTTGGTTGCTACAATTATATCACTAATAATATTTCAATTCAATAAGCTGTTTTGTTATAATTTGATTTACAGCAGATTGATAACAGCGCATTTGTGTGTTATAATTATACAAACAATACTAAAGGTGAGAATATGAAAATTACAGTAATTATAAAGTATTCGGGCGAAGGCTCAAATGCAAGGGAATTTGCCGAAGAAATGGAAAAAAGCGGTGTTGCCGACAAAATCAGAGCAGAAAAGGGCAATCTGAGGTATGAGTATTTTCTGCCGCTTGATGACAGCGAAGCCGTGCTTTTAATTGACAGCTGGGAAAGTCAGCAGGCTCTGGACACACACCACGCTTCGCCTATGATGGCGGATATAGCCCGTCTGCGTAAGAAGTATGATTTGCATATGACAGCCGAAAAGTACACGCAGACCGAAAACGAAGGCGACGAAAAATTCATAAGAAAATAATTGGAAATTATAAACTTACAGGAGCAAAATATGATTAAAGTCGAAGTAAAATACATACTCAAACCCAATCAGAGAGAGAACTTTTACAACGCAATAATTTCGCAGGGTATAGATGTTGCCGCAAAAAACGAAGAGGGGAATGTGAAATATGATTTTGACATCCCCGACGAAAATGATATACTGTATCTTCACGAATTGTGGAAAGACGAAGCGGCATTGACCGCCCATGGTACCATGCCCCACTACAAAGCACTTGCCGAGCTGAAAGCAAAGTATGTAACTCAAACGCTTATAGACAAAGAAATAATAACAGATTAAAAAATCCGCAGTAAGTGTAATTACTGCGGACTTTTTATTGTTAATTCTGTTGTATTTAATTATTTCATCAGCACCGTTACAGCTACATAGCCGACATAGCCGACAAGCATCACTGCGCCCTGCCAGCGACGGAATTTTCCCGAAACTATTGTCGGGAAAATAGCAACCGCTATTGCCGCAAGGCAGACAACCATATCTATGGTTACTGACGAAGCTGACACCGCAAGTGCACCGCTTCCGTTGCCCATTGAAACGAATGAGCAAATCGGTAAAATAAGCGTTAAATCAATAATATTTGCGCCTAAAATATTGCCGACAGAGAGTGCTCCCTCTTTTTTGCGAAGAGCTGTAATTGTTGTTACAAGCTCGGGAAGAGAGGTGCCTATTGCAACGGCAAAAACGCTTATAATTCTCTGCGGTACATGTATATCCTCAGCGAGTACCGTGCCTGCGTTTACAAGTATTTCTGCGCCTACAACCGTACCTGCCGCACCTATTATAAAGGTGAGAATGTACTTTACCCATTCCTTAGTTGTTGCTTTTTCTTTGATTGCTGACTTGTCATCAGCGTATTTTATTGCGATTGAGTCAAGCGTGGTTGTAATCTGTCTGTCCTGATTTTTCATTGAAATGAAATTTTCTATAAAAAATGCTGTGAATATTGCAATAAGAATTATAGTTCCGTAAAGCGCAAGCGAATAATACTCCTGCGTTTCACCCTCAAAGGTCATAGTTTTCTTCTGTGTGAATATACAGCCAAGTACAAGACCTACCGACGCTAAAAACATAAGCAGAGCTTTGGGTGTGAATTCCTTTCTTTTGACAGTAAACGGCATACACACTATAAACACGCCTAAAATCATAGCCGTATTCGCAGTAACCGAGCCTATGGCGTTGCCTGCTGCCATATCTACATTGCCCTTGACGGTTGCCGCCACTGAAACAATCATTTCGGGCAGGGTAGTCGCTATTGAAACTATTGTTGCGCCTATTACAAATTTCGGAACGCCGAGCACCTCTGCAATCCAGCTGGCAGAGTCAACAAACCAGTCGCCGCCCTTGATTATAAAGAAAAGACCTGCAGCAAACAAAGCTGCCGTCAGCAAGGTCGGTGCGCTCTGAAAAAAGCTTTCTACAAATTCCATTTTCTCACCTTTTTTATTTTAAGATACCGAAATATTCTACTCTTACTCACGGGGTTTGTCAACAAGTGAAAAAACACTTTGGGTTAAATAAATATTAAATAAATTTAATAGCCTGTATTGTAATTTTATTAAAAATAATTTATAATAATTCGGTAAATTTAATCTTTGGAGGGAAATATATGTCAGATGTAAGACCCGAGTCTATGGCTCGTATTACAACAAAGGAGCTTGCAGACGAATTTATAGCCGAGCAGGTTAAGGAAATTCGTGAGCAGGTGGGCGACAAAAAGGTGCTTCTTGCACTTTCGGGCGGCGTTGACTCATCGGTTGTTGCCGCACTTTTAATCAAGGCTATCGGCAAACAGCTTGTTTGCGTGCATGTTAACCACGGACTTCTCCGTAAGGGCGAGCCTGAGCAGGTTATAAAGGTTTTTAAGGATGAGATGGACGCCAACCTTATCTATGTTGACGCTGTTGACCGCTTTCTTGACAAGCTTGCAGGCGTTTCGGACCCCGAAACCAAGAGAAAAATTATAGGCAAGGAATTTATTGATGTTTTCGTTGAAGAGGCGAGAAAGCTTGACGGCGTTGAATTCTTGGGACAGGGTACAATTTACCCCGACATACTCGAGAGCAAGGACGGAATTAAAGCTCATCACAATGTGGGCGGACTTCCTGAGGATTTGAATTTTGAGCTTGTTGAGCCGGTTAAGCTTCTTTATAAGGATGAGGTAAGAGTTGTCGGCAAGGCTCTCGGACTTCCCGAAAGCATGGTTGAAAGACAGCCGTTCCCCGGTCCCGGCTTGGGCGTTCGCTGTGTAGGCGCAATTACCCGTGACAGACTCGAAGCTGTCCGTGAATCAGACGCAATTCTCCGTGAGGAGTTTGCCAAGGCAGGACTTCAGGGCAAGGTATGGCAGTATTTCACCATCGTGCCTGATTTCAAATCAACAGGTATTAAAGACGGCAAGCGCACATTCGACTGGCCGGTAGTTATCCGTGCAATCAATACAACAGACGCTATCAAGGTAACAATAGAGGAAATCCCCTATGAGCTTCTCTATAAAATCAGAGACAGAATTCTTGACGAGGTTAAAGGCGTAAACCGTGTCCTTTACGACCTCACTCCCAAGCCTGTTGCTACTATCGAGTGGGAATGACGCTCGAAACGGCGAAAACCCGCATGAATACAGGCTTTTTTGCCCGTCCATACTGCTCTTGATACTGGATTGATACTATTTGTGTCCGCC
>ONBD01000002.1 GCA_900315985.1 uncultured Eubacteriales bacterium | reverse complement strand
TCACCCCGTCAGGATACTTTTTTCTGCATTTGGGACAAATCATTTGTTAAGACTCCTTAAATCAACAGTAGAAATAATTTTAGCATTATATTTAATAAAAGTCAATTTAATGTGTCATTTTTAAAGGCTATTTTCAGAATTTCTATTATAATTGCAGGCACATAGATTGCCGAAATCATATCACGAAGCAATATAAGCAGCTCGCCTCGCAGATACAGAAGGTTGTCATAATTTCCGAATTTTCCCATAATCGCACAGCAGAACAAAAATGCACACGCAGCCGCACAAACAATGATATTTCCGTATTTTATGTAGGTCCTTGAAATTTTGTTCATCTGTTTTATGCTTGATTTAAAATTCAGTATTATCTGTGACATAAATTCACCCTCTCATATAAGCATAAGGGCAAGCTATGTCTGATTCAAGGCACAAATAATGGAAAACGACGCACAGCCCGGCTCTGTATATTACATAAATTTAAAATCGGCTGAATAATTAAGGGGCGGCCTGCTGCCGCCCCTGTCACTGATTATATTTACAAATTTCGGTTTGCTGAGTTATATCTCTTCAAGTATATGTCTTGCAACATAAACGCCACTTGCAGAGGCGTGTGAGAGCGAATGTGTTACGCCTGAGCCGTCGCCTATAACGAAAAGTCCCTTCTGCTTGGTTTCAAGGTTTTCGTCAAGCTCAACCTCCATATTGTAGAACTTAACCTCAACACCGTAAAGCAGAGTGTCGTCATTAGCCGTGCCGGGTGCTATTTTGTCAAGTGCATAAATCATTTCTATGATGCCGTCAAGTATTCTCTTGGGTATTACCAGACTCAAGTCGCCCGGTGTTGCCGCCAGAGTAGGAACAACATAGCTTTCAGCAATTCTGTGCTCATTGCTTCGTCTGCCTCTGATAAGGTCGCCGAAACGCTGAACAATTACTCCGCCGCCGAGCATATTTGAAAGTCTTGCAATGCTCTCGCCGTAGCCGTTTGAATCCTTAAAAGGCTCAGAAAAGTGCTTTGAAACAAGCAAGGCAAAATTCGTATTATCAGTATGCAGCTTCGGGTCCTCATAGCTGTGTCCGTTTACGGTTACAATGCCGTTTGTGTTTTCATTTACAACTACGCCGTGCGGATTCATACAGAAGGTACGCACCAAATCCTCAAACTGCTTTGTACGGTAAACAATTTTGCTTTCGTACAATTCGTCTGTAAGGTGAGAGAACACCTCTGCGGGAAGCTCAACTCTTACGCCGATGTCAACTCTGTTTGACTTTGTGGGAATATTCATCTCTTTGCAAACGGTTTCCATCCATTTTGAGCCGCTTCTGCCTACTGAAATTATACAGTTTTTACAGCTGTATGCTTTATCGCCCGAGATAACCTCAAAGCCGCCGTCAGTCATTTTTACAGAGGTAATTTCAGTTCTGAAATAGAAATCCACCTTATCTTTAAGCTCGTTATAGATATTTTCAAGCACTACATAATTCATATCAGTGCCGAGATGTCTTACCTGAGCGTCAAGCAGATGCAGGTCGTTTTCAAAGCATTTTTTCTTGATGGAAGTATTTGCCGTCGAATAAAGCTTTGTACCCTCGCCGCCGTATTTCAGGTTAATTTTGTCGACATAGCGCATAAGCTCTATTGCCTGAGTCTTGCCTATGTACTCATAGAGCGTGCCGCCGAACTGATTTGTAATATTGTACTTACCGTCGGAGAATGCGCCTGCGCCGCCGAAGCCGCTCATTATAGCGCAGATAGGGCATTTAATGCAAGATTTTACCTTTTTGCCGTCAATGGGGCATTTACGCTTTTCAAGAGGATTGCCAAGTTCGAACACGGCAATTTTCAAATCCTTATTGCCGTTTACAAGCTCATAGGCTGAAAAAATACCCCCCGGGCCTGCGCCTACAATAATTACATCATAATTCATAATTCAATCACACCGTTTCAAAAAAATAAACAGGGCACTTGACAAGGCAAATGCCCTGCTATTACTCAGAATTTGTAATAAGCAGATTTTTAATCGGTTATTACAATATATTTTATCACGGCACGCATTTATTTTCAAGTGGTTTTGAAATAATTTTAGAGTACAATTTATTAAAATTTATGCTATAATAAAATTGAAGAAAGGAGTGGCAGTTATGAAGGAAAATCTTGTAATCACAATAAGCCGTGAATTCGGCTCGGGCGGTCATGAAATAGGCGAAAAGCTTGCAAAGGCTCTGGGTGTGCCGTTTTATGACAGGCAGATTATTGAAAAAGCCGCAGAACATACGGGCTTTTCGGCAGAATTTATAGCCGAACATGAGCAACGCTTTACAAGCTCACTTATGTTTAATCTTGCTATGGGCAACTACACCCGTACGGGCGAGTTGCCGCTTCATGACCAGATTGATATTGTTGAAAGCAATATCATAAGGGATTTTGCAAAGGAAGGTTCCTGCGTAATTGTCGGAAGATGCGCAAACTATATTCTTGAAGGCGATTATGACTGCCTTAATGTGTTTGTGTATTCGTCAAACGCCGCAAAGCTTGACCGTATTATGTCAAAATACGGCTATGACGCAAAAAAAGCGGAAAAGACAATTAAAGAGACCAACCGTTCCCGTTCAAAGCATTACAGCTATTTCACGGGCAGAATCTGGGGCGACAGAAACAATTACGATTTGATGGTAAGCTCGGAAAAATACTCAACAGACGAAATCGTCGAGCTTATCAAATGCGCTGCAGAGAAGATGAAGTAAAATAAATGAATATTTTTAAAGGGAGAATGAATAATCATTCTCCCTGTTTTTATTACTATTACCTTTTATTTCTTCTTGCTTTAATTCGTCTGTATTCCCTGACTGCAAGGTCAGTCTTTTGCCAATTACTTATACTCTTTAAGGTATCGTTTCCCTGTTCGGTCATTTCAACTAACTGTTCGTTCAGCCAATTAGCGTAAGACTGATTTCTAAGCTGTTCATTTAACACATTAACCTGTGCCTGGGCTAACTGTATATGCTCCCTCTGCTGGCACTGCATTACATATGTATCCCAACGCTCAATAGCATTTTTCAAATCAAAGCTCGATGTGTTCATATAAAGAGAGATCCAAGCCAATGCAGGAATGTTGTGATACTGTGCAGGGATAATCTTATTTGTATTATAGAACTCGTCAAGAGTTGCTTTTGCGTCATTTATTGCTGTTGAAAGAGCTTCTTTTTCTTCATAATACTGAGGCATTTTAACTTCGTCATATTCTTTTTTCTCAGCTTCATATTCTTTTGTTTCTTTTTCGAAGGCTTCCTGAGCAGCACTTTTTCTCTGCTCGTATTCTGCTTGGCACTGCTTATCTATTTCCTTGCAGGTATTCTTATAATCCTCTGAATTTTTAACACTGTTTATATATTCTTCGGTTCGCTGTGTTTTTACGGTTTTACGGTCTTTTAAGAACAGAAACAAGCTGTACAAGAACATAAAGAAGCCCACAATTGCGCCAAAACCTGCAATAGCAGATAAAAAGACAAATTTCCATAGTAAAGATGATAATATCCAACCGCCTGCAAATAAACCTATCGATAAGGCTCCCCATTTTTTAAACGCTTCACTTTTTAAAAAGCTTATATCATTGAATAATGTGCCGGGAACAGTTATTTCAGGATACTTCGGTTCTTGAGGCTTAACTTCTAAAAGCTTCGGTGTGCTCGGAGCCACAGGTTGATTCAATCTTTTATACTCTTTGTTTAAATCCGCAAGATTGTTTTCAAGATAATATGCAGTCTTGACTACTTCCAATTCTCTTTCTCTGTTGATTGTTAACTCTTCAGCCATGTTTTTCTCTCCTTTTAATTCATAATATTGACATTTAGTGAATGTCAATATTCAAGTGCATTATAACATATAATCTTCTTGTTGACAAGCACTAAATGTCAGGGAGAATAGATATGTTTATAAATAAAACCAACGATGGCAGAAATAACATTTGCGGTCAGCAAATATCAAAGTACAGAACTCAATTAAATATTTCTCAACGGGAACTTGCAGACAGATTACAAATTAACGGATTGGATATTGATAAAAATGCCATCCAAAGGATTGAAGCCGGTAAGCGTTTTGTTACCGATATTGAATTGATAGTAATTGCGAAAGTATTAAATAAGTCATTTGAGGAATTATTGGATATATAAATAAGCAGTACGGGAAACCGTACTGCTTTAATAATTTTTCTTTACGCTTTATTTATTAAAATATTCATCCTTAAGCATTGAATACCAGCACAGATTGCAAAGCTTTCCGTTAACAAGTATATGCTTTCTGAATTCGCCCTCAGGCTTAAAACCCATTTTTTCATAAAAAGCGTTAGCCCGTCCGTTCTGAGGAATAACATTGAGATATACTCTTTCAAGTCCGAGAGTTTCAAAAGCGTATCTGAGTATCGCTTTTGTAGCAAAGGACGCAGCGCCCGTTCCCTGCGCATCATAGCAGAAGCTGACTGCATACTCGGCATTTAAAGCCTTTCTGTCAACATGCTTCAGGCTGACGGTGCCGAGATATCTGTCGCTGTCATCAACGCAGACAAAATTAACATTTTCCTTATCGTCGGCGCAGCTTTTTATAAAGTTTTCAACATTTTCACGGGTAAAACTCGCAAAATCCGTTGCAAATATTTCCTTTGTGCGCTCGTCATGCATCCACTCAAGCATACGGTCTGCGTCCTTAATCAAAGGTTTTCTCAATTTCATATAATCACCCGTTAAAACCGTTTATTGCATCTATTACATAATCGATTTGCTCATCTGTCATACCGACAAACATAGGAAGGCTCAATTCGGTTGCAGAAATCTCCTCGGCAAAGGGAAAATGGGGCAAATCAAGATAAGCATATGCCTTTTGATTGTTAATGGCTGTGGGATAATGCTTTGCTACGCCTATACCCTTTTCGAGCAAATATACTTCAAGCTCGTCCCGACGCTCGCTGAATATCGGGAAAATATGCCAGATGTGCGTTCTGTTTTCACCTATTTCGGGAAGTCTTACACAGGGGTTTTTAATACCGCTTAAATACCTCTGTGCAACTCTGTTGCGGTCAGCGTTATATTCATCAAGATGCTTAAGCTTAATTCTTAAAAAACCTGCCTGCATTTCATCAAGACGACTGTTCGTACCCATATAAATATGGTTATATTTTTCTTTGGAACCGTAATTTGCTATTGCACGCACTTTATCGGCTAATTCCCTGCAATTCCGAAAGTGCCAACCTTTTTGCCCTTATAAAGTGCGCCGTGTGCCTGAGCACAATCCTCGACAACATAGAGGTTATGCTTTTCTGCAAAGGCAAGTACCTCGTCCATTTCTGCCGCCTGACCGTAAAGGTGAACGGGTATTACGGCTTTTGTTTTATCGGTAAGCGCCTCCTCAAGCCCTTTTGCGCACATATTGTAAGTAACCCTGTCAGGGTCAACCAATACCGGAGTAGCACCGGAATAAGACACCGCAAGCGCTGTAGCAATAAAGGTGTTGGAGGGAATAATCACCTCGCTGCCCTCGCCTATGCCGAGCGCACGCAGGGTTAAATAAATGGCATCAAGTCCGTTACCTACGCCTATGCCGTATTTTGCGCCGCAATATGAGGCAAATTCTTCTTCAAACGCTGCGTATTCCTTGCCCTGGATAAACCAACCTTTATCATAAATTTCGGCAAATTTCGCAAGCATTTCCTCACGGATATCCGCATGCATTTTTTCAAATGTTGAGAAAGGAATATTCATATCAATCACTCTGCTTTTCAAAATAATTTTCTGCCAATTTTAAGTATTCGTCATAATCTCTTATATAATCGCTCACGGTATAATGCTCGCTGGCAATTACAAGCAAAACTGCGCCCGGCGAAAAATCATACATTTCACGCCATATCATAGGACCAATATAAAGCCCCTTATTAGGGCTGGAAAGCTCTGTAACAAGCTCTTCATCAGGTGTTTTTGTAAGTATTTTAACGCTTCCGCTCACACAAATAAGCATCTGATGCAGTTCCTTATGCGAATGAAAACCTCTGCGCACGCCGTCTGGCACATCGTATATATAATATACACGCTTTATACCAAAAGGAAAAGATTTTTGGGCCTCAAGTGCTATGAGATTACCGTACTCGGGATCGGAAAACTTTTCGAAATTATATTCGGATACATTTATCATTAACAATCACCCCTTGAAACATCTCTTGATTATCCGTAATAGTTTAAGCCCTGCTATTGCAACTAAAATTAACAATGAGGCAACTATCATAGTATAGAAAATACAGCCAACGCACACAGTAATAAGATTTGTAATAAACGTTGATCCCAAGGCTTTTTGTGAAAATACAGCTGCAAAATAGATTATTGAAACATAGGTCAAAGCCCGTATGGATTTAATTAACAGTACCCAACTGTTAACAAAAGGCGAAACAATAACGTTTAAATAATACCTTGGGAATGTTCTGATCAGCTTAAAGGGCGGCAAAAGATTTTGTGTGCCTCCGCCTGCATAATAAGCACACTTTTCGGCTTTATATTTTTCAAATATATTTACCTGTTCAACGAAGCCGAAATCTTTAAAGTACGGAAAGATCTCATTTTCGTATATATGCAGCAAGTCCAGCTTATATTGAAGCACATGGGGCGGTAAACTGCTTGTGCTCAAATAATGACTTATTCCACCGTCACGATGTAAAAGTCCGTTAAAATCGGAATATTGAATACGGCCTCCCGAACGAGTCAAATGCAAAAAATATGACCAATCTTCAATGAATTTGTACTCCTCATTGAAATAACCGAATTGTTCAAACATATCTTTACGTATCGCAGTAGCACCAATTGCAAGAAAACAAGTTGATGAAAAAAGCTTAAACTGATCATAAGAGGTCATACGGTTAAAACTGACTACCTGTGTATGATGAACAAAAGGCTCTATTATGTCTTTGAGCTCCTCATCCATCATAAGACACTGTGAGGAAATCATATAAACATCGCTGTCAGCCTTCTCAAAAGCGTTGTTAAAATTGGTGATTACATTTTTATTAAACAGGGCATCATCTGCTGCAAAAAACAGTATGTGCTTGCCGCTTGCACTTTTGACGGCACGGTTTATTGTTTTTACCGTACCCATATTTTCCTCGTTAAATAAGAAACTTACATTTTCGATATTTTCATTTTTGTTTTCCTGAATATATTTTTTAATCGCTTCTTTATCAATATCGCTTGAAGCATCATCCACAAAGATAAGTTCAATTCGTTCGTAATTCTGCTTGAGAACAGAGCTCAATGCAGTAAAAACATAAGAAGGCTGATTATAGTGCAAAACAATAACCGAAAACAGTTCTTTATTCATTTGGCTTCCTCCTGAGTAACGGTTTTATCTTTTTGAGGATACAATAGTATTTCCACATTCTTGAGTTGTGAATATTATCCAATTCCTGCCTCAAAGTATTGCAATCCGACTCTAATGCATTTAAGTCTATCTGGAAAAACTCTTTCGGGCAATCTGACAAATAATCACCCGTTGCTTTATAAATATCGTTAAGTGAAAAGTTGTATTCTTTAGTTAAACATTCAAAGAAGCTCAAATTATCGATATGGCTCATCAAATAATCAAGCGCAGGTAATTTATATTCATATTTCCACAGAGAATAATTCCAAAGAACGAAAAACTTCTCACACATTATCTGTTCCGCAGTTTTAGCATCGGATTTTACCAAGCAGGGTTTAAAACCTGCAACAAAATCAGCGTCAGAGATTTCATTAAACATGTTTTTAAAGATGTACCGTGCCTCTCTGAAAAGCCTGATATTGTTCTCCTGTGTTAAATTACTGACATTGTCATTGGTTGAAAATACTCTGTACTTAACCAGCTTTTCCTCAATAATATAAACAGGATAACGCAGTAAAATACGAACCCACAAATCAAAATCGTGTAACTGCCTATACTGTATCTTGTATTCACCTATTTCTCTGTGTGCACAAGTTCTTATCAAAACACTTGAATGGCAAAAATGATTGCCGGTTAAAAATAATCGGCAAAGCATATCTTCTCTGTTGCAATTATTAAAGTTAAAAATATCCAACGGAAACACACTGCTGTCTGTAACAGTGTTTGATACATTGTCTATTATTTCGGAGTAGGTAAAGCAAGCAGCAATGTCAGGCATATTAGCCATAACCTCAAGCTGCTTTTCCAACTTTTCAGGCATCCAAATGTCATCAGAGCCTAACACCGCAATGTAATCACCTTTTGCGGCTTCAAGCAAAACATTAAGGGAGTTTACAGTGCCGCCGTTTTCATTAAAGAAAAATGTCTTGATTCGTGCGTCGGAGCAAGAACTTATAACATGTCTTGTGCCGTCAGTTGAACAGTCATCGGAAATCAGCAGTTCAAAATTCTCATATGTCTGATTAAGCACACTTTCAATGGCGGCGCCCACATATTGTTCATGATTATAAGCGGGAATAAGCACGCTGACTAAAGGCTTCATCTGTTTCTCCCTAAATACAAGCAATTATATAATAATATTTGTTTAATTATACAGCACACAAGTAAAAATGTCAACTTTCGAACAAAATGCGTTATTTATCTTGACAAAACGACATCAAAATGTATAATTATTTAAAAAATTGTATTGAGGAAATTGATATGAAAAATTTGTTAAATGCTTTGAAAAAAGCAGCGACCTCAAAAGTGTTGATTTTTGCAATTGCTACAGCTGCTATGTTTGCCATTTCATACAGTATCGATTTGCTTTCCGCTTCGGGTGATGCACAGGAAACATGGCTTGTGGCAAAGACATTTTTCAGTAA
The DNA here is from genome assembly GCA_900315985.1 of uncultured Eubacteriales bacterium. Taxonomy (GTDB): domain Bacteria; phylum Bacillota; class Clostridia; order Oscillospirales; family Acutalibacteraceae; genus Fimenecus. The sequence goes on along the minus strand of ONBD01000002.1, from coordinate 56,841 downwards.
TAACAAATACTATTCTTATGTAATGTATAAGGGTATTTATGCATTTTTACCGAGTGTTATTGACTTAAAGCTTTCTGCGCTTTTACATATTCCAGAGCAGTTAATAACAAAGCTTTTTAACGCTTTATGCTTCGGATATGTCGGCGCATACGGAATTCCCGGTCTTATAAACAGCATTTACCCAAACAAAAAGACCTCGTTAGCGCAAAGGTATCTTTTAATTGCGCTTTTGTTGGTGTTTGAATGCAATATAAACTATATACTTAGTGTTGATATGATTAGCTGCGCTATGCTTTTCGCCCTTTGCAACTGCGCAATCCGCGTTGCCAAGAGCGATGAGCTGAAATTCTCACAGTTCATTTTACTCGGCATCTTAACAGGATTGAATTTATGCTTCAGCGGTCAGTTTTTGTTTTCTGCCGTAATTGTTAGCGGAGCTGCTATAATAAGAGTTTTTGTTAAGCATTTCAAGAAATACGGCTTTAAAAGTTTTAAAAAGCACGGTGCTTTAATTGCCGCAATGCTTTTGTTTGCAGTGAGCTATGTAATATCGCATTTACCAAATGATGCGTACTTTGCTTATGTTGTCGACCCTGCAAGGGAATCAGGTGCATGGATCCCTACAGGCGGCGACTGGATAATAAACGGTTTGTCTCAAAACCTTTTGTTAATCAATTATCCTTATCAAGTTCCCGACAATCTAAGTATGAGCTTTATACCCGCAGAGCAATTGGAATATGTTAAATCAGGCGGACTTATATATGATTATTTTAGCTACATAAAATTGATAATTACTCATCCTATACATTTCGCAATTCGTTGGAGCGAAAGACTATATTTAGGTGTTATGAACGACCCTAAAAACACCATTGCCTTATCTCCTAAATATCCATATTTATGGATGATTGCAATGTCTGCTATTGTTTATTCACTTTTCGCAAAACTCAAAGACAAATTTAAGAAATATCATGATTTCATTTCCATTGATGCAGCCATCTTCCTTGCGTTCCTTATGTCTGCACTTGTACCGAGCTTCGGTCATGTTGAAAACCGTTATTTTTTTACCATGAGATGTTTTATTTACGGAGTATTCGCAATTTCCCCTTATCTTAACGAAACCTTTGAAAATCTGAAAAGTAAATTAAAAAACAGAACTATAGAACCAATTTCTTGGCGCTTTTTTGAGGGCTTGATTTTTATGCTACTGTCTTTGATTATATATACCGCTCTTTATCAAAGCGCAGGAATTATCAATTTTTAACTGTAAGATTTTCAGAAAATAAACACTTGAAAAATGATAATACTTATGTTATTATATTGAGCGTTGAGGGGGCGTAGCTCAGCTGGGAGAGCGTCTGACTGGCAGTCAGAAGGTCAACGGTTCGATCCCGTCCGTCTCCACCATTAAAAAGGATGAGGCTTTGCCTTGTCCTTTTTATTTTGACATAAAACAGGACGGGAGCGAACCGAAAAAATAACGGGTGGAATTATGATTCCACCCGTTAAGCTTATATAAATACTTATTTAATAAATCTTTCTATTGCCTCGTTAAGATCTTCTATGGCTTCGAGGTCACCGCTTTCAACTGCATCTACAAGACAATGCTCTATATGGTCCTGCAGAATTATTTTGCCCGTGTTGTTTATTGCAGAGCGCACCGCAGACAGCTGAATAAGCACTTCGCTGCAGTCTTCCCCGTTTTCGACCATCCTCTTGACCTTTTCAAGATGTCCTATGGCTCTTGCGAGCCTGTTGATAACAGCTTTTGTGTTCTGATGAGTATGAGAATGAGCGTGTTCATGGCAATGCTCAATTACAGTGCCGTCTTCCAATATATGCTTATGAGCATTTTCATTTGTCTTTTTGTCCATCTCTCCCCCACCTTTCAGCTTTTTTATTTTAACAAATCATTTTCAATATGTAAATATGTTTAACTGAAAAAGGTGTGCAATACTGCACACCTTTTTTAATAACAAATTATAAAACAGGCATTAAATTTTTAAAAATGCCCGCCGCCGCCACCGTGGCTTGTGCCTGATGACGAGGTATGAGTTGAGCTGCCGCCCGAATGGTTTGAGCTTTCCTCTGCACGCTTTGTCATAGTAACATGGTTATAAAGAAAATGCTCATAAGAATTGGTTACATTAAGACTGCCGGGATTAAGATAATTGGCAGCGCTTCTGTTAAACGCAACGGGCTTATAGCTCTTTTTAACCATAAGCACAATTATAGCGGATATTATTACAGCAACGATTACCGATGTGCCTATTCTTTCAAATGAGTCCATTCCGGACGAACCGTATTCTTCGGCATATCCGTCACCGTAAGCATACTCACCGTAACCCTTATAGGTGTTATTCCAGTCGTAAATACTTCCGTTCTTCGCAGAAGTTACAAGATCATCAACAATATCGGCATATTCGGAATAAGCGCCGTAATAATCGCCGTCTTTCATATAAGGAACAACTGAGTCACCGATCATTTCAATAGAATAGTCTGTAATTGCGGTAATTGCATAGCCCGAAGTTGAAATCCAGTATTCTCTTTCAGCCATATTGATTACAAGAATAACGCCGTCATGGTTTTCGCCCTGTCCGTAGCCGTTGTAATCGTAAAAGTCATCTGCAAAGTCCATAGTGCTTTTGCCGTCGGTGGAATCGACAGTAACCGCAACAATATCAAACTGCTGTCTTTCGCTGATTTCCTCAAGCGTTGCAGTGAGCTGCTGTTCCTCATAGTCGGACATTAAGTCCGCTTCGTCAACTACCAGAGGATTTGTTGCCGCAAATACCGGAAATGTAAGTAAGCTTATTATCAGGAGGCAAATAAATATATTTAATATTTTTTTCATTGTTCAACCTCCCTTAAAGCAAACCTGTTATCAGGTAAACTACAGCAGTTATCCCTGCAAACAGTCCGCCGAATAGAGCAGCGAGTTTTGCTTTGCTGACAGGTAAGTTGCCTACAATTTTGCCGGTCTGACCGTTCATTGCAAATGTGAATTTCTCGCCCTTATAGGTGGTGTTGAGAAGCCAGACGGGATACATAGCATATTTTGCCTGACCCTTTAAAACCTGAACCGAGCTTGAAACGGGCGTTACGGTTGCGAAACCGTCTACGGTTGAACGCAAAGTGTCCTCTGCGCTGACTTTAACTCTGTCATTGGCTCTGCCGATGCTGTTTTCCATAGTGACATCATACTTGTCGGCAAGATAGCCTGCAAGATAAGCCGTCTGAAAATCAACCGCCTGTGAAAAGTCAAAAGGCTCAATGGACTCCATTAAATCGTCAGCCATTTTGCTTGAACCGTCAACGGGAATGTTTGAAAAGCTCATATTGCCCTGACGGAAAATATCATAATAGCTTGTTTCGGTGTAATTGTACTTGGAGTCACTCCATGTACGCACCCTTGTGCCCTCATACGATACTGCGGCATTGATGTCTGAGTCAAAAAGCCAGAAAGGAACATAAATTCCTTTAATCTCATTGATTTTATTTTCGCTCTTAAATGCACTCGGAGCAAATTTTTTTGCGCCGACATACTGCTTCAATGCATTTTTTGCCGCTTCCTTATTAAGCTTAAACGGAATAACATAGTCGGGCTTAAGCATGCCTGAGAGTCTGCCTGAAAGCACTACGGGATTGCCGCAGTAAGGGCAGGAAGTCGCAGCGGTGTTGGCATCGCCGACTATTTCACCGCCGCAGCTTTTACAAACGAAAACAGACAAATCGTTCTGCTCGTCATTTCCCCAGTCTTCCTCGGCATTTGTCTGCCAATTAAATTCGTCGGCAGGTTGAGAATTAAGGACATCGTCCTTGCCCTTTAACGCCGCCACATCAAACTGACTGTCGCAGTAAGGACATTTCATCATCTGCTCAGTCGAGTCGAAATTTATAGGCGCATTACAACAGGGACATTTGAAATCTAATATTTCTGCCATAAATTACCCCACATTAAATTACTGAGCGTCGTTTGCATCAAAGGGATCGCCGCACTGCGGGCAGAATTTAGGCGGATTTGCAGGATCCTCGGGAACCCAGCCGCACTTGCTGCACTTGTAAGCAGCAGCCTTCTGTGCGCCGCAATTCTGACAGAATTTACCTGTGTTCTGTGTACCGCATTTAGCGCAGGTCCATGCACCGTCCTCGGGCTTTGCCTTGCCGCAGTTCTGACAGAATTTGCCTGTATTCTCAGTGCCGCAGCTGCATTTCCAGCCGCCTGCTGTCTGAGCGGGTGCTCCTGCCTGTGCAGCATTCTGCTGACCCATTGCATAAAGGTTGGAAGCAGCATTTGCGCCGCCGCCTGCGTTCATAGCCATACCCATGCCGATAAAGCCGTTCATAGCGCCGCCTTCATTAGCAGCAGCCGCCTTCATTGCGTCAGCCTGTGCGCCTACAAGTGTTGCGCCTGCATAGGTAGGATCTTTCATCATAGCAACACGCTGTGCCTGCTTGATAAGCTCCTGATCCTCTTCGGGAAGAGTAATCGGGTTCATAGCGATTGAAACGACCTCAAGGCCACGAAGCTCTGACCATTTCTGTGTAAGAGCTTCATTCATTGCGTTTTCAAGGTCTGTTGCGTGGGTCGGAATCTGATTAGGTCTTAACTCAAGCTCTGAAAGCTTGCCGAATGCAGGCTGAAGAGCTGAAACGAATTCAGTTTTAAGCTGTGTGTCAAGCTCTTCTCTTCTGTACTCGTCTGTAACATTACCGCAAACATTGGTGTAGAAAAGAAGCGGGTCTGCTATCTTATATGAATACACGCCGCTGCAACGGATTGAAACATCAATATCAAGGTTTATCTTGTTGTCAACCACTCTGAACGGAATCGGGCTGGGAGTGCCGAATTTATTGTCAACAAGCTCTTTTGTGTTGAAATAATAAACCCTCTGATCCTTACCCGTGTCGCCGCCGAGAGCAAATCTCTTGCCTATGGTCCTGAAGGTTTCTTTGATGCTCTCTTTAAGAGGTCCTGTGAAAATGCTGGGCTCTGTTGAGGTGTCGTATGTATACTCGCCGGGTTCTGCACAAACCTCAACGATTTTGCCCTGCTCAACGATCATCATACACTGACCGTCTGCAACGGCAATACCCGAGCCGTTTGAAATAATGTTGTCATTGCCCTTTGTGTTTGATGAACGGTTTCCGGTTCTCTTTTCGCCTTTAACCATCAAAACATCCTTCGGGAGCGCTTCGCAATAGAAGAATTCCTTCCACTGATCAGCTAATACTCCGCCGAGTGCACCTGCGCCTGCTTTAATAAGTCCCATAACAATCTCTCCTTTTTTGAATTTCGGAAATTTTACAGATATTCAGACCGAAAGGTCTTAAAATATACCAAGTTTATTTTATCACAGTTTTATTTGGAATTAAAGCGTAACACTTAACAAATATTTATGCGATTTTTTGTATTAAAAACCAAAAAAGAAAATTTTTTAAAAATTTTAAAATTCCTATTTACAAACTATGAATTATATGCTATTATAGTTTCAGTTAGCCAAGGCTAACCAAGTGTTTTAAATTATAATTTCTTTTTCACACATTTTGTTGCGGTTTGTTACTCCCCTATAACAGACTGCCGAAACCTCCTTGTTAAGCCCACGCTTTGCGTGGGCTTTTAACTTGACTTTGATTATTTATATTCAACAAATGTCTTGCAAAAATACGCTAAAGTGATAAAATAGCTTTAGCGTATTTTTTATTTGGGGGAATTGATATGGCGGCAAGAAAAATCAAAGCAGATACCGTTCTGCTCATTGTTTTCGGAATAATTACTGCCGTGATATGCGCAGTTATGAATTTATATTTAATACCGCATATTGAAGCATCGGCAGACGGTATGAAGTGCTTTGATATGAGCGTTTTAGGCTATTCATATGAAGAAGCAAAAACTTTTGTCGGCTCGCTGTCTTCAGAGTCGCTTGGCATTTATCTTAACAGGCAGCTTCCTCTTGATTTTGTTTACCCCATAGCCTACTGCGTATTCTTCAGCCTTTGCATACTGAAAATGACAAAAAGAAAATGGCTTGTCTGTCTGCCCGTTGTATTGGCTGTTTTTGATTACACCGAAAACATATGCAGTATAATTATGCTTAAAAACGCAGACTTTTCACAGGAAATTGCAACACTTGCAAGATGCGCTACAACTGCAAAGACATTGCTTATGTATGCAGTATTTATTGTAATAATTGTTTTGCTTATAATCTTTGTTGTCAATAAGAAAAAAGCAAATAAAACGAATGACGGGGAGAAATAATATGCTTTTAAAACTCAAGCCTGCCTTTAAGGATTACATCTGGGGCGGCACAAGACTTAAAACCGATTTCAAATTTGACACAGAGCTTTCAAAGGTTGCTGAGGGCTGGATGCTCTCCTGCCATAAAGACGGCGAAAACATAATAGAAAACGGCAAACACACAGGTAAAACGCTGTCAGAGGTTATAGCTTGCGAAGGCAGAGATATTTTAGGCGAAAACGGCAAAAAATTTGACTTCTTCCCTATTCTTATTAAATTTATAGACGCAAAAGACAACCTCTCGGTGCAGGTTCACCCTGACAATGATTACGCTTTGCGTGTTGAGGGCGAATACGGCAAAACGGAATGTTGGTATGTGCTTGACTGTGAGGAGGGCGCAGAGCTTATATACGGCTTCAAAAAAGAGATTTCTTCAGAGGAATTCAGGGAAAGAGTTGAAAATAATACTTTTCTTGATGTTGTCAACAAGGTCAAGGTGCATAAGGGCGATTTCTTCTTTATTGAAGCAGGCACTCTGCACGCCATAGGCAAGGGAATTCTCATTTGCGAAATTCAGCAGAATTCGAATACCACTTACAGAGTTTATGACTACGGCAGGCGTGACAAAGACGGCAACACAAGACCGCTGCACACAGAAAAAGCCATTGCAGTTACCAAGTGCGAAAAGCCGAAATATGACACCAAGCCTACGGGAAAAGAAATTGACCTCGGCGGCGCAAAGGCACAGCAGCTTGTAAGCTGTGAGCTGTTTAAGGTCGAAAGAGTTTCTGTAAGCAAAGAGTTTTCGTTTGAGTGCGATAAAAAATCATTTGCTTCAATAGTAGTAACCGACGGTCAGGGCGAAATTAAAAGCAAAGACGAAAGCCTCATTCTTAAAAAGGGCGACAGCGTATTTGTAAGCGCAGGCACAGGCGAAATCCTTATAAACGGTAAGCTTGATATTATAAAAACAACTGTATAATAAGAATTGAAATGCTACACACCGCAGAAATTACTCTGCGGTGTGTTTTTAATTTTACCTGTTCTTTACTTTTGGTTTATCTGTTCTTGGAAATTCGGGTGTAAATTATACACATTCACGGCTTTGCCAAATTTTTCTTAAAAAAGTATTGACAGAGTGAGAAGTCGGGTGTATTATGTAACTGTGCTAATTGTGATAGCACAGTTGTTACAATTAGTACACTTAGCACAGTTACGGCTTCCCCCAAAAGCTGTGGCTGTGCCAAAAAGAAACGGAGGTGAAGCCGTGAACATTATAATTGATTATCATTCAAGAACGCCTATTTATGAGCAGATTAAAGATGAAATCATTTTAGCAGTCAGCAGAGGCGAACTTAAAAAGGATGAGCAACTCCCCTCGCTTCGCACACTCTCAAGCGAGCTCTCAATCAATATTAACACTATTAAAAGGGCTTTTTCAGAGCTTGAAGATCAGGGAATTACCTACTCTGTTGCAGGTAAGGGGATATTTATTAGCGGCACAACTCACACAAGAGCTTATCTTGACAATTCTTTAAATGCACTCAAAGCGTCTGTTATAAACGCAAAGGCTATGGGCGCAGAAAAAGACGAGCTTATTAAAATTATTGAAGAAATTTACAAAGGAGATGACGGAAATGATTGAGTTTAAGAATGTCACAAAAAAATTCGATGATTTTGTCGCTGTTGAAAACATTTCATTTACAGTTGAGCCTTCGTCAATTTACGGTCTTATAGGCTACAACGGCGCAGGTAAAACAACGCTTTTAAAAACCGCAGCAGGCATTTACGAAGCTGACGGAGGCGATGTTTTAATGGGCGGTCAATATACCTTTGACAACGACGACATCAGAAAGGATTTGTTTTATATACCCGACGACCTGTACTTCCCTATGAATGCAAGTCTTAAGTCTATGGCAAAATTTTACGCTGACTACTACCCGAATTTCAGCTACAAGACCTTTGAAAATCTTACCGAGGTTTTCGGGCTTGACAAAAAGGCTAAAATAAGAGGCTTCTCAAAGGGTATGCAAAGACAGTCCGAAATTATTTTAGGACTTGCGACAAAGCCGAAATACCTTTTGCTTGACGAAACCTTTGACGGACTTGACCCGCAGAAAAAAGAAATTACAAAGAAGCTGTTTATGGAATATATAGCAGAAAACGAAGCTTCGCTTGTCATTTCATCACACAACCTTTCGGAGCTTTCAAACCTGTGCGACCATGTCGGTCTTATAAACGGCAAGCACCTTACCATGGACTGCTCGGTTGACGATATTTCGCAGAATTACTCAAAGCTTCGTCTTATATTTAACCGTGATGTCAGTGAAAACGATTTCAGGAACATAAATTACAAATCGCTCGACATTGACGGCAAGATTGCAATGATTATTTTCGAGGGCAATTCAAAGGAAGAAAAAGAAAAGCTCAATGCGCTTCTTCCCGTAGCTATTGACGAATATCAGCTTACTATGGAAGAGGTATTCTTAAACGAAATGGAGGACAAAAAGTATGACATCACTAAGATATTTGAATGATAAAACCGATTCAAAGGATTTAGTCAGAAGCTTTATTAAGGTTATACCGTATGCAGTTATAGCAGTTATTGTACTTTCGATTCAGCACATAGTCGAGGTTGTTAAGCTTGTTGCCTCCCCCGAGTTTAAAATGGCTAAGGCTTCCGCTAAGACGATTTCGTATTTCGGTAACGGTGGCTTTTTAGACCCCACCCTTATATTATTCGGAATGGTACTGTGCGGAATAATTATGGCATTTATGCTTTTCCGTTTTATGCTGACAAAAAAGAGCGTAAATGTTTATTTCAGCATGGGCATTACAAGAACAAGACTTTATTTCAACAGAATTACAGCAGGTGTGCTTGCGCTGTTGCTGGCTGTTATGATTCCTATGATAACTGTACTGCTTATAAACCTTGCTTCCTTCGGTGCGAGCGCACATCTTTTTGAGGTATTCCTCTATGAAAGCAGCCTTCTGTTTGTAAGCGGACTTGCAGGCTTCGCAATTGCAACGGTTGCTTCTGCATTTTCAGGCTCAATAGCTGAAATGGCGTTAAATACGGCAGCCATCTCATTAGCACCTTCAATTATTTCAATGATAAGCAGAAATATAAAGGAATATTTGCTCAAGGGTTATACCGGTATTTACGGCGGAGCAAATTATCTTGTTGAGCTCACCAAAGGAAGAGCCTTTTCTCCGTGGAGATTCGCTGTTGACCTTGATGTTTCAAATGTTACGGGTACTTCAAGCAATATGAGCGAGCTTTTCCTCTCCTCGCCTTACTTTGATATGGCTGACAAGCTTGAAAAAACAGTTCCCGAAAACAAAATGCTTGATATGGGTCTTATGCTCCCGATAATTATATGGGTAATAATTTCGGCAGTTCTGATTGCGCTCGGCTATCTGCTTATAAACAAGCGCAAGGCTGAAAATTCCAACTCCTTCGGCAAATTCTACATTTCCTCGGCAGTTCTCGGTACAACGGCTTATCTGGGTGCCTCGGCAATAATGCTTGAAATTTGCGGCATGCTTTACGGGGACCGGTATTTAAGCTTTGCCCATAACAAGGAAAACCCGTTATTTCACAAAGCAGCAATATGCCTGCTTATAGCGCTTGTTGTGCTGACAATAGTTTTCTTTGTTGTTGAGCTTATAGTGAGAAGAAAAATCAAAAGCACTGTAAGGATGTGGCCTGTATTTGCAGGACTGCTTGTGCTGACACTTTTTGCAGTCGGCTTCTTTGCAAGCGGTGAATTCGGCAAATATAACAAAGCTCCCGTAAAGGCAGAGGTCAAAGAGGTTGCTTTTGATGTATATGACCCGCAAAGCAATTTTGCTACGCATGTTTTAAGCAACAAAGCCTATTTAAGCAGTGATGAAAGCGATATTGAATTTGCAATAGACCAGTTCAAGAAAATAAGCGCATCAAAAACCGTTGACGGCAAAGACTCCTCTACTGTTACCTTTAAATTTGTCTTAAAAGATAAATCGGTTATGATGAGAAAGTTCGAAGTATTTGACTCTGCTCTTTTTGAAGAATATATGAGAAGCGTTTTCAGCACAAATTACTATAAGAGCAATATGAAATACCTTATGCTTGAAGAACCCGAAGCATACTCGGAAACTGACGAAAACGGAGATATGTACTATTACGACGACGGCTTCGGCGGAAGAGTTTATTACAGCGACGGCGACAGATATTCAAAGGGAATGCTTAAGGCAGCTCAATGGCGCTACGCCTCGTCAGACTGCATTGTTGACAATGCAATAACCGTAACTGATGAAGGCGGAATATCAGGTAACAACACACCTATATTTGATGACAATGACGCTCTTATGAAGGCTCTTTACAACGACCTTACAAAAATGAGCTTTGACGAGAGATATATGAACACAAAACGCCCCGTCGGCGTTCTCTATATTGCTGACGAAGAGGCACACTATGCAGACGGAAAGTATGTAGTCTATAACGATTACGGTTACTACACAACAATGAGCGAGGACGAATACAAGAGATACCACAACGAAAACTTTGTATCTGAAACAAAAGTCCGTGCCTCCTACCCTGCAGTTTATAACGGCTGCTTCTTCATATATGACAATATGAGCGAAACCGTTGCCTTGCTCAAAGAACACGGCTTTGATGTAAGTACTCACGCAGCGAAGGTAAAGGAAGTTTACTACACCGACTCAAAGCTTTCCTGCAGTAAAGTTATGAACACTGTAATGTATGAGCTTTCAAAGGTGAACAAGGACTATGATTTCTGGGGCAATGTATTCAACGAGGGCAATATTGTTACAGAATCGTTTACCGGTTCAAATGAACTTAACGCCCTTCTGTATAACGATTATTTCGGTTATGCATACGGTGAAAGTTCAGCAAAAACACTTGTTTTAACCGAAATGCTCAACAAGGTTTATGACGAAGCAAAGCATCCTCTGATTAAAGCGGAAAATGCAGAAAAGGCTCAGGCAATAGCCGACAAATCAGTTCCGTTCTTCTGCAGTTACAAGGATGACGGCAGATATGCGTTCATAATCTACGAGGACAATGTTATTTCTTGCAGTTATATACCATCTGCAAATGTTGATGTTTTAAAATGATTTTCATTTTCTGACCTCCTCATATTAAAAACCGCAGCAGCGTTAAACGCTGCTGCGGTTTTGCTGTTATAAATATAATTAAATCAGTTTGCTCTTATACAGCTCATAGGCTTGATTGAAATTGAATTTACCGTAGCTGTTTCCGAGGTGTAGTTAAAATAGAGAAGTATGCTGTTATTGTACTCCGTACAGAATACCCCCGGCTGTACCTCATAGTGATTTGTAATTCTCGCAGAGGAAAGCGTACCCAGAGCCGCATCAGCCGTCATATAGTTGTCTGCCGCCTGAGTAAGCTGGTCAGAGTAATAATATTTTGCATTTACTTCGTTGTCCTCAACGCTTGTGCAGAACCATTCATAGCTCGGCATTGCGCCGTATTCAACCGATTTAAGAAATGCCTTCTGCGTATCTTCTGCAAGATTTACAGGCTCCAGTGAATAATCCACAATAGAGTGCAGTACAATTTCAATAAACGGTATCTGAACATAACATTCCGCTTCGGGATATGCCGTATTTCTCGGTATGTCGACAACCGTGTCAGCAGCACGAAGCAGGTAGAAATTGCCCGTGTCCACCATAACCTTGTGGTTGTTTGAAAGCACGGCAAGCTGTGAGGTGAGAATATTCACTGCATTGCTTCTGCTGTGCACCTCGTCGGAATAATCAGAATAAAGGATTTTGCCTGCATCATTTACGCAGTAGCCGTCAAACGGATAATTCCTTGTACTGCTTAAGAACGATATAACGCTGTCCTCAACTCTTGAATATGCGGTAAGGTATGAGGTTGTATCCGCCTTGCCCGAAAATGCGCTGTACGGATTTGCTCTTGTGTAAGCGATACTGTCTGTCTTTATATCCTTAGCTGCCGCCTTTGATACGGATGCGCTCTTTTTGTTGAACGAGAGCAGGCTCATATCAAGATACATATCGTATTTCTGAGTAAGAATATACTGCCTTAAAGCTTCAAAATCCTTTTTACTGCCAAGACCCTTTATCGGCGAAGCCTCCTCAAGTGCGTCCTGATTGTCAGCACCCTTAAGCACGCCCTTATAACGAAGCGTAATATCGTTTACGCTTTTTGCCTTTAACAGCTCAAGCAAATCCTGCGTCTGCTCATAGGTTGAAAGCTTTGTATATGAATGAGGGCTGTTCTTTGTAACTGCGCCCTGAACGGTAAGCATAAACGGAATATGCTCTGACGGCTCAAGCGTTTCGCTTGAAAGCACACCCTCTCGGATAAGCACCTCACGGCAGGCAGTAGCAAGCCCTATGTAACCCGTATTTTTGTTTGAGAGGAAGCGGTAACAGATGTCAATTTCGCCGCCGTAGCTTTCGCCTGAATACTTGGTGCGCTTTGAGTCCTCGGGATTGCCTGTGTAATAGGTGTCTGTAATTGTAAAGCTTGCGCCCACTCTGTTGTATGAGCCGCTGTCTTTAAATCTGTGTGAGGTTACGGTTGCTATTGTGTCGCCTGCAAGAATTATGCCGAGATATGCATTTGAGCCGGATTTCATACCGAAAACAGGCACAAGTGCGTCGGCAGAGTTTACCTTGCCGTCAGCTGAAGCGTCTGCATTCGGGAAGCTTAAATCATTGCCGTAAATCTTATAGTTTCTGCTTTCATACTCGTCCTGTGCGGCTGAGCCGATTTTTATAAGCGCACCGCTTGCATCGGGTACAAAAATGTAATCATCTTCAGCGGCTGAGGTTGTTGCGCCGAAGTAATTCATAAACTCTATGCTCTCTACCTTATAATCCTCGCTGACCATCATATTGCCGCAGCTGATTTTTGCATAAAATGCACCGTCGGCAAGAGTGAATACAACCGTAACAGAGGCATAAAGCTCCTCTTTTTTGACTGAGTCAAAGCTCATATTTGCCGTTTCGGCATTGAGAGCCATATCGTAGGTAATCTGAATACCGTTGCTGACAGGCTTGAAGCTTGCTGTTGAAAACGCAACGGAATTGTCCTGCGAATTAAGATAATATATCTGATTGTCCCTCGAAAGCTTAAGGCTTAAAAGCGAAGCCTTGCAGTTTTCGTCTGCGTCAGAGCTTTCGGGCAGGGAATACCAGTACTTGCCTGTGCTTGTGTCCTTAACCGCAACGGTGAAGGTTACGCTGTCAAAATAAAGCTCAAGAAGTCCCGACTTTGCAACATAGACAAGATTGTCATTACCCGAAACATGATTTTGTCTTTCGCTGTAAACAGACTCGTTTTCATTAAGTCCTTTTATTTTTATGGCAGCGGTGCCCTCAGGCTTGCCGCATGAACAAAGCGAAAGTATAAGCATTAAGCAAGCAAGGGTCAGAGCAACTGCCTTTTTTGCTGTTTTGCCGACTGTATAATTCATATAATCACCTCACGCACAACTATACATTGTACATTATAACATAAAAATCAATAAATTACCACAAAAATATACAATTACTGCAGAATTCCGTTCTGCGCTTTAAAATAAGTGTTTTTATTGTGTTTTTTATAAAAGTATGGTAAAATGTTTTCATTATTTTAAACTATGTCTTTATGGAGGCTTTTTTTGTGATACCTCAATACCTTAAAGAGAAAAGCTTTTCAAAATATTATAAGCTTGTGACGGTAAGCGTGCTGTTGCTCAGCCTTTTGCCTGAGCTGCCTGCGCTTTTGTGTGTTGCGGCTCTGTTTGTCTTTTACCTCGTGCATTGCCGCAAAAACAAATTGCAGATAAACATTTCAAAAACGGGCGGCATTATAATAATATATGACATATTTGCGCTTGTAAGCGTTATATGGTCGGGCAGCAGGATAAGCACCCTGTACTATGCATTTATGTGGCTTTGCGCTTTTGCGCTGTTTCTGATTATTTCTGGGCTCAGCGACACAAGAGAAAAAATTGAAAACATAGTGCTGTGCCTTGTAGGGTCGGCGGCGGCAAATTCCGTGCTGGCAATTTTACAGATGAGCCTTATGGCTGTGGGCAAGTCGCAATTCTTCCCCAGCCCCCTGTATGAAAGGCTCGACCTCTGGTTTGCAAGGCTTGTAAATTACCCGCTTTTCTTTGAGTCTGCGCCTGACAGAGTTTCGGGCTGTTTTGCAAATCCGCTTGCATTTTCTGCATTTCTTGTGCTGATTTTTCCGCTGAGCGTTTTCTGCGCATTTTACGGTGCAACAAAAAAGAGAAGATGGTTTTCGATTGCTTCAAGCGTGCTTATATTCTTCGGCTTGCTTTTCACCTTCCTGCGTGGCTCGGTTGTTGCAGTTGTGCTGTCGCTTATGATGCTCTCCTTCGCAGGTAAAAAGCCCGCAAAATTTATGTCGGGTATTGCAAGCGCTGCTTCAATTTCAATGCTTATTATAATCTACCTGCGCCGTGGCATTACCGCAAGCCAGGACATTTCGACCAATTACAGACTGCCCATATGGAAGGCTTGCTTAAATTCATTCCTTTCAAAGCCTGTCGGTCTCGGTGCAGGCAGTGAAAATGTCAGAAGGATGCTTTTTGATAACGGCTTAGAGCTTGTTAATGCACACAACCTGCCCGTTGAAATACTGACGGAATTGGGCGTGGCAGGGCTGCTGATTTTTGCCGTACTTGTTACACTCACAGTGCGTGATTTGTTTTTAATTTACAACTGCGGCGGATGGTACAAACGCTATGCTACGGCATTCGGCGCATCACTGGTCGGCTTCTTTGCGATGTCCCTGTTTGAAAGCACGCTCGACCTGCCGAAAGAGATATCATACTTTGTAATCGTACTTGCCTGTATTGAAGCAACAAAAAAGCTTGCTGTCAAACAATACGGCAAGCTGAAATAAAACTCAAATTATTAAAAGCGGGGTAAAATATGAAGGACAAACTGAAATTTATCAAAGGCAAATTAGGCTACGGCGTCGGTGCGGTAGGACTTGATTTAAGCTACGGAATGTTCTACTCATTCCTCTCGTACTACCTGTCAAGCGTGCTCGGGCTTAAGGCAGGCTTCCTGCTTCTGCTTACGCCTATTGCGAGAATCTGGGACGGCGTAAATGACCCGATGATGGGTACAATAGTTGACAACACCCATACAAAAATGGGTAAATACCGCCCGTGGATTTTAATAGGCGCTGTTTCAAATGCAATAGTGCTTGCATTGCTGTTTACCTCATTCGGAATGAGCGGCACAAAGCTTTACATCTACATAGGCGTTATGTATATACTCTGGGGTATGACCAACACCATGGCGGACATCCCCTACTGGTCGATGGTGCCCTCATTTACAAGCGACGAGCAGGAGAGGAACCTTGTGGCTACCGTTGCCCGCACCTTCTCGGGACTCGGTCAAGGTATAATCTCAATTCTTACGCCCCTTGTGCTTCCCCTGCTTTCAAGCGGTATGGAAGCTAAAACCGACAAGGGTTACAGCGCATCGGGATTTTCAAAATGGGCAATCATCTGCGGTGCGGCGCTTATCTGCTTCTCGCTTATCTGCGTGCTTACCACGAAGGAAACGAATGTCGTTTATAACGAAAAGCAGAAATTCAGCTTAAAGCAGATTTTCAAGGTTATCGGCTCAAACGACCAGCTTGTTGTGTTTATGATTTTTGCAATGCTTTCAAATGCAGGCTGGTACCTTACAAGCTCAACTGCTGTTTACTATTTCACAGACGCACTTGACAAGCCTACGGCTCAGTCGCTGTTCCAGACAATCGGCGCAGTAGGCTCGATTTTGGGTCTGCTTGTAATTCCCGTACTTTCAAAAAAATTCACAAAGAGAACTATATATTCAATTTCACTCTGCACCTGTATGATAGGCTATGCTTTGATGCTTCTGTTCGGCTCTGTGCTTAAAATTACAATAGCACTTGACATCTGCTATATTATAGCGTCAATCGGCATCAGCTCAATGTTCGTTTCGCAGACAATTTTCCTTGCCGACATTGTCGACTACGGCGAATACAAAAACGGCGTGAGAAACGAAAGCATCACCTTCTCAATGAAAGGCTTTTTGCAGAAAATGGCGTATACCATTCAGACCGTTGTGCTTTTCAGCGCACTGTGGATTATGGATTACAACACGCAGAAAGCGGCGAACAGCATATCAGCCTCAACAAAGACAGGCATCGGCATTTTAGCCTTTGGTGTTCCTATAATTTTACTTGCGGCTTCGCTTGTTGTTTTCAGAAAGAAATTCAAGGTCTACGGCAAGCTCGCAGACGATGTGCATGATTACATAATCAATAAAAGAGCAGAGGGAAAATAAAACTACAACAAAAACGGGTAAGCGTTTCGCTTACCCGTTTTATTTTATTGCTTACTTCTTTCTTTCAAGCTTTCTTTTGTTGCCCTTTTCATCAACGATATAGGTGTTGTCAAGCTGAGCTGTCAGGTTTTTCTTAAAAGCCTTTAAATACTCCTGCCGAAGCTTCGCCTGCTCTGCCTTTTCCTCTTCGGTCAAGCCCTCCGTCTTTTGCTTGTGCGCCAATTCGTTTATGCGCTTCAGTCTTTCCGTTTCCATATAATCACCTTAATTGAGTTTTTATTATTTTAATATATTTTTTTACTTTTGTAAAGGATTGATAAATCGGAGCTTGGCGAGATCTTTGCATACTCGGTCTGAAATGAGTCCGTAGGGCGGAGGTTTACTCCCGCCGCTAATTTGCGGTTAATTTAATACGGGCGATTCGTGAATCGCCCCTACGGGTTTACTGTTCTCCTAAATTATCAATCATCTCGAAAAGCTCAAATTTGTAATAACAATGTTAAAACAGACCCGGCTGTAAAGTCAGGTCTGTTTTTTAATATGCTGTTTCAATTCTATTGTCAGAGTCCTTGAAAAGACTTAATGTTTTCATTACGGAAAAGGCTATTATCCCAACAGTCAGTACTGTTCTTATTATGCTCAGAATTCTTATAATATTCGCAGATATGCTTATAATTTTCAAATCGTTCAGAATTTTTGCCATTTTCTCACCTCAATTCACACTGTCGGGCTTCCGGATGTTTACAAGATGCGCTATTGACGGTATGCTTTCGCCCTGAAGTGAGGTCGTGGGCGACATAAGTGCGCCTGTCGCAATGAACAGTATATTTTTTATTTCACCCGTTTTCAGCCTGTTTATAAAATAGGAATTGAGCACAGATGCGCTGCAGCCGCAGCCCGAGCCGCCTGCGTGTGTGTCCTGTTTTTCTTTGTCAAATATCATTTTACCGCAATCGGTGTGCTTTGAAGAAATGTCAAGGTTGTAGTCCTTTATAAGCAATTCGTTTAAAAGCTCGCTGCCCACATAACCCAAGTCGCCCGTAATTATATAATCAAAGCTGTCTGCGTTGCTGTTTGTGTCGGTAAAATATGCCGCAATAGTCTCCGCCGCAGCAGGTGCCATGGCGGCTCCCATATTATTGGCGTCCTTTATGCCGAGGTCAACTATTTTGCCGAAGGTTACTGCGTGAATTGCAGGGAATTCCCTGTTGTGCGGCGCTACAACGCTTGCGCCTGCTCCTGTTACCGTGCGCTGTGCGCTCTGCGGACGCTGACCGCCGTATTCAAGAGGCATTCTGAATTGCCTTTCAGCCGAGCAGAAGTGCGACGAGGTTGTCGCAACTGCAAGACTGCCTGCACCTGCCTCAACAAGTATTGACGCAAGACCTAAGGTTAATGCCATGGTAGAGCATGCGCCGAAAAGCCCGAGCAGAGGTATGCCAAGCTCTCTGAGGGCAAAATTAGATGCGGAATTCTGATTTAAAAGGTCGCCTGCAAGTATCAGGTCTATGTCATCGGGGAGCTTGCCTGCACGCTGTAAAGCACGCATTACGGCATCCTTCTGCAATGCGCTTTCCGCTTTTTCAAAGCTCTTTTCGCCGAGCATATCATCCTCGTGAATAAAGTCAAATTCTTTACATAAAGGCCCTTCGCCCTCGGTTTTGCCCACTACCGCCGCATTGCCGATTACACACGGCGGACTGTCAAAAATAATTGTCCTTTTCCCAAGTCTTTTCATTTTAATCACCGCTATTATTTTGCCTTGCGGTTTTGTAAATATTCAATTCTTGATTTTAATAAAGCATCAAAAAAGGCTGTCAGGGCATTATACCCTGACAACCAGATTTTATTTTACACCGTTTCAGCCGAAAATGCCTTTCTTTTTATGCTGACCTATATCGTGCTCGCTTGTTATATGTACCGTGTCGGACACAGTCCTGTCAAGCTCAAGCACAATAATTTCATTTTCACCGTCTTTTAGCAATGCGCCAGGAATGTGAAGCGACTTCTGCGGACCTACCTTCCAATATCTGCCGAGATTAAAGCCGTTGACAAACACATAACCCTTTGAGAAGCCTGCAAGATGCACAAAGCAGGTTTTATTCTTTTCAGCATTGAATTTACCCCTCATAAATACGGGAGCCTCTTTCTTTGAAGCTGTGAATTCAAGCTTCTGAAGATTATCAAGCGGCAGAAGGTAAATTTCAAAATTCGAAAGCTGCTGCAGGTTTATTCTTATTCCGCTGACGCCCTTTCTGTCAAGCATATCAGGACCGTAATTGATTCTGCCCATATCCTCAACGAGAATGTCAATGTCATTTTCACCCGAAAGCTCGCCTATTGAAACGGCATGCTCCTTGTCATTGCGGTAGATGATACCCTTCAGCTCTTTGTTTATAAATACATGCGCTCTGTCGCCGAGCCCGTCAAGGAAAAGCTTACCCGAATAATTGCCCTTTAATTTGTGGTGATATAAAATCAAACCGCTGTTCTGACCGAAATATTCCATACTCTCGGCAGTGACGCTTTCGATTTTAGTACCAATGTTTTCAAGATTTTCAAGCACTCCTGCATATTCTGTAAGCGCAACCTTGCCGACACTCTGTCTTTCAGGCTCAGGGGGCAATTCTGCAGGCTCAATTCCCTGATGCTCAAGCAAGACCTTTCTTACGGCATGGTATTTGTCTGTATAGCCGCCCCATTCATTTAAAAGAACATCATAATCATAGCTTGTGATGGTCGGCTGATACTCCCCATAGCAGTTTGCGCCCGAATTAAAGCCGAAATTCGTACCGCCGTGGAACATATAGAAGTTAAATGAGGCGTCATGCTTCAAAAATTCCTTTAATTCATACACAACCTCAAATGCAGGTCTTTGGTGGTGCTTTTCCTTTTCGTCCCAGCGGTCAAACCAGCCGTTCCAGAATTCGCCGCACATAAGCGGTCCCTCGGGCTGATACTCACGAAGCTTTTTAAACGCCGAGCCTACTCTTGAGCCGAAATTCACAACCGCAGGCACACCCTCAAGCATACCGCCCGAAAGCATATTGTCCTCAGGTCCGTCAGAGGTGAACATAAACTCGGTACAGCCGCAACGAAGCATTAAATCTTTTATAAATGCAAGGTAATTCTTATCGTTGCCGTAGCTGCCGTATTCGTTTTCAATCTGCATTGCAATAATATTGCCGCCGTTTTTCAGCTGAAGCGGCGCAATTTCGTCAAACAACGCCTTGTAATAGCGTTCAACTGCGTCTGTGTAGGGCTTATACATACAGCGAATACGCATATTTCTGTCCTTTAAAAGCCAGGCAGGTAAGCCGCCGAAATCCCACTCGGCGCAGATATACGGGCCGGGTCTTACTATGCAGTAAAGACCGACCTTCTGAGCCGTTTTAATAAACCTTGCAATGTCAAGACCGCCCGAAAAGTCGAATTCGCCCTCCTTCTTTTCGTGCAGATTCCAGCAGACATAGGTTTCAACCGTGTTGAAGCCGCAAAGCTTAAGCTTTGTAAGTATGTCCTCCCAGTATTCGGGCAGACTGCGGAAATAATGTACTGCGCCTGAATAGATATTGAATTTTTCGCCGTTTAATACAAAATCGTTGCCTTTTATTTCCAACATATAATTATTTCCTTTCACAAGCCTCCGCTGTTATTTTTTCCATATCGTCAAGCTTTGATTCAATGTCCTCAACAAGCTTAAACTGGTCTCTCGCCCTGACTAAATTGTGCTCTTTATAATCCGTTTTAAAATATGTGTCGCCGTTGAGATAATCGGTCAGAAAGCGCATACCGCATTCAAGCGTCATAAGCTTTGCTGAAAACGGCAGATACGCAATTTCATTTTCCGTAAGACTGCCGTATGCCGCTGAAAGATAACCTTCGGTATATGCTTTATATAATTCAAGGCTTAATGACACCTTGCTTAAATCCTTTTCGTCCTCTGCGGCGGTATTTGCGCCAAAGCGGATGCTGTCGCCGAAATCGTAAAGCGAAAGCCCCGGCATAACTGTGTCAAGGTCAATTATGCACACGCCCTCATTGGTATTCTCGTCAAAAAGAATGTTGTTGAGCTTCGTGTCATTGTGTGTAACACGCAGGGGAAGCTCGTTTTTGTCTGTTAAATCAAGTAAAATTTTAGTGTCAGCTTCTCTTGAAAGTACAAATTCAATTTCTCTTTCAATGCTTTTTGCTCTGTCTGAAATGTCGCTTTCAACCGCCTTTTTAAAATCAAGAAAGCGTGAATAGGTGTTATGAAAATTCGGAATAGTGTCAAACAGAGTTTCGGCAGGATAGTCGGCTAATTCATTTTGAAATCTGCCGAACGCCTTACCTGCATTGTAAAAAACACCGTTATTTTTAATAGTGTTACAGGTGTAAACGCTGTCGACAAATTCATAAACACGCCAGCAGCCGCCGTTTTTGTCGGTAACAAAATATTCTCCGTTTTTTGCGGGCAGAAAGCTCAGCGTTTTCATATTGCCCCGTGATTTAATAAACTGAGTAACACCGACAATGTTTTTCATAAGCTCGTCGGGCTTTTTGAAAACGAAGGTGTTTATTTTTTGCAGGGTGTATTTTTTGCCGTCTGCAAATGACAGCACATAGGTTGAATTGATATGCCCGTCATTTTTAGTTTCATAGCTTTTAAAGTCGGAGCCGAAGCAAAAGCTGTCTATAATAAAACTCAAATCAAAATCCGTTGCCATAAATACCCCCGAAAGCAGTTTAATAGATAAAATAATTATATTATTAAACTGCGCTTTAGTCAATAAAAAAGCAACGGGTGTGAAAGCATCACACCCGTTAAAATTTTGTCGGAAATTATTTAATTACTCTTACTCTGATTACCTCGTCAAGTGCAGTTATAGCTGAAATTGCCTGCTCGTTTATATCGGTGTCGGTATCAATCATAGTATATGCATACTCGCCCTTTGACTTGTTAACCATATTATCAATGTTTACATTCTCGCTTGCAACAGCAGATGTGATACGGCTGATAACATTGGGCATATTCTTATGAATAATCGTAACTCTTGACTTGGCTGTTCTCGGAACGGAAACTGACGGGAAGTTAACCGAATTTGTGATATTGCCGTTCTCAAGGAAGTCGCTTATTTCATTTACAGCCATTACAGCGCAGTTGTCCTCAGACTCGGGAGTTGATGCGCCTAAGTGCGGAATTACGATTGCGCCGTTAGCGTCAAGCAGGGCGTCATTGCCGAAGTCTGTTACATAGGAAGCAACCTTGCCCTCTGAAAGAGCCTTAATAATATCAGCTGTGTCAACAAGCTCGCCTCTTGCGAAGTTGAGAATTCTGACATTATCCTTCATTTTTGCAATGTTTACGGTGTTGATTACGCCCTTTGTTGAATCGGTAAGCGGAACATGCAGTGTAATGTAGTCGCAGGTTGCAAAAATCTCGTCAAGGCTTACAACATGCTTAACCGAGCGGGAAAGATTCCAAGCTGCGTCAACCGAAAGGTACGGGTCATAGCCGTAAACCTCCATACCGAGTGATTTTGCCGAGTTTGCAACAAGCACGCCTATTGCGCCAAGACCTATAACGCCGAGCTTCTTGCCCTTGATTTCGGGACCTGCAAAAGCAGATTTGCCCTTTTCAACTGACTTTGAGAAATTCTCGTCACCCTTAAGTGTAGCCTTAACCCACTCGATTGACGGAATTATTTTTCTTGAAGCAAGGAAAAGTCCGCAAAGGACCAATTCCTTAACCGCATTTGCATTAGCGCCGGGTGTATTGAATACAACTACGCCGTCCTCTGAGCACTTGTCAAGCGGAATGTTGTTTACGCCTGCGCCTGCTCTTGCGATTGCAAGCGTTTCGGGAGCCAATTCCATTTCGTGCATTGAAGCTGAACGGACAAGAATTGCGTCGGGATTTTTAATATCATCTGCAATTTTGTAATCGGTTGAAAAATTCTTGATACCTGTTGAGGATATTTTATTTAAGGTTAAAATGTTATACATTATAATTACTCCTGATTATGAATTTGCCTTTTCAAAGTCAGCCATAAATTTAACTAACTTTTCAACGCCCTCATAAGGCATTGCGTTGTAAATTGAAGCTCTCATACCGCCTACGGTTCTGTGTCCCTTAAGGTTTACAAGACCTGCCTCGGTTGCCTCTTTTACAAATTTGGCATTAAGCTCATCTGAGTCGGTTACAAACGGAACATTCATAAGCGAACGGTCCTCGGGAACAACAGTACCTCTGAACATTTTTGAATTGTCAAGGAAATCATAGAGAAGCTTTGCCTTTTTAACATTCTTCTCTCGCATAGCTTCAAGTCCGCCATTCTCCTTAAGCCATTCAAGAACAAGCTTGCAGATATAGATTGTATAGCAGGGCGGTGTGTTGTAAAGCGACTGTGCGTCAGCGTGAATCTGATAATTAAGCATAGTCGGTGTAATATCTCTTGCCTTGCCTAATAAATCCTCACGGATAATGCAGATTGTAAGACCTGCAGGTGCGACATTCTTCTGTGCGCCGCCGTAGAGCATGCCGAATTTTGTAACATCAACGGGCTCTGAAAGGAAGCATGATGAAATATCTGCAATAAGCGGAACATCGCCTGTATCGGGAAGCTCGTGGTAAACAGTACCGTAGATGGTATTGTTCATACAGATGTAGAAGTAGTCTGCATCGGGAGTGAACTCTGATTTATCAAGCTTCGGAATGTATGAAAATGTCTTGTCAGCAGAAGAAGCGACAGCCTTAACCTCGCCGTACTTCTGAGCCTCCTGATAAGCCTTTTTAGCCCACTGACCCGTGATAACATAGTCAGCCTTGCCGCTGCCGTTCATAAAGTTAAGCGGTATTGCCGCAAACTGTGTTGATGCGCCGCCCTGAAGGAAAAGCACCTTGTAATTGTCGGGGATGTTCATAAGCTCACGAAGAAGAGCCTCTGCCCCCTTGATGATGTCATCGTAAACCTTTGAACGGTGGCTCATCTCCATAACGGACTGACCGCTGCCCTGATAGTCGAGCATCTCAGCCGCTGCCTTCTTAAGCACCTCATCGGGAAGCATTGAAGGACCTGCGGAAAAATTGTAAACTCTTGCCATAATATAACCTCCGAATTGCATTTGCAAAATTTAACATAATAAATGCCGAAAATACCTTTCAACAGTTTAAAATTATACCAAAAACGACAGCTTAAAGTCAACAAATTGTTAAAAATTTAACATAGTTTTAGACAAAATTGTATATTTGCACATTAAACTTGTTGATATTTTTAACAATATATGCATTTTGGCAAATTTGGTGAATGTATTGCAGGGTCAAAAGCTTGTTGTTTGCCGATTTTTACGGCAATTCTCACCTGAACTCAACGGTTTACCCGTCAGAATTAAAAATGGCATAAAGAAAGCGGACAGCTTACGCTGCCCGCTTTAATGTTAAACTGTGAAATATCAGTTATACTTCTTTCTCGGAACATAAGATGTGTGGAGAATCTTATGTGCCTTGTGGCTGCCCGGCTCACCGAGATACTCGTCATACAGCTTCTTAACTGCAGAGTTCTCGTGTGAAAGTCTCTTTTCATCCTTCTTGTCATCCTCATAAAGAGCTGCTGCTCTTCTTGCCTTGAGGTCAACGAAGTTACGGACAACTGCGTGCTGAATAGGCTGACCGCCGCCGTTGATACAACCGCCGGGGCATCCCATAATCTCAATAAAGAGATAGTCAGCTTCGCCGTTCTTAATCTTGTCCATAAGAACCTGAGCGTTCTTTGTGCCTGAAGCAACTGCTACCTTAACATCAAGGTCGCCTACCTTATAATCAGCTTCCTTGATATTTTTCATACCTCTAACCTCTTCGAAGTCGGGTGATGCAGCCTCTTCGCCGGTAATCATCTTAACAGCTGTACGAAGAGCAGCCTCCATAACGCCGCCTGTTGCGCCGAAGATTGTACCTGCGCCTGTTGACTCGCCGAACGGCTGGTCAAATTCCTCGTCGGGAAGGTGATTGAAGTAGATACCTGCTGACTCAATCATTCTTGCAAGCTCTCTTGTAGTAATAGCGATGTCAACATCGGGGTAGCCTGAAGCTGACTGATCGTCACGCTTGGTTTCAAATTTCTTTGCCGTACAGGGCATAATGCCTACAACAACCATATTCTTGGGGTCAATGCCCATCTTCTCAGCATAATATGTCTTCATTGTTGCGCCGAACATCTGCTGAGGTGATTTACAGGTTGAAAGGTGCGGAATAAGCTCGGGGTAGTAATGCTCGCAATACTTGATCCAACCGGGTGAGCAGGAGGTAATCATGGGAAGTACCCCACCGTTCTTAACTCTCTCTACAAGCTCGGTAGCCTCTTCCATAATTGTAAGGTCAGCTGCGAAATCGGTATCAAATACCTTATCAAAGCCGAGTCTGCGAAGCGCAGCAACCATCTTGCCCTCAACATTTGTGCCGATGTGCATACCGAATGCTTCACCGAGTGTTGCACGGATTGACGGTGCGGTATTTACGATAACAAACTTGTCGGGGTCATTGATAGCCTCGAGCACTTTAGCTGTGTCATCCTTTTCAACGATAGCGCCTGTCGGGCAGTTTACGATACACTGACCGCAGGAGATGCAGGAAACATCAGCAAGGTCCTTGTCGAATGCAGAGGAAACATGAGTGTCAAAGCCTCTTGCATTTGCGCCGATAACGCTGATTGCCTGATTGTCGCAGGCTGCGATACAGCGGCGGCAAAGGATACATTTATTGTTATTTCTTATCATATGAGCTGCGGAGTCGTCGAACTCATACTGAATAACCTCGCCCTTGAAATAATCCGCATCGTCAACACCGAATTCCTTACAAAGCTGCTGAAGCTCGCATGTTCCGCTTCTTACGCAGGTAAGGCAATTCTTGTCATGTGTTGAAAGAATAAGCTCAAGTGTTGTTTTACGGGATTTACGAACCTTCTCTGTGTTGGTGTAAATCTCCATTCCCTCTGCTACGGGGAATACGCAGGCAGAAACAAGGCTTCTTGCGCCTACAACCTCTACCATACAAATACGGCAAGCGCCGATTTCGTTAATATCCTTAAGATAGCAAAGTGTAGGGATTTCTATGCCTGCATATCTTGCAGCTTCAAGAATTGAAATTCCCTTGGGCACGCTTAAGGGCATGCCGTTGATTTTAATATTTACATTTTCCATTTGGCACACTCCTTACTGTTTTGAAATTGCATGAACCTTACAGTTAGCCATACAAGCACCGCACTTAACGCACTTGTCGGGAATAATCTCGTAAGAGGGAAGCTTATGACCTTCTGCAATGTAATCTGTCTTAATAATTGTGTCTGCAGGGCAGTTTCTTGCGCACATGCCGCAGCCGATACACTTGTCTTTGTCGATTGTGAATGTGAGCAGGTCTTTACATACGCCTGCTGCACACTTCTTGTCAACTACATGAGCTACATACTCTTCTCTGAAGAATTTAAGTGTAGCAAGTACGGGGTTCGGTGCTGTCTGACCGAGACCGCAGAGTGAATTCTGCTTGATGTAGTAGCAAAGCTCTTCAAGCTTGTCAAGGTCCTCAAGAGTACCCTTGCCTGATGTGATTTTGTCAAGCATTTCAAGAAGTCTCTTTGTACCTACACGGCAGGGTGTGCATTTACCGCAGGACTCGTCAACAGTAAAGTTAAGGAAGAACTTGGCGATGTCAACCATACAGTTGTCCTCGTCCATAACAATAAGTCCGCCTGAACCCATCATACAGCCGATAGCTGTAAGGTTGTCATAGTCGATAGGTGTGTCCATAAGAGAAGCAGGAATACAGCCGCCCGAAGGTCCGCCTGTCTGCGCTGCCTTGAACTTTTTGCCGTTGGGAATACCGCCGCCGATTTCCTCAATAATCTCACGGAGAGTAGTACCCATAGGAATTTCAACAAGTCCGGTATTCTTAATCTTACCGCCGAGTGCAAATACCTTTGTACCCTTTGACTTCTCGGTACCCATTGAAGCAAACCAATCGGCGCCCTTTAAGATAATCTGAGGAATGTTTGCAAAGGTTTCAACATTGTTCTCGGTTGTGGGCTTCTGGAAAAGTCCCTTGACTGCCGGGTAAGGAGGACGGGGTCTCGGCTCGCCTCTGTTACCTTCGATTGATGTCATAAGAGCTGTTTCCTCGCCGCAAACGAATGCGCCGGCGCCAAGTCTTACATGAAGGTCAAAGTCAAAGCCCGAATCAAAAATGTTCTTGCCTAAAAGACCGTACTCTCTTGCCTGCTTGATAGCTATGTTAAGTCGCTTAACTGCGATAGGATACTCGGCACGGACATATATGTAGCCCTCTGTTGCGCCTGTTGCATAACCGCAGATAGCCATTGCTTCGATAATGCAGTGCGGGTCGCCTTCAAGAACCGAACGGTCCATAAATGCGCCGGGGTCGCCCTCGTCGGCATTACATACAACATACTTCTGGTCAGCCTGGTTAGCTGCCGTGAAGCTCCACTTAACGCCTGTGGGGAATCCGCCGCCGCCACGGCCACGAAGTCCGGAAGCTTTAACTATTTCAATAACCTCTTCGGGTTTAAGCTCTGTCAGGCACTTTGCAAGAGCCTGATAGCCGTCATATGCGATATACTCGTCAATATTTTCAGGGTCGATAACACCGCAGTTACGAAGCGCAACTCTGTGCTGTTTCTTGTAGAACTCTGTTTCCTTAAGTGATTTAACCTCATCCTGCTTAACTGTCTCATCGTAAAGCAGTCTTTTAACCATTCTGCCCTTCAGAAGATGCTCTTCAACGATTTCAGGTACATCCTCAACCTTTACCTGACTGTAAAAAGCGCCTTCGGGGTAAACTACCATAATCGGACCTAATGCGCAAAGACCGAAGCAGCCGGTTCTGATAACCTTAACCTCGTTCTCAAGTCCCTGCTTTTTAAGCTCGGACTCCATAGCCTCGATTATAGCTGCGCTGTTTGAAGAGGTACAACCGGTACCGCCGCAAACAAGTACATGGGAACGATACATTGTTTTTCCTCCTTTATTTTGCAACTGCGCCTACTGTATACTCTACAACGGGGTTGCCGTTTACAATATGCTCGTTTATAACTTTGACAGCCTTTTCAGGGGTCATTTTTACATAAGTAACCTTTTCTTTGCCGGGTTCCATAACCTCAACAATAGGTTCATACTGACACATACCGATACAGCCTGTCTGTGCAACTGTTACGCCCTTGAGATTGCGCTTTGCAACCTCGTCAACGAGTGCGTTAAGCACAGGTCTTGCGCCTGCTGCAATACCGCAGGTAGCCATACCAACAACGATTCTGATAACATCGTCGCCTGTATCTTCTCTGACTGTCATTCTCTTTTTAGTCTGTTCTCTGATAGCCATAAGCTCTTCAAGTGTTTTCATTATTATCTGCACCTCCGTACAAGTTAGTTATGTTTTCATCAATATATTCCCTCAGCCACGCTGAAATCTCAGGTGAGTCCAAAGGAACATCGCCGAGAATCTGTTTGATTTCACGGGTATCGAATGTAAATTCGTTTCCGTCAAGCGTATGCCTGTAAACAAAATCCCTGTCGGTGTTCATGGTTACAAGCATTATAACCGTAGAGGTCATATCGCCAAGCGGTGTGAAATCAACGCTGTCCGTTTTAAACACGGCATTTACGACAGTGCCCTTGCCAAGCGCAGAGTTTATTGAAAACCTGCCGCCCGTCTGCTCCGCCGCAAGCTTGAAAAGCGGAATCCCCATTCCGACCTTTCTGGTTGTGCGTGTGGTAAAAAACGGATCCCTAACGCTTAAAAGCTGTTCTTCGCTCATGCCCTTTCCGTTGTCGATTATATCTATTGAAAGTGTGTGAAGCGCTGTGTCCTCAATCACCTCAACAGTTATAAGCGAGGCGTTCGCCGTGATGGAATTCTGGGCAATGTCAAGAACATTCAAGGATAATTCTCGCATAAATCAGATGCCGTACTTTTTAAGAATGTCGGGAACATCCTTAGCGTTAAGCTTGCCGTAAACCTCGTCGTTAACCGTCATAACGGGAGCAAGTCCGCAAGCGCCTATGCAGCGGCAAGCCTCAAGTGAGAATTTACCGTCGGCAGTACATTCGCCCTCGCCTATGCCGAGTGTTTCTGTAAGCTTGTTAAGAACCTCCTGCGAGCCTTTAACATAGCAGGCAGTTCCGAGGCATACCGAAATGTTGTACTCGCCCTTAGGTGAAAGTGCAAACTGTGCATAGAAGGTTGATACACCGTAAACCTTTTCAAGCGGTACATTCATACCTTCGGCAATCATAACCTGTACTTCGTACGGAAGATAGCCGTAAATTTCCTGAGCTTCCTGCATTACATGCATAAGCAGGCTTTTGTCGTCAGCGCACTCTGCGATAACAGCCTTAAGCTTCTGCTCCTGCTCAGCGGTTCCCTTAAAAGGAATTTTACTAATCTTTTTAAGCATTAACCGATTTCCTCCTTAAAAAATGGTATTGCAAACCTGTAAAATAGCACAAAATTTCACAGTATAATTTAGCATTGTTAATTATAGCACCAAGATTGATAAAAATCTATCATTTTTTCAAAATTTCCTGATATTTCAAAAGATTTTTTTGAAATATTTAAAAAAGTCGGGTTTTTGTCAAAAATGTGTCTTGAATGATACATTTTTGAAGCTTTTTAAAAATTCTGTTTGCTGTTTAATTCACAAAAGCATTGCCTGATACGGCTTACATCCCCTTTTATAAACTGCAAAGGCACAGACGAAACCGAAAAAGCAAGCGTCAGCTTTTCCGTACTTTCGTTTACGCATATAATTTTTACTGCCCTCTCCCCCTGTGAGAGCATTTTTTCGGCAGAGGAAAAACTGACAGAAGAATTCAGCACGCATTTTACATAAAGCGGCGTAGGCATTTTCACAACGCTTATGTCATTACCAAATACCCTTTCAAGCTCGGCTGAAAGCAGTCTTGACTTCTGCGAATACAGCTTTTTAGCCTTTCTCAGCTGTGCTGACAGTCTGCCGTCTGCAATAAACTGTTCAAGCGCAAGCTGGTCGGGAATTGAAACCGTCTGGTTATATAATTCCTTTATTCTCGCATATCTTTTAAGAAGCTTCTGCGGCAGAATCATATAGCTTATTCTGATTGAGGGCAGCAGCATTTTTGAAAATGTGCCTATATACACTACATTTTCGCTGTCAAGTCCCTGAAGTGAGGGCGTTGGCTTTGAGAGGTCACGGAATTCGCTGTCATAGTCATCCTCAATAATCAGCTGACCGTTTCTTTTTGCTGTGCTTACAAGCTCATGCCTGTCACTTATCTCCATAATGTCGCCTGCCGCAGACATATGTGAGGGAGATACATAAAGTATATGCGCTTTTTCCGAAGTGTCCGTAATTTTACAGCCGTGGCTTTTAAAAACCGCTATGCCCTGCCTGTAACCCGAATCGGAAAAATACACGGTTTTGGAATTCGTTTCAACAAGCGGACAGAGTATGTTGAGAAGTGTCTGCACACCTGCGCCTATTACAATATCGTTTTCGGAGCAGACGCAGTTTCTTGTTTCCTTGACATATTCCGCAATTCTTCTTCTTAGTCCCTGCTCGCCCTGCGGCTCGCCGTAATCCATAAGCCTTTCGCTGTGCCTCAATGCGCTTTTTATGTAACGGCTCCATATATCAAGGTCAAAAGCCTCTATGTCAACGCCCGTCGAGGTGTAATCGGACAACGCCTTTTCTTCTTTAACCTCTGCGCTCTCGGCACCGCTGTTTTCGACCACCGTTTTAGCCTTGTCAGAAACATAATAGCCGCTCTGACTGCGGGGAATGAGATAGCCGTCGTCGCAAAGCAGCATATAAGCCTGCTCAACTGTGGTTTTGCTCATTCCCTGAAGCTCACTGCAACGCCTTATTGACGGCAGTCTTGTGCCCGCAGGAAGCTTGCCCGACAGTATCAGCTGCTTGTAATAATCATAAAGCTTATTGTATAAAAAGCTTTTGTTTTTCATAAACTGACCCCTTAAAAATAATTAAATTTGTCTATTTATTTAATGACAGTTTAGTAGTATTATAAATCAACAAAAGTCAAAAATCAATAGCTGTGAGGTGACTGTTTTGAAGAAAATAGCGGTAATAAATGACATTTCGGGCTTCGGCAAATGCTCGCTTACCGCCGCCCTGCCCATAATATCGGCGCTGGGTATGCAGTGCTGTCCCGTGCCGACGGCTGTGCTGTCGCATCAAACGGGTTATAATTCATACCATTGTATTGACCTTACAGCCGAGCTTGACGCTTATTTAAAGGAATGGTATTCCTGCGGCGAAAGCTTTGACGCAATTCTTACGGGCTATATGACCTCATGTGAGCAGGCAGATATAATTCTGAAAGCAGTAGACAGACTGAAAAATGACTGCACTCTTGTAGTTGTCGACCCCGTTATGGCAGATGACGGTACATTATATAAAACATATTCAAAGGAGCTTTGCAGAAAGGTTATAAGGCTTGCGAAAAAGGCAAATGTCATAACGCCGAACCTTACGGAGCTTTGTATTCTTGCAAGGCTCAGCTACAAAAGCACCACAGCTAAAAGCGCAGAGGACAGCTACTTTGAATACATTGCCGAAGCTGCAAGAACGCTTTTGTCCGAAAACCTTGAAACCGTTATTGTAACGGGCGTTAAAAAGGGCAATACCGTCTGCGACATTGCCGTCGGGAAGGACAGCTTTTCAGTTTCGCAGTCTGAGCTTATAGGCGGCAGTTTTTCGGGAACGGGCGACCTTTTTGCAAGCATAGTCTGTGCCGAGCTTACCCGTGGAATGAGCATGGCGTATTCTGTGGAGCTTGCTACAAGGTTTATTGAAAAGGCAATCCGTGACACAGTTAAGGAAGGCACAGACAGAAATGACGGAATTGCATTTGAAAAGCATTTGGAGATGCTTATAAATGAGTAATTACAAAAATAAAAAGCTGTATTACTCGGTGTCAGCCGCTCTTTTTACGGCAATTATTACCGTCAGTACGGCATACATAAAATTCAATACGGGCATCAACAACGGCTACCTGCATTTCGGCGACAGCATCATCTACCTTGCCGCCTGCATTATACCTGCGCCGTATTCGCTTTTTTGCGCAGCTTTGGGCGGTGCGCTTGCAGATGTACTTGCAGGCTCTGCCGTATGGGCACCTTTTACGGCAATTATCAAGGCTCTCAACGCCCTTGTGTTTGTGCTCGTATTAAAGTATAAAAATAAAAAAGATAACAAGATTATGAGTGCGAAGTCCGCCGTGGCAGGTGTCATTTCAGGCTTTGTTACGGTTTTCGGCTATCTTATTGCCGAGGGGCTTTTATACACCTTCCCGACTGCGTGGACATCTGTACCCTTCAGCATTATACAAGCGGCAGGCAGTCTGATTATATTTATAATCGCCGCTTCGACGCTTGACAAAATAGAATTCAAGAAAAGATTTTTTAAGGAGTGATAAAATATGGCTGATATAGTTTACACCTTTGAGGGTCATGCCTACCTTAATATTACAAATGCCTGCCCGTGCAAATGCGAATTCTGCATCCGTAACAACGGCGACAGCGTGGGCGACGCAGATACGCTCTGGTTTGAGGGACATTCACCCAGCCTTGACGAAATCAAAGCGGCTATTGACAGCTTTGATTTCAGTAAGTACGATAAAGAAATTATTTTCTGCGGCTACGGCGAGCCGTCCTGCGCTTACAGCAACCTTATTGAAAGCGCCAAGTATCTGAAAAAAAAGCTCCCCGACTGCGTGCTGAGAATAAACACAAACGGACTTTCGGATTTGCTCAACAAAAGACCTACGGCAAAGGAAATCTGTGAGGTGTTTGATATTATTTCAATTTCACTCAACGCACCCACACCCGAAAAGTATGACAGGCTGTGCCACTCGGCATTCGGACTTGACGCTCTGCCTGCAATTATTAAATTCGCAAAGGATTGCACAAAGTATGATGTCACTGTTAAATTCTCGGTAGTTGATGTAATACCGAAAGAGGACATTGCAGAGTGTCGGAAAATTGCAGACGAGGTCGGCGTTAAGCTCAGAGTAAGAGAGTATACGGCGGACTGATATGAGTTATAAATTTTTTGAAAATAAAGAATGTGAATTTTACCCCTGTCACAAGGGTGCGGAAAAGCTCAACTGCCTTTTCTGTTACTGTCCGCTGTATTTAAAGGCGGACTGCGGCGGAAATTACAAAATACTTAAAAACGGCATAAAGGATTGCTCCGACTGCCTTTTTGTGCACATCCCCGAAAACTATGAAAAGGTTATAGAGAAGCTGAAAAAGGATTGAATTGAGAGCATTGCCAATACAGAAAACAAATAGGCAAAAGCTAAAGGACAGGTCTCCCCTGTCCTTTTATTTTGTGTATTAAAAAAATAACAAAAACACTTTATTTTGTTATAAATATGTGTTATTATGTTAGGGCAAAACAACACGGGCTGCGGCAAGTGTTGAAAATGGAGGATATAATGAAAGAATATTTTAAGAGAATTACAACTACCCCCAGAAAGTTTGAGCTCGTTCTGTGGTGGATTTTCAGAGCTTTGATGATTTACGCCTTTATTGCAGGCTTCTTCAGAAAACCGTTTGATATTACCGACCCGTTACAGGTAGGCGCAAACTTCCTTTGCATGTTCGTCTGGGAAATCTTTATGCTCTTACCCGAGTCAAATTCTTTACGCCATGTTTCACCCAGCGTACAGACCTTCCTTATTATAGGTATTTTCGCAGCCTCCTTCGGCGGCAAATTCTTAAACCTCTACTATGATTTCAGATGGTGGGATGTTATTCTTCACTTTGTCGGCGGCGCAGCATGTGTTTTCTTTGGCTATGAGCTTGTTTATTCCATGCAGAAAAAGGATAAGGTTGCCGTACCGATTTCAATTGTGCTTCTTTGCGCCATAGGATTTTCGTTCCTCGCAGGTACAGGCTGGGAACTGTTTGAGTTCAGCTTTGACCAGATTTCATGCGTAAGCACTATGGCAAAGGAAGGCATTGAGGGTATTGCAAAGGCAGGAGACGCACAGCATTGGAATCTCGCCGCTGCTCTCGGCACACCCAAAGAGCAGACGCTTATCAATCCCGTTTTCGAAGTTCGCTGGCCTATTATGGATACCATGGCAGATATTATACTTAATACAATCGGCGCATTGACAGCAGTTATTGCCCTGAGAATTTACCCCTACAGACATAAGGGCAAGAACAATATCAATGAGCTTTATGCCGGTAACAGCTTTAAAACAGCAAAATGAAACAGAATTTTCAGCTTTTAATGGATGAAGAACTGAAAAAAATAGAAAGCACAGGTCAAAAGCCTGTGCTTTTGCTTCAGTGCTGCTGTGCGCCGTGTTCAAGCGCAGTGCTTGAAAGATTAAAAGAGCATTTCTGTTTAAAGCTGTATTTTTACAATCCTAACATCTATCCTAAAGAGGAATACGAAAAAAGATTGGCGCAGTTTGACAAGCTTCTCGGCGCAGAGGAGTTTTCAAAGGGAATTGAAATTCTGCCGTCTGTTTACGAGCCTGAAAAATTCGAGGAAGCGGTAAAAGACCTTCATAACGAAAAAGAGGGCGGCGCACGCTGTACACAGTGCTTTATTTTAAGGCTTGAAGAAACGGCAAAAAAGGCAAAGGAAATAGGTGCTGACTATTTCTGCACCACGCTTACGGTAAGTCCGCACAAAAATTCACAGCTTTTAAACGAGCTTGGCTTAAAGGCGCAGGAAAAGTACGGCGTGAAATTTCTTTTGTCCGATTTCAAGAAAAAAGAGGGCTACAAACGCTCAACCGTGCTGTCAAATGAGCTTGGTCTTTACAGACAGAATTATTGCGGATGTAAGTATTCCATCTGGTTTAAGGAGGACACCTGAGGCTATGAATAAAAAATATATAAAAGCAATTATTTACATAGTGTCCTTTGCTTTGGCGGCATTGCTTTTTTACAAGGCGTTCATACCAATGGCACCCGGATTGTGGGAGGCTATGAAAAGCGGCGACGAAGAACAGATTCAAACTTTTTTAATGCAAAGCGGAACACTTAAAGGACTTATTTATCTGTTCTTATTGCAGGCAATTCAGGTAATTTCAATCGTTCTGCCCGGTGCGCCCATTGAAATTGCAGGCGGAATGGCATACGGCTTTATAAAAAGCTTTATTGCCTGCCTCACCTCGTTTGTGTTTGCAAACTGGCTGATTTTTCTTTTCGCAAGGCGGTTCAAATCCGATTTTCTTGACGGCGAAAAAACCGAAAAGGCTTCTGCGTTTTTAAGCAAGGGCAATTCATTTGTTGCAATTCTGCTCTGCTTTATGCTGCCGTTTGTGCCTAACGGAATTATACCCTATGCGGCGGCGGCTACAAAGATGTCTTCGCTCAAATACATAGTCGGAACATTTTTCGGCTCGTCTGTGCAGATATTTATGATGTGCGCTATCGGCAGAAAAATACTGTCGCACGATTATCTGTTTATGGTAATAATAGTTGTGCTTGACTTTATAGCAATGTTCATTTTATATAAATACCGTGACGCACTCAACTCCAAGGTTTCACAGCTCGCCGCAGCTGTGAGAAAAAAGCTTAAAAGGTCATAAAAAAGATTGATGTATTTTTGATATAAACAAATTAACCCCCGAAGTGTGTGCTTCGGGGGGTGGTTTTTGTGTTGGTTAGTTTATATCGAATCCGTAGGGGCGATTCACGAATCGCCCGTTTTTATTGCGCAACAGCAAAGTTCTGACCTGCAAATTACAAGTCAGGTTCTTATTGACTATTTGATATGTAAATGTTAAAATGACAATGCCAAATAATTATACAAATGAATAAATACGCAATTATCGCCAATAATAGCAGCATACTTTTTATTTTGATAAAAATGTATGCTCTGCGAATATTGCTGCTGTATTGGTGTGCGTATTTGTATAATTGTTTGGCGACAGTTGGAGCTTGCGTTTTTTGTGCGTAGCTTCGGCTGCGCACTTTTTATTTTGTTTTTTAAGGAGAACATTTATGGATAACCTCGAAAATAATAATGTATTCGCCGTTTCAAACGAAAATGCCGAAAAATCAAATTCTTTAGTTATAGAAAGCGGATACACCAAAGAAAACGATATTTATAAAAAGATTTCATTTGGCAAAATATCCCGTATTTCTTTTGTTGCGGCAATAATATTCGGTCTTTCAGGAATCTTTGTGCATTTCCTTTGGTTTTTCGGAGGCGTTGCACTTGTTATTGCGGTTACCAGTTTTATTGTCAACATTACGGAAAAAAGCTTTGTCAAGCCTGAAAACAGAATAGATTTAAACAACGAGTTAAATAATTATTTGGAAAGAAGAAACGATGCAAATTATCAGACCGTCCGTTACAATTACAGAGTTAACAAGGCACAAACTCTTAATAAATTAGCTTTTATTATTGGAAGTCTGATTTCTACACTTATCGGAATATCATTAGCTGTTGCCGGCTTGATTTTACTGAGAAATCCGAATTCCATCAAAACAGACATAAATACTGAAAAGATTAAATCTAATAGCATTTTAGCAGTTTTCGTTTCATGTGTTGCATTGTTTATCAGATGGTATATATTACAAAAGATTTTTTCATAAATAAAGCAAAAATGCTTTTTAATAAATAAAAAAGGGGTAAAAAAATGAATTACAAAGAGTTTTTAAAAAACGAATATGTTGAAAGCAGTTTTGACAGTCCTATCGGCGAGCTGCACTTTTCTAAGGAAAGAAATCTCTACAGCGCTTTGCAAAAGCGTTTTCGTGTTCTGTCAAAAGAATCACAACAAACATTTTCGCAATACTGCGAAAACTATAAAGATTGGAAGGAAGCCTACGATAACATTTTAATTGACGCTAGAAAAAGCGTTGAAAACTCCATCAACGATGTAAAAGCATACTGCATTTCTCAAGGCATGTTTGATATTAACGGCGATAAAATTTATGAACTTGCTGTAAAAAACAAACAATTTGATTATTTTGAAGAACAATATAACACATTCAAAAACGAAGCAGACAGCACTATGCAGGCATTGCAGCAAAAAAGTCAAGCAAACAGCTATCAAATTGAAAACCGTGATAAGTGGACGGGTACCGACACAAAGAGTTCATTACAGGCAGGCGCTTTAAACCTTGCCGAAGGCGCAGCGCTTAATATTCTAAGTGCTTGGTCCGAAAGCAACGAAGAAAAAGCCGCTGACAAAGAGCTTAACCGAAAGTTCCGCGCCTCAATTAGCGAATTAAGCCGTGGCATTCTATTTGCATCATATAGATTTGTTTTCATTGTAATCAACGAAATAAATAATAACGAAAATGACGATATTGATTTAACCAATGTAATTCCCACAGATGAGGAAAAGGAAAAAGTATCTAATATACTTGAAAATCTTAAATCGGGCTTTATTGGCGACGAGCAAATACCAGAAATATGTCGTAATCTTTTTGACACAAATCCTTATGACAGCAATTTGTATGAGTTTTTAGCCGATAAATACGGCGATGACGGTAATCTTACCGCCTTAGCTGAATTTTTTGATGTTTCGGGATATACAAATTACAAATTACAAAAAGCAATAAGCTATGTTATAGAAAAAACAAAAACCCTGCCGGAAGGCGGAGATTTTACAGATGAGGAAATAATTGAATTCAGAGGAGAATTAGAGAAGTATTGCGAAAGCATATTCCTTGCAAAAGAAGATGCAAAATGGGCATTTGATTTGGTAGATAACTGGGTTATTGACCATGCTAAAGATTATATTGCAAAGAATGTCCAAGATAACAGCGACGAAGAAGAAGTTAAGCAAGTCAGAGCATATTTGGTTTCCTATTTTGAGAAAATGTCCGTTGATAACAAATACTCTGCAGAGCTTATTAACAACCTTGATGATAAACTGCAAAAAATTGATGAGGAACTTCGCACTGTTGACGGATTCCTTTGCACAACGAGAGAAAAAGCTCAAGAAGCCAAAGCAGAGCTTCCTAAAATTCAGGAATTTATGCAAAGCATAAGTCAGCCAGATTTAAGTTCTACCCTGCTTTACGAAAAAGAATTGCTTGAAAAGAAAGAACTGTTTGAAAACACATTCTCGTCCGAATTAAAAGTAAAATACCTTGAAACAATTGACGGATACCATAAAGAATTTGAACGCAAGTTTTGCAGTACCAAACTTTTTAAATCTGCAAAGGACAGAACGCAGGCAGCACAGGAAAGAGCTTTGCAGTTTTGCAAAGACAGATTGATAACAAACATGGAACAATATGAAAAATGTGTTAGTGACTTAAAAGAGTATATTGAGCCAAATCTTGGAATTACCTTTGAAGAAGCTACCGAAGCTCAGGAATACCTTGAAAAAAAGCGCATCAAAATTACTGAAGGCGGCTCTATGCTGTTTAGTAAAGCCGGCAAAAAACTTTTAAATAAAACCGGAGACCTTATGAACAAAACCGAGAAGAAATTAAACAGGTTTCTTAAATAATACTCTATGATTTTTTAAAACAATGAATATATACTCTGAAAAGGAGGTGAAAAATATGTCAATGGCAAGATACATTCCAAGATGTCCTTGGTGCGGAAAAGCAGGTGCACCGACAACAACTTCAACTCCGTCAGGTCCCTCCGGTGATGCTGCTTCAAGAATTCCGGGTAAATGCCCGAGCAATCCCAACGGTTCTCAAAAACACGGCGGCAGATGGGAAAAAGTTTAATCAGCAATTCAGCTTAATGAGTAAAACCACGCCCCGAAGCAATGCTTCGGGGCGTGAGCTTATATTCCATTATTCTTCGTACTCCATTATATCTCCGGGTTGGCAATTCAGCACCTCGCACAATGCTTCGAGAGTTGAAAACCTTATTGCGCTGATATGCCCGTTTTTAATCTTCGACAAATTCACATTTGCAACTCCGACCTTTTCGGAAAGCTCATTAAGTCCTATTTTTCTGTCTGCCATGACTCTGTCAAGTCTTAATATTATTTTTCCCATAATCTCACCTCTTAAAGTTTAAAGTGTTTCGTCGGATTCCTGCTGAAGAAGTGCGCCGTACTTGAATACTGCGATAAGCAGGAATATTACAGCTACAAGCAGTACACTGCCGAGATTGACAGTCATGGCAAAGCCTGAACCGCTGAAGAGTGATGACCACATTCCGCCGCATACCATATTCATAAATACTGCAGGAATAAGCGAAATCGCAAAACGGGACATACTCTTGATTACGCTCTCACAGAAGGGCGTTTCGCATTTTCTGAGAGCTTTCATAAGACTTGCAAGGAAGTGAACTGCAATTTCGACTGTGAGAAGGAAAATAAAGGTCGCAACTAAATTTACAATTATATTTTTAATTGTAAAAACCTTTTCGTTTGTTTTTGCATTTACCAAAAAGCCGTTCTCTGTTTTGTATGCGCTGACTTCTGACAAATCGCTGTCATCTACCTTTACGGTTTTTCCGTCCTCGGTGATGATATCCTCAAGATTTTCAACCTCGCCGACCTTCATAAACTTATTGAGTGTTCCGAGGAAATCACCTGTTGAGCTTATATCAATAGCCGTTGACATATTCACCTTAATTTCCTTGTCGGCTATTGCTATTGCGCCGGCGGTGCCTATGCCTGTAATTACCATTGTAGCTATAACGGCAATACTCAGAAGAACTGAAATAATATAGCCTATCAGTCCTGCGGTGTTGATTCCTTTAATGCCTTTGTTTTTCATAACGATTACCTCCAAAAATAAATTGTTTAATGTTTATCGTTAACTTGATTATATCACACATTTTATGTTTGTCAAATATTTTTTAATGTTTTTCGTTAAATTTTTAATTTTTTATTTTATTTACAGCCAAAAGCGCAAAAAAATACAGGCAGGCTTACCGCCTGCCTGTAAAATTATAAATAAATCAGCAACCTAAAGTTTTGATGTGAATTGCCTTTGTCGGACAACCCTCTTCGCACTTGCCGCAGCCTACGCATTTTTCGTAGTCAACATGTGCGGTGTTGTTTTCAACCTTGATTGCATCATGCTCGCAGACCTTCTGGCATTTCATACAGCCGATACAGCCTACCGAACACTCTTTTCTTGTAAATGCGCCCTTGTTATGATTTTTACAGGTAACAACAGCCTTTGTTTCATAAAGAGGCACAAGCTCGATAAGTCCCTTGGGACAAATCTTTATGCACTGCTGGCAAGCCGTACATACAAGAGGGTTAACCCTTGCAACGCTGTCGACAATGCTTATAGCACCGTACTGACAAACATTTACACAGTCGCCGTAGCCTATACAGCCGTATACACATTCCTTCGGTCCGCCGAAAAGCTGAGAAGCCATTTTACAGCTCATTACGCCCTTGTACTCAAGTTTTTTCTTTGAATTTTCGGTAGTGCCGTTGCAGTGAACAACCGCAGCCATAGGCTTTATTGAGCCTGCCTCAACACCGAGAATTGCCGCAACCTCTTTTGCAACATCATTGCCGCCGGGGGCGCAAAGATTTGTAGCCGTTGCCTCTCCCTTTGAAAGAGCCGCCGCATAACCGTCGCAACCCGAGAAGCCGCATGCGCCGCAGTTAGCGCCGGGAAGGCACTCTCTGATTTTTTCAGCCGTTTCGTCCTTGGGCACTGCCATTACTACAGATGCAACGGAAAGTCCTACGCCTGCTATAAGTCCGATGGCGGCAACAAGTAAAACCGCTAATAAAATTGGATTCATACTCACTGCCCCCCCTTAAGCAAACATATTCTCAACAAGTCCCGTAAAGCCGAGGAAGGACAGCGAGGTAAGGCTTGCGGCTATAAGCGTTATGGGAAGTCCCTCAAGGAATTTCGGTACTTCGCAGGTTTCAAGCTTTGAGCGCACGCCTGCAAACATAACCATAGCTACCATAAAGCCGAGACCTGCGCCGAGTGAATTAACCATAGCCTCTGCAAAGGTGTAGCCGTTGTCAATGTTAAGAATTGTTACGCCGAGAACTGCACAGTTTGTTGTGATAAGCGGAAGATAAATTCCCAATGAATTGTAAAGTGCGGGAATGTATTTTCTCAGTACTATTTCAACAAGCTGAACAAGAGCCGCTATAACAAGTATAAATACTATTGTCTGTAAATAACCTAAGTTGTGATTGTCAAGGAAGGTATTTAACGGGAATGTAACAGCCGAGGCGAGCAGCATAACAAATATAACCGCCGCACTCATACCTACCGCCGTATTAAGCTTTTTGGAAACGCCGAGGAAAGGACAAATTCCCAAAAACTTTGAAAGTATGTAGTTATTTGTAAGGATTGCAGTTAAAAGTATAGCAAAAAATATTTTCATTATTCAGCCGCCTCCTTTACTTCTGCCGTTTCAACGGGTGTTGCTTCTGCCTGAGCAGTTTCAGCATTTTCAGCCGTTTCGCAGGCCTCACCGCCGTGAAGCTTTGCACAGCTCTCAGCCATAGGACAAGCCTCACAACCTGAAAGCTTAGCCTTTTTGCCGCCGCCCATCTCAGCAAGCTTGTTTGCACAAGCCATTATAAGACCGAATACGAAGAAGCCGCCGGGAGCTAAAATGAATATTGTCATCGGCGGTATTGATGCGGGTAAAATGCTGTGTCCTAAGAGCGAGCCTGCGCCGAGAAGCTCTCTGACTGCGCTCATTACTATAAGAGCAACCGTAAAGCCGACGCCCATACCCAAGCCGTCAACTGCAGAAGCCACAATGCTGTTTTTACCTGCAAATGCTTCTGCTCTGCCGAGGATTATGCAGTTAACAACTATAAGCGGAAGATAAACGCCGAGCTGTTCGTCAAGCGTGGGAACAAATGCCTTGACAAGCATCTGAACTATTGTAACGAATGCCGCTATGACAACTATGTAGCATGGAATTCTTACCTTCTGCGGAATAACCTTGCGAAGTGCTGAAATAACAATATTTGAGCAGACAAGAACTATTGCCGCCGAAATACCCATTCCTATTGCGCTCTCCATAGAGGTTGTTGTTGCGAGCGTCGGGCAAGTACCCAAGACAAGTCTTAAAACGGGATTTTCTTTAATTATGCCCTTTGTAAATTCCTGACCTAAGCTTTTCTTTTCAGCCAACGCTCTCACCTCCTACCTCTTTATATAAATCCAAGGCAATATTCACAGCCTTTGTCATTGCGTTTGATGTGATTGTTGCGCCTGTGAGCGCCTGAATATCGTTTTCGCCCTTTTCGCCGTTCTTGATTACGGAAAGCGTATTGCTTTTGCCTGTATACTGGCTTAAGAACGATTCGTTTTTGGCATTCATACCAAGACCTGCAGTTTCTTCAATTTCAAGTATTGAAACGCCCGTTACTGCGCCCGTATTATCAATGCCGACCATAATTTTAATGTCGCCGCCGTAGCCCTTTGCGGAAGTTGCAAATACAAAGCCGACCTTTTCGCCGTTTGCCGTTCCCTCGTAATAAGCGTAATCTACGCCGTCAAGCGAAACCGTTTTTTCTTCAGAGAATTCCGAAGCAGAGCTTAAAACCTCCTGCTTAGCCTTCATCTGAGTTTCTATTGCAAGCTGCTCGATTTTAGGGGCAGTAATCTGATTTGTAAAGCCTAAAAGAGCCGTGGCAACAATGCAAATAAGCAAAAGCGAAATGGCAGGAATTACAATTTCCTTAACTACTGAATTTTTCATTATGCCACCTCCTCTTTCTTGCTCTTCTTTTCCTTAACGGTACCGAAAGGCTTTGAAGAAGTGAGCGACTCAATATGAGGCACAAGAATATTCATAAGAATAATTGAGAAGGATACGCCCTCGGGGAGTGAACCGAAAATTCTTATAAGCGAGGTAATAATACCGCAGCCTACTGCAAATATAACCTTGCCCTTGAAGCCGAGAGGGCTTGTTGTGTAGTCTGTTGCCATAAAGATGGCACCCAGCAGAAGTCCGCCGGAAAGCAGCTGATAGGCAACGAATG
The DNA here is from genome assembly GCA_900315985.1 of uncultured Eubacteriales bacterium. Lineage (GTDB taxonomy): Bacteria > Bacillota > Clostridia > Oscillospirales > Acutalibacteraceae > Fimenecus. The sequence goes on along the minus strand of ONBD01000002.1, from coordinate 14,333 downwards.
AAATATTGCCCGAGCCTGCAATAAGCATTGCCACTGCAACCGTACCCACATAAAACAGCGGAATGGTTGGGGTAATAACCTTTCTTACTATCAGGTAAAGTCCGCCGACAATAAGCGCCGCCGCACAGGTTTCGCCCAAGCAGCCGCCTCTTATGCCGAAGAACATCTGTGCAAGTGAGGGAAGCTCTGCGCTGTTCATAACGCTCAATGCAGAGTCAATAGAATAATTACCTGCAAACTGTGCAAGCGGTGTTGCGCTTGTTACTGCGTCAAGCTCCTCAATACGCCATGCAAACGGGGTGGGGAAGCTGTTTGTGTAAGTCGGGAAGGACATCATTAGTACAATTCTGCCGACAAGCGCAGGGTTTACGAAATTCTGACCGATACCGCCGAAGAATTGCTTTACTACAATAATTGCAACCGCATCGCCTATAACTACCATCCACAGCGGCATTGACGAGGGCAGGTTAAACGCTAAAAGTATACCCGTTACAATAGCGGACAGGTCGCCAAGCGTGTTATTGCGCTTCATAACCTTGCGGCATATGTATTCAAATACCACGCAGGAAACAACGCTTACTGCAATAACTGCAAGCGAACGGAAGCCGAAAAGCACTACCGAAAGCACCAATGCAGGAACAAGAGCTATGATAACATCAAGCATTATTCCCGTGGTAGTGTCCTGAGTGCGTCTGTGCGGTGAAGCACTGACGGTTAAGAGCTTTTTGTTTTCTTCACTCATTTTTGTGCCTCCTCTCTGATAATAGCCTTTGCGTTTCTCATATACTGAACAAGCGGTCTGCCTGCGGGGCATGAGTATGCGCAGGAGCCGCATTCCATACAAACCATTGTGCCGAAATGCTGTAAAGCGGCAACATCCCTGCTTCTTGCATATCTCTCGATAACCGTGGGCATAAGATTAAGAGGACAAGCCTTTTTACATCTTCCGCAACGGATACAGTCCGTTTCTCTCTTGACGCTTATGTCATCCTTACCGAGTACAAGAATTGCATTGTTGCTCTTTAAAATGGGATGCGCCGTGTCAACTATTGCCGCACCCATCATAGGTCCGCCGGTAACAATTTTAACGGGGTCCTCCTTGTAGCCGCCGCAGGACTGAATTATGTATTCAATTTCGGTGCCTATCGGTACTCTGACATTCTGCGGATTTGCAACTGCCGAGCCGTCAACCGTAAGCGAACGGCTGACAAGCGGTCTGCCTTTTCTTACATACCTTGCTATAAATGCGGCTGAAGCGACATTCATAACCACACAGCCGACATCTGCGGGAAGTTTTCCGGGCGGTACCTTTCTGCCAGTAGCCGAAAGCACCATCATTTTTTCTGCGCCCTGCGGATATTTGGACTTAAGAGGCATAAGCTTGATTTCGTTTTTTTCGTCATCCTTTTCCGCAATTCTTTCAAGTATTTTAATTGCCTCGGGCTTGTTGTCCTCAACGGCAATAATTACCTTTTTGAAGCCGAGCATATCCTTGACAAGATGTATTCCGTTGAATACATGCCATGAATTGTCAACACATTCACGGTAGTCGACTGTAATGTAAGGCTCACATTCTGCGGCATTGATGATAAGCGTGTCAATGCCTGCGTCGGGCTTGAAATTAAGCTTGACATGCGTCGGGAAGCCTGCGCCGCCCAAGCCTACAAGACCTGAATCCCTTACAGCCTTTATGAATTCCTCTCGGGTGTCAATTTTCGGAGCTTTCAAATCTTCATACTCCGCCATTTCACCGTCATTTTCAATGAAAACAGCCTGCGAAACCAATCCCGTAGCCGTTCTCATTTCCTTGATAGCAGTTACCTTACCTGAAACAGAAGCGTGTATGGGCGCTGAGATGTACTTGTCGCTGTCCCCTATAAGCTGACCGACCTTAACGGTATCCCCAACCTTTACAACGGGCTGACAAGGCGCACCTATATGCTGACTCATCGGCAGGCATACCAGCTCGGGAGCAGGCAGTCTGTTGACGGGCATATCCTTGGTGTTCTTGCTGTGGGGTACCATAACACCGCCCTTTACCTTCTTAACAGGCTTTATTATCTGAGAAGAGTGCATTTAATTTCCTCCTTTAAAGCTTGCTTTTTCATTTATCTTTAATAACGCAGGAATAACCGCCTTTAATATTGAGCCTGTAATAGCTCCGGTGATTATTCCGCTGATAATTAACACAGGCGCATAGCCTATAACCGACCCTGACTGCACTAAAACGGCGCAGGCTATAAGCTGACCGAGATTGTGCGTCAATGCGGAAATAATGCCTATAAGCAAATAACCCATTTTTTTGAAGTATTTAAACAAAATAAACATTGCAACCGTGCTCAGTGCTCCGCCGCAAAAGCTCATAAGCATTGCAGTCACACCTCTTGTAACGCCTGCAAAAAGAGCTTTTATAACGGTAATTGCCATTGCAGGCACAAAACCCATAGCCGACGCCGCAAACATAGTGGCAATATTTGAAAAGCCTGCCTTTACGCCTACAGGCATAAACGCAGTTGTCGGAATAAGGCTTTCAAGATATGACAGCACAACCGCCACAGCGGACAGCATACCGAATAATGCAGTTTTATATGTAGATTTTTTCATACTAATATGTAAGTGTGTCAACCTGACCGTCTGCGCCCTCAAGGCTTATAACAGTTCTGTACGGCAGGCATGCCGCCGCCTCACCCGAATGTGAGAGCATGCCGCTTTTAATACAGATTTTGTCGGGACAGCCGCTGTTTAGAAATCCGATTTTGCCGTTTTCTACAAGTATTTCAATTCCGTTGTCAAGTGTAATTGTTTCATTCTCCGCTTCGGTAAGGTTAATTACCTTAACCACCTCGCCGTTTACCGTAACCGTCGCCGTGACAGCGTTGCCTGAGTTAAGACGAATTAAAAGCAACGCAGCCAATGCAATTATTATAAGTATTAAAATAACAACGGCGTCTTTTTTTGTAATAAGCTTTCTGTCGGTATTCATCTGACTGTAAACTCCCTGTCGGTTATTTCCAAAGAGTCTGCAAGACCTTCGGTTACTGACACGGTTTTGTCGCCGTAAACAAAAACGGCCTGAGCCGAATATTCACTTAACAGCTTCTGCGAAGCCTCCTCGCCCAAAGAAAAGCACAGGGTCGAAAGCGCATCGCTTAAAAAGCCGGAAGGCGCCAGAACAGTTACGCCGACAAGCTCGGTTTCAACGGGATAACCTGTTGTAAGGTCCAATATATGATGGTAACTTTTGCCGTCAATTTCAAAGCTTTTTTCATAGCTGCCCGAGGTTGAAACAAAGCCGTTATTTTCAATACTTAGCTTTGCAAAATAATCATTTTGCGTGCCGAAGGGATTTCTAACGCCTATCTTCCACGGCTTGCCGTCGCCACGGGAGCCTGTAACCGCAACACTGCCGCCGACTGAAATTACCAAGCCCTGTGAAGCCTGGGAGGAGAGCGTTAACCACTCAGCCGCCTTGTCGCAGGCAATTCCCTTGCCGACTGCACCTAAATTAAGCTTCTGCCCGTCTGCAAGCTTTACGCTGTAATTCCCGCCGTCAAGCACAAGTAAATCATCATTACATAACGGCAGAGCATTTTTGATTTCGTCATCTGTCGGCAGTCTGAAGCTGTCGGTGTCAATGCCCCAAAGCTCTGTAAGCGCTCCGCTTGAAGCCGAGAGCTTACCCTCGGACTTTGAAAACAGCTTTACGGTATTTTCAATGTAGCCGTACAGCTCTTTGTCAACAGTTACGGCTTCGCCCGAAGCTGAATTCAGCTTGTAAAGCTCAGCCGCCTCGTCATTTTTTGAAATAAGTCTGTCAAGAGCCTGAATCTGCTTTATTATTTCGCTGTTGAGCTGTCTGCCCGAAGCCTCGTCATAAGTGTAGCTTGTAATGCTGACAACACTGCCCATGGCAACTGTGTCGGAGCTTACTGCGACCGTTTTTTCACTCATGCGGCAAGCACTGAACACAAGACAAAATGCCGTAACAGCGCAGATTAAGGAGGTGCATTTTTTGAATTTCATACCTACACCCCCATTTTACCGCATTATATGCTGATATTATACTATAATTCTACATTATATTCAAGAATTGTTATAAAAATAACAACATATAGTTGTAAAAAATATTGGAAGTATGTTAAAATGTGTTTGAGGTGAAAATTATGACTTACGGTTTCTATATGCCTGTCAATGTAATCGGCGGCAAAGACGCAGTTTCACAGCACAAGGACGAGCTTGCTCTTTTAGGCAAAAGCTGCCTTATAGTATGCGGTCAAAACTCGGCACAGTTAAGCGGAGCGTTGGCTGATGTTACAAAAGCGCTTGACGAGCTTGAAATTAAGTACACGGTGTTTGACGAAATAACGCAGAATCCAAAGACATCCGACTGCCACAGGGCAGGTCAGGTTGCAAGGGATTATTTTTCGGAATTTATAATAGGCATAGGCGGAGGAAGTCAGCTTGACGCCGCAAAGGCTGTGGCGGTTTACGCCTCAAACAAGCACCTTGAACCTGACGACATTTACACAGAGGCTATGATGCTGCCTCCTCTTCCCGTTGTACTTGTAGGCACTACCGCAGGCACGGGCAGTGAGGTTACGGGCGTTTCCGTGCTTACCAAGGAGGACGGCAAAAAGAAAAGCGTAAGCGGCAAGGCTTATTATGCAAAAATAGCCTATGCAGACCCGTCTTATACATATTCCGTGCCATATGAATTCACCGTATCAACTGCAATAGACGCATTTTCACACGCAACCGAAAGTCTGTTTTCAAACAAGTGCAACGGCGTTTCGGAAATGTATGCCAAAAAGGCAATTCCCGAGCTGTGGAAGGGCATTAAATTCTTTTATGAAAATCAGGCAGTCCCCACAGACAAAATGCGTGACGATTTGTACTACGCTTCAATAGTTGCAGGTATGGCGTTAAATCTCACGGGTACATGCTACCCGCACACATTAGGCTATAAGCTCACAGAGGATTTCGGAATGCCGCACGGCTTTGCCTGCGCCGCATTTCTGCCGAGCTTCGTAAAAAGAGCGTTGGAATTCAAAAGCGAGCTTGCTATGGAATATCTCTCAGCTCTCGGCGTGAGCACAATAGAATTTGAAAAGATTATAAATTCACTTGTTGATTTGTCCGAAATAAAAATGACAGAAGAGCAGATTGACTCCTACTGCGAGGGCTGGCAGAGCGTTAAGAATTTTACCAATTCGCCCGCAGGCTTCTCTGCGCTTGAAGCAAAAAAGCTTTTAAGCGATATGTTTTTGACTGAATAAAATTTTATAACAAAAATTAACGCTCAGGTTGGCATTAAGCTTACCTGAGCGTTTTTAGTTTATATATTTCCCGTTTTATCCGTGGAAGCCGCCTCTGCCGCCCTGCGGAGGTGTGCCGCCACGCTGTCCGCCCTGTCCGTTCTGCGTATTCTGTCCATTCTGTCCGTCGGGTGCGGCAGGCGCATTACCCTGCTCGCCCTGCATGCCGCCGAAGCCGCCCATCATACCGCCGCCCATACCGCCTGCGAACTGATTGGTAAGGGTTGTAGTCTGTGTGCCGTTTACATAAACCGTACCGCCGTTGATAACGCCCTGTCCGTCATAGTCAAAGGGTGACTGAGCTGTTATATTTACCGTACCGCCGTTTACTGTAATATTTCCGTTTGAGTCAATAGCGTCTGTGTCGCCCTGACCCATTGTGATTGTAATATCGCCGCCGTTTATTTCAACTGTCGGCGTTACGCCCGTAACCTTCTGAGCCGCATTTATGCCGTCATCGCTTGCGCTGATATTTATTGTGCCGTCATTTATTGTAACAAGCGTGCCTTCAATGCCCTCGTGAGCCGTGATATTTATATTGCCGCCCGATACTGTTACCTGACTGTCGCCGTGAATACCGTCATCACCCGTTGTAAGTGTGAGGTCGCCGCTGTTTACGGTTACTGTGCCGTTTGAGTGAATTGCATCGTCGCTTGAATCTATATTGTATGTGCCGCCGTCAATTACAATTTCGCTTACAGCCTTTATACCCTTTGAGCTCGTTTCGTCGCTTGCCGTTACAGAGCTCCCGCCGCCGGATTTGATATTTGCTGTGCCGCCGCCTATTTTAACATAGGTTTCTGCCTGAATACCGTCCTCGCCTGCTGTCAGGTTAAGTGCGCTGTCAGCTATTACAATATAACCGAGTGTTGTGTCTGTGTCATTGGTTGAGCGAAGTGCGTCGCCGTTTGCGTTAACATTTACGGTGGCTGTTTTTACGGTAAGGTTATCTTTGCCGTTTATGCCGTGATTTTTTGCATTGACATTGAGCGTACAATTTTCAATTCTAAGTGTGTCCTTGCCCGTGATGCCGTTATTATAATTTGCATTTACGGTGAGTGTGCCGCTGCCCGAAATCACTAAATCGGATTTTGAATAAAGACATGCATTCGGCTCTTCGTCTGCCTCGCTTGAATAGCTGTCGCTGTAATTATAGCTTTCGCCGTCTGAAAGGGTATTTTCTGTGCCTGCCTGCAAATAAACAGCGGTCTGCGAGGATTTATAAATGTATAAAGGGCTTGAATAAGAGCAGGTAATGTCTGCATTATTGAGTACCAGAACAACCTCCTCGCCCTGTGCGTCGACAATAATTCTGCCGTCTGTAAGCGTACCGCTTACTACATAAGTGCCGCCGCTTTTTACTGTGATTTCAGAGCCTGAAACCGTTACCGCTTCGGAGGAGCTTGAAGCTGAATTGCCCGAAAGCGTTATTGTTGCCGCATTTTCAATGTCGGGAATTTCCGAAGCTGAGTTTAAAAGCTCCAATACGCCCTCGTCGGTGATTACCGCTTCGGTAGTTTCTGCTGAAGTTTCGGTTGAAGTATTCTTTGCTGTTTTTGAACAGGAGGTCAGCGCCCCTGCCGCTAAAAAAGCAGATATTATAACTGCTAATGCTTTTGTTGTGTTTTTCATAAATGTTTGCCTCCTTTGGCTTTTATTATATTAAATGTATATTTTGTTTTACGACGGGAATTTTGCACAGCTAATAAATTCTTTTCCTGTGTTTCCTGTTGTGGCTACATCATAAAACATCAACTTAAAGCCAACCTAAAGAAATTTTTATTTTTTTCTTTAGGTTCTCTTTAGGTTTCCCTAATATAATAACGGCATAAAGGAGGTGCACATAAATGAGCACAGCAATTCAGACCAACTTTAAAAGATACGAAAAAAAGTATTTTCTTACTCCCGAAGAGCTTGAAATATTTTTAAATAAGATAAAGCCTTTCATCAAGCCCGACGAGTACCCGGAATATACAATATGTAATATATATTATGACACAGACAATTACAGCTTAATCAGGACCTCGCTCGACAAACCCGAGTACAAGGAAAAGCTCAGAGTACGAAGCTACGGCGTTCCCGAAAATGACGGCAAGGTGTTTGTCGAAATAAAAAAGAAGTTCGATTCGGTTGTATATAAAAGAAGAATTACCACCTCAGCCTCGCTTGCAATACCCTTTTTAAAAGGAATTGCACCTGCTGACAGGATAAGTCAGATAAGCAAGGAAATAAGCTATTTTCAAAGCTTTTACAAAACAAATCCGAAGGTGTTTATAGCCTATGACAGAAAAGCCTTTCAAGGAATCCAAAATTCAGAGCTGAGAATTACCTTTGACACAAATCTCCGTTTCAGGACAGACAACCTTGATTTAAGAAAGGGCGATTACGGTAAGCCGATTATAGACACAGACAAAATACTTATGGAAGTAAAAATCCCCGGCGCATGCCCGTTATGGCTTTCCAAGGCATTGACAGAATTAAAGCTCTACCCAACATCATTTTCAAAATACGGTACCTGTTACCGTGAGCATATATTAAAGAATAATCTTAACAAATTCACAAAGGAGGCGCTTTTAAGTGCTTAGTTCAATAATTACAACAGATATTACATTAACAACCTTTTTAATCTGCACCGCAGTTTCACTCGTTCTGGGTATTGGCACAGCTCTTGTTTACAGCTTTAAAAACCGCTGTACTCAAAGCTTTGCGGTTACTCTGGCAATGCTGCCCGCAATAGTTCAGATAGTCATTATGTTAGTCAACGGAAATATCGGAGCAGGTGTAGCAGTAGCAGGTGCATTCAGCCTTGTACGCTTCCGTTCGGCTCCCGGTACAGCCAAGGAGATTGGCGCAATCTTTCTTGCAATGGCAATAGGACTTGCAACAGGCATGGGCTATGTGGCTCTGGCAGGCATATTCTTCGCAATACTCGCCGTGTTTATAATTGTTCTGACGCTCGTTAAATTCGGCGCAGGCAGTGAAGCTGAAAGAACGCTTAAAATTACAATTCCCGAAAACCTTGACTATGACGGCTTGTTTGACGATTTGTTCACTCAGTACACAAAGCACTATTCGCTCGAAAAGGTAAAAACAACAAATATGGGTACGCTTTATGAGCTGCAATATGTAATTGTATTGAAAGAAAGTCAGATTCCCAAAGCGTTCATTGACGAAATAAGATGCAGAAACGGCAACCTCAACATTGTATGCAGTAAGATTTCGGAAAAAGAAAGCTTATAAGAAAACAGAAACAAAGGGCAATCCTCACGGATTGCCCTTTAATTCGTTCTATTTAGTTTTGTCGGTTTGCTTTGATAAGATAAAGCTGCTCGTCTGCCTTTGAAATGGCTGACTCATGATTGTCTTTATCAACGAAAATCTGCGAGCTTCCTATACTCAGCGACAGCTCATACGGCTTGCCGCCGTTTTCGTTTTCATGCTCAATGGCTCCTTTGACGGCGCATTTGAGAGCCTCGACCTCTGTTTCGTTATTTCTGTAACACACAATCGCAAATTCGTCGCCGCCGTAACGGGCAACAAAATCATTGTTTTTGCTGCAGATGTCTGCAAGTATGCCTGCTACCGTAATTATGGCGTTGTCGCCCTCAACATGCCCGTAGGTATCGTTTATGTGCTTAAATTTGTCAATGTCAGCCATAAGCAGATAAAGCTTTTTACTGCTTTTTTTATTGTCAAGCACTGAGTCAATGTAAATATTGAACTGTCTGCGGTTGTTTATGCCTGTAAGCGAGTCAATAGAAATCTGCTTGTTCTGCACTCTTAGGAAGATAAACAGAAGCGAAATTGTAGCGCCCACCGTCATAAACGGAACCGTAGGAATTATAACCTGAAGCACACCGCCCATGAATACCATTACGCCGAAAAACGCAAGTGAAATTGCATCCTTTTTGATGTTGCGGTTTGAGGTGTGCCTTGCGGCCCTCAGGCAGACAATATTTGTGTAAGCAACATAGAAAAAGCTTACAAGTATATGAATTATGTAAAGATAGCCCCGTTTGAAATGGTTGCCCTCGTCAATGTAGTAAATCCAATGTGTTTTCGGTGAAACAAGTATAAGCGCAAGCACAAAAAACATAGGAATTGCATAGCCGAAAAGCCTTTTTCCAAAAACGCTTATTTTCTTGTGGAACAGCTTATAATCAATATAAACAAGCCACGCATAACCGAGATAAGAAATAATGAATATATAAAAGCCGCAGGCAATATAGATGATTACCCTGTTAAGCAAGCCTCCCGAGCCGTCGACAAACTGCCATATAATGTCTGCAAGCTCCATTAAAAGCACCGTGAGCGCAACCTCAAGGAAGTAGCGCTCCTCAAGCAAAAGCCTGAACTGACGGCTCGACTGATAACTCAGCAGTACCATTACAAGGAAGCATATTATATTGCCGAAAAGATAGGCAGATAAAGTCAAGGAACACACCTCCGTTCAGCTTATATATCTATACTATTATGATAGCACTAAAATTGTGTAAATACAACCGTTACGGACAAATTCAGACAATTTTTAGCTATCAGTCAAATAAGTGCTCAATTTCCTCCATCGGCTCTCTGAAACAGGCATTTACCTCAGGCAAGCCTGCTTTGCCGTTAACATAATCGGTATATTTTTTTGCCTTGTAATTGTTATTCTGCTGAAATTTTGAAATCAGCTCAATAAGCAATTCTCTCTTGTCACCATTGGTTTTAACCCTTGTGTTTTCAAGAATTACCTGTGTTTCTTTTTCCGCAGCAATGCCGCAAAGTCTGATTTTCACAAAGCCGCTGTCACAGTTTTTCTCAAATTCAACCGCTTCGCCGCCCGAGGTAACCGTGATGTCGGCTTCGGCAATATCCCTGAAGGAAAGGGTATAAGCTCTTTTTTCGGGAATCACGCTTAAATCGCCTTTGGATTTGTGAACAGAAAATCTGACTGTATTTCCGTCCTCCGAAACCTCAAAATCAGTGAAAGCACTTGCCCCGTTTTTATAATTCATACTTTCGCCGTCGTCCTCATACATTGAGAATTTACCGTTGCCTCTGAAAATGAGTATTTCCATATCGTCGGGATTTGAAATGTCATTGTCATAAAATCTGTTGCTCAGAGGAATTATTGCGCCCTCCTTCGCAAGCACGGGAATTGACGAGGTGTCACGGAAAAGCTTCAGCTTTCTGCCGCCGTTATAAATTCTGCCGCAGAAAATGTCTGTGTATCTGCCCTCGGGCAGCCAGACCTCAGTGCCGCCGAGCAGAGTGTTTTTGCAGATTTTTTCGGTAATGGGCGCAACTATAAGCTGAGTGCCGAAACGGTATTCGTTTTTACACTCGTAAGCCTCTTTGCTCTCGGGATTGCCGTAGTACATAGGCTCGCACAAGGCTCTGCCCTCGGTGTGAGTTAAATAATTCATTGTGTAAATGTACGGAATAAGCCTGTGACGGAAACGCAAAGCCTCAACCGCAAGCATTTCTGTGGTTTTTGCATATTTCCACGGCTCCTTGCCCATAAATTCGTTAGAGGTGGAATGAAGCCTCATAATCGGACTGAACACGCCGAACTGTACCCATCTTAAATACAATTCGTCATCCTTTTTGCCGAAATGGTGTCCGCCTATATCGTGGCTCCACCAGGTATAGCCGATATTTGACGCTGTCGAGGTGAAATACGGCTGGAAATCAAGGACCTTCCAGTTCTGTGCTGTGTCGCCCGAAAAGCCTAAAGGGTAGCGGTGCGAGCCTGCGCCTGCAAAACGGGACAGTATAAGCGGTCTTTTGTCGCCGTCACGGGCAAGGTCAAGCGAATGAAAATGATTAAGCGCCCAAAGCGGATCAAGTCCTTCAATTTTTGTCTTGTTGCCCTGCTGCCAGTCTATCCACCAGAAATCAACGCCGTCATCCTGAAGCGGTTTGTGCAGAAACCTGAAATAACCTTCAACATATTTACTGTCAGTAATGTCAAACGGTATAGTCTTTTTTTCTTCGGGGTTGTAGCCCATAAATTCGGCGAATTCCTTATACCTGTCCTCAAACCACCTTACGCCTGAGGCGGGGTGCAGATTGAGCGGCACCTTGAAATTATTGTCCTTAAGCCATTTCAGGAATGCCTTTGGGTCGGGAAACAAATCAGTATTCCAGCTGTAACCTGTCCAGCCGTCAGAAATAACCTTTTCATAAAAGGTCTGCATAAAGTTGTCCGGTTTTGAGTCTGTCTGTCTTTGCACATAAAATTTATCTTTTATATCTACCCAGTGCCAGTCCATATCGACTGTGGCAACCGTTATCGGTATTCTTTCGTCAATAAAGCGCTGCATCAGCGTGATGTATTCCTCCTGCGTGTACGCTTTATACCTTGACCACCAGTTACCCAAAGTAAAACGGGGCACAAGCGGAGCAAAGCCTGTAAGCTTAAAGAAGTCTCTCAGGCATGCCCTGTAATCATTACCGTAGGCAAAGAAATACTCATCGGTTTCCTTCTCTTTCCTCGGCTTTATTTCGCCGTTTTCGGCAATTAAAAGCGATTTTGAATCGTCAAGCACAGCCACGCCGTTTTTTGACATAATGCCTTCGCCGAGTCTTACCTCGCCGTAGCTCTGGTCAAGAGTTCTTTTTGTACCTTTGAGATTGCCTGTGTGAAAATCTGAAATTCTTTTGCCGTCAAGCAAAATGTAATCCATTCTCTGTGCGGCGCAGTTATAGTGAAACTCTGCTTTTTCGGTCTTTATTATTATTTTATTGCCTTGGACTGTTTTTTCAAATGAAGGTGCTGAAAAGTTTCTGAACCAGACGGACTGAGTTGCGCCGTCGCAGAAAGCGCCGTTTCGGGAATTTTCAACTCTTACAAGTCTGTCGGTAATTACGCTGAGCCTTGTGCTGCCGTTTATTACGGTAAAAGCTTCATCGGTTACCGGCTCGGTTTTAACCCTGAATGCGTCAAAATAATCACTCATAATTAACCCTCTTTTACAAGTTTATTGTTTATTGCTGCGAAAACATATGCTATGCCTATAAACAGCCCTATGCCCACAAATAACGCAGGTACCATAAGTACATATGCAAGCGGAAATTCCAAGGGCTTGTCACCCATAAACATACCCCAGAAAAAATCAGGCTTAAAAAACGGGTAGGCGAAGAATTTAGGCTCTGCCATAAGTGCTCCCCTCATTATTGAAAACACCGAATATACAAGCGGATACACGCCTGCAAGCCATATTTTTTTCATAGGCGCTTTTACATTTGTAACCGTTAAAAAGAAAAGTATAATCATAAACGGCGGTATTACCATATGGTGATAAACCTGCATAAAGCTTTGCATAAAATGTCGGAAACTGTCCCAGTAAAACGGAGGCGACATTTTCATAAAAATACCGCTGTTGAAAACAAGACCCGTTACAAGTATGTAGGTTGTAATGAACACTCTGAAGGTCGGGTTAAAGGCAATTCTCTCTGCCCTTTTGCTGCCGAAAGCCGCAAAACCGAGACAGAAAATATAAAAGTATACAAGTATATTTGACTGCACGGTAAAGTATGACAAAACATTCATATTGCCGTAATCAACAGGATAAAACTTTGCATCATATTCGTAGACCGAGAAAAACAGCTTGTAAATAAGAATTGCCACGCTTAAGATGCCGACAAAAATCAGAAAACAGCCGAAAGCCTTATTTTTCATCAAAGGCTTTGTAATGTAATTCTTTTCTGTATTTTCCATAATCATCACCCAATTTGATTTTAACATATGTTGATTTACAATTCAACAAATAAAGAAGTATTTTATAACAAAAAAAGAGCCTCGGAAAAACTCCGAAGCTCCTTTGTTTTAAATAATTATCTGAAAAGGATTACGCCCTGATTAAATGAATTACAGCCAAGCATAATGCAGTTATGGATGTAGCAGTCAAATGCATCCAAAGTCTTGTCGCCGTTAAGGTCTGCTGCGAAGTAGTAAACCGTGTCGGGAGTAATTGCTCTTGCGCCGACAAAAGCCGTAGACTTAATATTCTGATAATCGTTATCATTGATAAGTCCGTCGCCGTTTACATCACCGTAAAGAACAACTGTTGCAACCTCGTAAACTATTGACGGGTCGCTCTTTGCAACACACTTAACGATACAGCCTGTACCTACAAGCTCGTCGCCTGTAAGCTGAACATCGTTACGAAGAACAATGATTGTTGTGCCGTCATTTTCAAGCTTTGCCTTAAGGTCGTCAACTGAATTTGCCTCAGGATCAAGACCGACAAGGTAGGTGTAATCGGTGTCAACATCAGGTCTGTCAACTATAATTGCGCTGTCATCCTTAGGAGTAATCTTTGTAAGCTCGAGAGAGTCAAGAACATCTTCAAGAGCCTTTATAGCGTCTGCTATCTCTTCAGGTGTTGAGTCGGGGTTGTTAAGTACTGCCTCGGCTGCATCAACAGCATCCTCAAGTGCCTGTGCGCTTTCAGGTGTGTAATTGCTCGGGTCTTTTGCATTTGCGTCATCAACAGCTTCTTCAAGAAGATTGTTGAGAGCGTCCTTGATAGCGTCGGTAGCTGCCTTGATTTCCTCAACAGTTGCGTCGGGGTCTGCGTCAACAGCTTCACCCTGAGCTATTGCGTCCTCAAGTGCCTGAACTGACTCGGGAGTAAACTTCTCTGTGTCGCCGCCAAGAATATCGTTGCCTGCTGCAATAGCTTCTTCAAGCTCTGTCTTGTCAGGTGTAAGGTTGTTTATAGCATCCTCAATAGCATCAATAGCATTCTTGATGTCGTCGGGTGTTGAGTCAGGATTGTTGATAACATCCTCTGCATTATTGATTGCGTCCTCAAGGTCCTTAGCGCTGTCGGGTGTCATACCGTCAGTGTCGGTATTCTTTGCGTTGTCAACAGCTTCTTCAAGGAGATCCTCAAGAGCGTTTCTGATTGCATCAGTTGCGTCCTTGATTTCCTGAACTGTTGCATCGGGATCGTCATAAACTGTCTGACCTGCTGCGATTGCATCTTCAAGAGCCTGAACGCTTGCAGGTGTGTAAGCTGAAGTGTC
>ONBD01000095.1 GCA_900315985.1 uncultured Eubacteriales bacterium | reverse complement strand
GGCGGCGGCTCTGACAGCGCAATAGATGTTTCCGAGAAGGAAGAAATAAGAATTCACGCAGATGTTGCAAGCGTTGTTGTGAAAACCGGAGAAACAGAGGTTATGTTTGCAGGGTACAGCGTGTATTCAAAAAACAGCACGGCGGATGTCGGCGAATACGAATTTATGCTTGGCGAGCAGGGCTATGATGTTTATCTTAAATCAGACAAGAATGTTAAGGACAGTGCCTGTGAGCTTGTAATTGAAATTCCCGTAAGCTACGAGGGCAAGGTTACGGTTGACTGTGATGTCGGAAATGTCAGCCTTGCAGATATAAATCTTTCGGAAAACGCTGAAAAATCCGTGGATTTTGATGTAAAGGTAAATGTGGGCAGCATCAAGGCAATTAAGAGCACGGTAAATTCAGCCAAGCTTTCGGTCGGCACAGGCAGCGTTGAGGTCTTTTCGGACTTTAACTGCGTAACACCGCTTGACATAAAGGTTGAAATCGGCTCTGTTGAATACGGTATGCCCACGGGCAGAAACATAAATCTTATTTACAACATAAACACAGGCTCGGCAGACACCGAAGAAATTGACAGTGTTGATGGCATTGAGTTAACGGAAATGTCCCAGGCAGGTCTTTCGGGTGTTGAAGCAAGCGGCAGTATAAAAGGCTCGGCAGGTGTCAGTGCAGTAAGTCTGACCCTCAGTGTAAATATTGAGGTCGGCATTGGCAATATCGAGTTTAAAATAATAAAGTAATATAATGAAAAAGGAGAAATAATTATGGAAAAAAAGAAACTTTACAAAAGCTCAACCGACAAAATGTTAAGCGGTGTTTTAGGCGGCTTTGCCGAGTACCTCGGCATTGACTCAACCTTGGTAAGACTTGTATATGTTTTGCTTTCACTGTTTTCGGCAGGCTTCCCGGGGCTTCTGTTCTATATCATCTGCGCAATTATTATTCCCGAGCCTCCCTTCAATGTTGAGCAGTAATTACAATTTACGCTGTTAAATACTATGATTTGACAGCATAATATGACTCGGTTTGCACCGTACCCGAATTATAATTTATTCGATTATAATTTTGGGTACGGTGATTTTTTTGAACGCTTTAAAGAATTTGGGTCGGGTCTATGAAAAAACCGACGAGGACAAGGTGGCAGGCATTGCAAAAAAGATTATTTTTCAGATTTTGCATTTTCTTTTCGGCTTGCTTTTGTCGTCGGTTAATACTTCGGGCAGCTTTTCGCCGCTGGGCGTGGCGTTCTGCGCTTCGGCAGGGCAGAAATATCTTATATCAGCCTGCTTCGGTTCGGCGGCAGGTTATATTTTAACGCAGGACAGCCCCTCGGCATTAAAATACATAGCGGCTATACTTTGCTCGGCAGTGCTTATAAGCCTTGCGGAACATTTTGAAACAATAAAAAAATTCAGACTGCTTCCCTCCTGCACGGCATTTTTTATGCTGTTTTTAACAAGTATGGCAGTGCTGTTCGCAGGCGAGGTTAAATTCAACAGCTTTGCAGTCTATGTCGGCGAGGCTTCGGCAGGCTTTATTGCGGCTTATCTTTTCGGCAGCAGTTATGACAGCATCAAGCTTTTTGAAAAGAATAAGAGCTTTGCACAGCGGGACATTGTAATTATAATTCTCAGCCTTGCATGCCTGCTGGTTTCTGTTGACGGGATTACCGTTTCGGGCGTTTCGCCTGCAAGAATAATAATGCTTTATGCCATATTGCTTTCGGGCTATCTTGTAAGAGAGGGCGGAGCAGCATTCACGGGCGCAGGCACGGGAATTATATTTGCGCTTTCGGGCGAAGGTCCGGCAATATTCGGCTTGTATTCGGCGGCAGGACTTGCGGCGGCTCTTTTTTCGTTTCTGAGCAGATATTGGTACGCATTTTCATTTTTTATTACATATATAATGGGTTATGCTCTGCTGCAGATGGGTACGGACAAGGCATATCTTATTATAGAGGCGGCAGTAAGCACGCTTGTTTTCTGCGCCCTGCCCGAAAAAATGTATGAAGCTCTGAAAAGATACCTTATATATAACACCGAGCCTGTGTGGACAAGCTCGGGCAGGCAGGCGGTGCTTTCCCGTCTGAAAAGCGCATCTGCGGCGGTTGAGGATGTATCATTCTGTATGAATGCCGCTTCGGATATGCTTAAAGAAAATTTCGGCACGCAGACAGTCGGCTTTTATTCGAGGGTGCGTGATGAGGTATGCAGAGGCTGTCGGCTTAATAATATTTGCTGGAACAAAAATTTTTCCGATTGCAAAAAGGCATTCGATGAGATGAGCGAAACACTCAATTCAAACAAAAAGCTCTGCGAGGAGAATATGCCGCAGTATATTTCTGGCTGCTGTATAAAGCAAAAACAGCTTTCGGACAGCTTTAACAGCAATTATCTGGGTTTTGCATATTCCCGTTATGCAGGCGACAAAATTGAAAAAATCCGTCAGCTTACGGGCGAACAGTTCGGCACTGTCGGCGCATTGCTGTCGGAAATCTCTGCTGAATTTGCAGACGGCATATATTTTGACGAGGGCATAAGTGAAAAAATTGACGAGGCTTTGATAAACGAATACTCTGTAAAAGCTGAATCCGTCAGCTGTACAAGAGACAAGTCGGGACATCTGAAAATTGATATATTATTAAATGAAAAGCCAAAAAAGCTGAACGAGCAGGAATTTCATTCGCTTATGGAAGGGCTGTGCCTTACAAAGCTGTCAAGACCGATAGTTTCAAAAAACGAAAAAAGCATAACCGTAACGCTTTGTGAGCAAACGCTTTACCGTGTCGAAGCCTCGGCGTCAAGAACAAGCGCATACGGCGACAGTCTGTGCGGCGACAGCTATGAAGGCTTTTATGACGGCAAGGGGAATTACACGGTAGTATTAAGCGACGGCATGGGAACGGGTCTGCGTGCGGCTGTGGACTCCTCGCTGACTGCGGTAATGACCGCACGGCTTCTTAAATCGGGCTTCTCTGTCGAAGCGGCTGTACGGCTTGTGAATTCGGCAATGCAGCTTAAATCAACAGACGAATCCCTTGCCACTCTCGACATTTTACAGATAAATCTTTACACGGGGAATGCGACATTTTTCAAGGCGGGCGCAAGCCCCTCGCTTGTAAAATCAAGAGGTAAAATACGCACGGTGAGTATGCCGTCAATGCCCATAGGAATACTGAAGCAGACGGATTACGCAGAAGCCTGTGTACGCTTAAAGGCAGGCGATCTTGTTCTTGTAGCCTCTGACGGAGCTTTTGAGTACTCGGAAAACGAGATTTCAAGCAGCTTTGCTCTGAGCCTTGACGAGAGCGTGCAGGAAATTTCAGCAAGAGTGCTTGCAAGGGCGAAGGAGTCGAGAAAGGGCGTGCCTAATGACGACATAACAGTTATAGCCATTAAAATAATTGAAAACATTTAGCCGATATGTCAATTAACCAAGTTGAAACTTGTTGAAAATATATAAAAAGTAATTTTTGCTAAATAAATTCCTCAATAATTCATTGACATTTTGCTTAATTTATAGTAAATTTGTATATGTATCGAATTAGATAATGCATAATTCTATGCTTTAGTCTTGAAAGGGGATATTTTTGAATGGCTAAAAAAGAAAAAACGCCCTTAACTCCCGAACAGTTAGCGGCTAAGAGAGAGAGAAAGGCAGAGAAGCGCAAAATCTTCGGCGGCACCTTTGTTAAAGCTCTCGCAGTTATGTTGGCTATTGTCCTTGTTTACTCTGTTGTTTACATAGCATTCGGACAGGGCACAACAGTAATTCAGAAGGTAACTTCGACAGGCGGCTCAGGCTCATCAAGCTCAAGCTCGTCATCAAGCTC
>ONBD01000085.1 GCA_900315985.1 uncultured Eubacteriales bacterium | reverse complement strand
TAATTGCGAAGAATAACAAACCTGTAGGGGCGATTCACGAATCGCCCGCTTGAATTACATCAAACCTCGACGGACAATCGAGGATGATTGTCCCTACAGATTTAATGAGGGCGTAGGGCGGGGGTTTACTCCCGCCGTTAATAAATCGGAACACTTGGCGGCTGGAGCAAGCCCCAGCCCTACGGACTCATTTCAGACTGAGTGAGCAATTACCTCGCAAAACTCCGATTTGTACCTCATAATGCAAAAACAACCCCGACACTTTAAAAATGTCGGGATTGTTTGTATGATTTTTTATTACTGCTGTAAATTCTTCTGCGACTCTGCTTTAAGGTATGCGTTTATAAACCCGTCAAGGTCGCCGTCCATAACAGCGGTGATATTGCCTGATTCAAAATTTGTTCTGTGGTCCTTAACAAGCTGATAGGGCATAAATACATATGAACGGATCTGACTGCCCCAGGCAATTTCCTTCTGGTCGCCCTTGATGTCCGAGATCTTGTCAAGATGCTCTCTCTCTTTAATCTCAACAAGCTTTGATTTGAGCATTCTCATAGCGACCTCACGGTTCTGATGCTGACTGCGTTCAACCTGACATGCAACAACAATTCCCGTAGGGATGTGCGTAAGTCTTACCGCAGATGATGTCTTGTTAACCTTCTGACCGCCTGCGCCTGATGAACGGTAAACATCCATTTTGATGTCCTCGGGTGCGATTTCAACCTCGATTGTATCGTCAATTTCGGGCATAACCTCGAGAGATGCAAATGAGGTGTGGCGTCTGCCCTCGGAGTCAAACGGCGAAACACGGACAAGTCTGTGAATTCCCGTTTCGCTCTTCATATAGCCGTAAGCGTTTTCGCCTTCAATGAGTATACTTGCAGATTTAATACCTGCCTCGTCGCCGTCAAGGTAGTCAAGCGTTGACACCTTGAAGCCGTGTCTTTCACCCCAGCGGCAGTACATACGGAACAGCATCTGCGCCCAGTCCTGAGCCTCTGTGCCGCCTGCGCCTGCGTGGAAGGTGAGAATTGCATTTTTTGAGTCATATTCGCCGCTTAAAAGCGTTGAGAGCGTCATAGCGTCAAGAGCGTTTTCGAAGTTTGTAACATTCTCGTCACATTCGGGGAACAAGCTTTCGTCCTCTTCCTCGTCTGCAAGCTCAATCATAACAAGTGCGTCGTCAAAATCCTGCTTAAGCTTTTCATAGGCAGCAACCTTGTTTTTCAGACTGCTCTGTCTTTTTAATACAACCTGCGAGCCCTGAATGTCATCCCAGAAGCCGTTTTCGGCTGTCTTTTTTTCAAGCTCGGCAATTTCCTCTTTCATTTTTTCAAGTCCCAGTGCGTCAGCCAAATCATTTAAGGCGTCCTCGTGGGATAATAATTTTAATCTTAATTCCTCATACTGAAGCATAAATTTTACCTTTTCCTTTTGAATTTAACTTTAACATTATATATAATAATTTCAATTTATGCAACTATTTAAATAAAGCAATAAGATCTTTCGTAATTTTTTCATAACCCTGAGCATTAAGGTGCAAGCCGTCAGCGGTGTATGCCTTGTCGAGCCTGCCTTTTTTGTCCTTCAGCGGAGTGTTGGCGTTATAAAACGCAACGCCTTTTTCCGCCGCAAGAGAAGCAAGCTTAATGTTTAACTCGTCAATGGCTTCGTTGTTTCTTCTGCCGACAGGGGAGGACAGTAACAGTACACTCTTGTTGACGGGCAAAATGCTTATTAAAATTATATTTGTATATGGCAGAGAGCTTTTGAGAGTAGTTATAGCTCTTTCAATGTTACAGTATGTGAATTCCTGCGGTGCGTCATAGTCAAAATCGTTTGTGCCGATGAGAATTGCAACATTTTTAGGTCTGATGCTTACAACATTTTCAATAAGTCTTTCACTCATTCTGTCGCTTGTGTCGCCGCCTATGCCTCTGTTTATTACGGTTTGTCCGCTCTGATGCTCAAAATCAAGGAACAGCTCATAATACCAGTGCTCAATTATTGAGTCGCCGACTAAAACGGTACATTCTGCCTGCTGATAAAGCTCGTTGAGAAACTTGAAGCTTTCAAGCTTTGACTGCCTTACGCTGTTGTACTTTGTTTTTTTATAGTATTTTTCGTTAATCGAGTCCATAATTCACCTCATCTGTCAAATTGTATTTACATTATGCTTTGTTTTTGCTAAAATAACCACGGTGGTTATATGACATATCAATTATATACTAAAAATGAAATAAAAGAAAGACCTAAAAGAAAACATGTTACGCTTGAAAGCTATATTATAGGCAAAAATGCGCCTACGGTACTGGTATGTCCCGGCGGAGCATACAGAATGGTCTCCGATTTTAACGAGGGCAAGCCTTTTGCACTTGAGCTTAATAAAAGAGGCTATAACGCTTTTGTGCTTTTTTACAGCATAGGCGCAGGAAATGCAAGGTACCCTTACCCGTTGAATGATGTAGCAAGGGCTTTGCAGTTTATAAAATCAAAAGCAGGGGAACTGGAAATAAACGCTGACAGTATTGCTCTTATGGGAAGCTCTGCAGGCGGACATCTTGCTGCGCTTTTTTCTGCTCAGTACAAAAAGTTTGAAACGGAATACGAAGGCGAAATTTATAATCTGAAGCCCTCAGCATTACTGCTGACTTACCCCGTAATAACAATGGGCGAGCTTACGCACAAGGAGTCAAGAACAAATCTTTTAGGCGCATTGTCGGGAAAGACAGAAAGAGACGCAGCCTCGGTAGAAAAGATTGTTACCGCAGATTATCCGCCGACTTTTATGTGGCACAATAAGGACGACAGGTCGGTGGATTACCGTAACAGCGTTATGCTTAAAGAAGCACTTGACAGGTGCGGCGTTAAGAATGAACTTTTGCTTTATGAAACGGGAGGTCACGGCGTAGGACTTGCAAAGGGGCTTGATGCTGACGGCTGGATTGATAAGGCAATAGACTTTCTGGACAGTATCACCGAAAAACAATAAAGTAAAAACATAAAACAGACTTGATTTGTAAAAAAATCAAGCCTGTTTTTTTAGTAATCATTTTGCTTCAACAGCACATTTTTTATGTAATCAAAGGTCTTGTCTTCGCCCTCGTCACGAAGCATAATCAGCAATTCCTCAAGCTTTTTTGCCGTTTCTTCGTGCATATATGTTGCCGCCATGCCCTTTTTGAAATATTCATAAGGGTGTGCGTCTGTGTAATTCTCTTTCTGATAGATTTTACTTGCCGCAACTCTGTCGCAGAACATTTCAACAAGGTAGTTTACGGGCATTTTTATAGGCGCATTTTTTTTGATTTTCGGGTTGTAGTCCTGCCAGTATTCAAAATGGTGCTTGTTTCTGCCCTTGTGGTGAAGCCATGCGAGCGAATAGCCTTTTTCAAGCCTTTCCGCTTCGTTAGGGCTTCTTTTGCCGTCGCTGTAATACTTTGCGCCGTTTATAAATTCAACAGGGGAGTACTTTGACAAATCGTGCCTTAAGCCCTGAAAGCCTATGCCTGCCTTAAAGCAATGCTTTATTACTGCGTGACGGTGCTTTGTGATAGTTTTAAAATGTCCGAGAGCGTTTGCCATAATCAACCTTCTGTTTTTATATTTTTTCTACTGATTTAACTTTTATTTTTTTGCCGTCTGCGTCAAACACAATGTTAAAGCCTGCAAAGCTTAAGCCGTATCGCTGCGCTTCGTCTGCTTTATATGACGGGCGTGGGTCGTTTTTCAGAATTTTAATAAGCGCCGACCTCTTATTTTCGGGAATTTTACTTAAAAGAGAGTCGGGAAAATCCACATCTGCAAAATAGTTCTTTGTGTCTGCAGTGTAACCCTCTGCAGCGTCTGCTTTTAAATCTGCAACGGGAATATACGGCTTTATGTCAAAAATCGGTGTGCCGTTTAATATATCAATACCCGACACATAAATGACAGGCGCATTTTCGCCCTCGTAATCAATTCCTTCAAGCTTTACGCATGAAAGCCCCAGACTGTTAGGTCTGAACGGTGAACGGGAGGCAAAAACGCCGACCCGTCTGTTACCGCCGAGCCTCGGAGGTCTGACGGTAGGCGAAAACTCCTTTGCGTCAGCCTGCGAAAAATGCCATATAAGCCATATGTGCGAAAATCCGTCAAGTTCCTTTAAGGCTTCTGCCCGTCTGTACTGCGGTTCAAACACAATTCTGCCCTTTAGCTCAT
Source organism: uncultured Eubacteriales bacterium (assembly GCA_900315985.1). Lineage (GTDB taxonomy): Bacteria > Bacillota > Clostridia > Oscillospirales > Acutalibacteraceae > Fimenecus. The sequence goes on along the minus strand of ONBD01000085.1, from coordinate 5,012 downwards.
CTATAAGTCCTGACTGACGGGGTATGCCGAATTTTTCCGTGAAATCCGTATAAATATGAGCTATCGGCTTTATCAAAAGCTCCTCTGACATCTTTTCACCACCTGACTGAATTATTTTAATACTTTTTAAGCTTAATGGCAATAAAATTCTTTATTACTTTAAAAATATATGTTACAATTACTTTATGAAAATACGGCACAGTTAACAAAGCATTTTAAAAACAGCTTAAAAGAAAAATAACAAAAAGGAGTTAGTTATGTCTTACAAAAAAGAAATAATGTCTGAAAAGGATAAGGAGTATCTTGCATCTTTTAACTTTAATAGTTATGTAACTCGAAAACCGTTGGCAGGATATGAATGGACAATTGACAGGGATAACGAAAGTTTTTTGATTTATGCAGGCGGAGAAGGATTCTACAGTTCCGAAATACCTATGTTTTTTAATTTCGTAATTAACAATACCGCCTTGCGTATAGAAACATTTTTTAAAGGGTCTGGCAATGATTTTATTGGCATTTCCCGCACTTGGAAAATTGCGCGTATCATAGTTCCTAAAAGATTGAAGGCTTTTAGTGAAATTTCTAATGAAGAAATAGTTGAAAAGATTAAAGAAGCTTTAACGGCTTATTCAAGACCTATAGATGTCAATTGCAGTGTTGATGTATCTTTTGAATATATCTCACCAATCTTATTTTCTGATGGAGAGGCGGTCAGATAATGTCAGATAAAACATATCTCGACAGAGAGGATTATGAGGAGCCCAGATGCGTTTTGTGTATGGATGCGCACAAAAAGGAAGAGGAAAAGGTTACAAGAATTGACGCAGGCAGAATGTTGAAAAAGCTTGACGAGTATTTTTCATATAACGATTATGAAAGCGCAGAAAGGCATTTGAAATTCTGGCTTACCGAAGCTCAGTTCGGGCACACTTTAAAAATATATGTTACAATTACTTTATGAAAATACGGCGCAGTTAACAGAGCATTTTAAAAACAGCTTAAAAAAGAAATAACAAAGGAGTTAATTATGTCATACAAAAAAGAAACAATGTCTGAAAAGGATAAGGAGTATCTTAATAAGTTTGGCTTCCACAATTATGTAACAAGGAGACCGTTAGCATGTGATATATGCACAATTGATAGGGATAATAAATGCTATTTGCTTAAGTTTGGCTTCCACAATTATGTAACAAGGAGACCGTTAGCATGTGATATATGCACAATTGATAGGGATAATAAATGCTATTTGCTTTGTGCCGGTGGATGTGGAATATATGGGAATGATATGGCTATGTATTACTATTTCATAATAAACAATGTGCCTTTGCTTTTAGAAACATTTGTAAAAGGCACTGGCATTTATTCCACTGGTATTTCGTGTACTTGGAAAATCACGCGTATCATAGTTCCGAGAAGATTGAAGGCTATTAGTGAAATTTCTAATGAAGAAATAATTGAAAAGATTAAAGACGCTTTAACGGCTGATTGTATGCCTATCGACGGAAGCTGCAGTGTAGATGCATCTTTTGAATATATTCCACCAATCTTATTTTCTGATGGAGAGGTGGTCAGATAATGTCAACTATAGATTCAATTAATGCATTTCTTGATGATTGGAATATAAACAACTCTTTATTTGACGATGGAGTCTTAAATGAAGAAAGATTAAAACAGTTCATACAAGAGTTGCAAAATCAGATAGACGGTTTAGAAATTGACAACAGTTTATCGGGTACATTAATAACATATTCCGGCCCATTAAATGATCTGGCTGCTTGGAAATATGCTGAAATTTTTTCAAATACAAGTAATGGGCAGTATTTTTATATAAGCGACACACCGGCTGGAGCACTGTTGCACGATTCGAGTTTTAATAGTAAAATGAATGATATTTTTCAAGGTAATAAAGAATTACATGACAGAGTTTTCGATGGTGCTAATATTAATGGTGAACAAAGTCGTTTTGCAGTTGATAATCTATTGTCTTTGAATGATTATGTTTCGCAGAAAACGATGTTGGATTATGCAAATGGAAATGTAATAAATCTGTTGTTTAATAATTCACTTAACAAGGTTTTTGCAAGAACAGAATTACCGGTGCTATTAAATAAATCATCTGTGTTATCAATAAACGGTATACCAAAATCTGATTTAATTAATTTATTAAACTCCCAAGGAATTGAAGCGGTTTTAGATAGATTATTCTTATCAACGGAATCTTTAATGTCTGATTCTATTTTCTATTATAACGGACAAGGAAACCTGGTTGGATATTATAATCCTCAAATGTTTGGCACATTTATACCGGATGATGCAAATATTATTGCAATTAATTATGAAGAATTATTACATTTTAAATCGATTGATCAGTTATTAGCAGATTACAGTAATTTGCTAAATACAGAAGGTCAGCTGCCTGATGGTTTAAACCCCCTTGCTTTTAAACTATATGATAATGTTTTTAATACGGCAAAAACATACATAAGTACCGGGGAAATAATAAGTAATATTTCTTCATTAACTTCAGTTGAGATAATAGCTAATACCTTAAGCCAGCTTTCAACATCTTTAGGTACTAATTTTTTTGAGAATACATCTAATATTTTGTCTTTATTGGGAGATGTTTTCATTCCCTCCTCTTCAAATTTTATTAGTGCACAGAATAATATCTTAAATAATACAGTAGTTCAGAACGGATTAACATTATCAAATTTGGTTGGACTTCAAAGTTTACCTTCGTTAATTTCATTGCCAGATAATATGTTTGCTTTGAAAATAATTGAAACAACTAACACACAAGTGTATCTAATTCGCACAGCGGAGCAAATGGAAAGTGCTGCTCAAAACATATACAACAGTGTTAATTGGCTTTGTAATAGGTTTGGTAATATTGAAAGTGCTAATTTGTGGCTTGAAGGGCACAATTTACCGAACATAAGCACTATTGCACAAGGTATTGGTGCTGCTGTAATGATGTATAAAGTTGGTAAATTAATTAAAAATGTTATAAACGAGTGTGAAAACGGAAATGAAGAAAATGCCTTAACTATGGTTAGGGATTGGTGTATGTCTATATCTGGCAGCTTCTTTGGAGGCCTGGTAGGAGCAAGTATTGCAGGAGAAATTATTAAAGCGTGTGCTGTAGGACTTTTTACATTGGGGCCAGTTGGAATGGCAGCATCGTTCGCTTTGATATATATGGTATCAATCGGTTTGTTTTCTTTTATGGGAAGTGGGCTGTTTTCTCTTGAAGGCGCTTTATTAAGTAAAAGTCTTGGTAACATTTTTGATTTGTTTAGTCAGGCGGAAAATGCTCGAGTAGTTCGTTATGATCCGTTGGTTCTTGATATGAGTGGCAATGGGTTCAATCCAACAACTGTTGAAGATGGCGCAAACTTTGACTTGGATAACAATGGTTTTGCTGAAAGAATCAACTGGGTTCAAGGTGATGATGTTTTACTTGCTGTTGATAAAAACGGAGACGGCATTATTAATAATGGTAGCGAACTTTTCGAAGACGGAATGTTGCTTAATAACGGACAGTTTTCAAGAAACGGTTTTGAGGTTTTAGTACAATATGATTCAAATGGAGATGGGATAATTGACGCTAATGATGTCGATTTTTCACAACTTCTTATTTGGAACGATGTAAATGGAAACGGCATATCTGAAACAGGAGAGTTGATTTCTCTTGCCGATGCCGGCATTGTTTCTATTAGCCTGAATTATCATACCGCCAATCAAAATACAGATTCGGGCACCTTACTTGGTAATGTTGCAATCTTTACCAAGGCGGATGGGACAAGCTTTGAAATAGCTGATTATTGGGTTCTTTCTCATCATTATGATACTATTGAGGTGACGGATGATACACAAGGTTTAGAAATACCTGATAGCATTGCAGAATTGCCAAATGTTGGATGTATAGGAAATTTACCGTCCTTACATAGGGCCATGCTTTTAGATGATTCCGGGAGAATAGAAGCTCTTATCAGAAGGTTTGAAAACTCAGACGATTTATTAGCAAGAATCCAGATGGTGGACGAATTGCTTATGATTCTTGCAGATGTCGAAAATATTGATCCTACTTCAAGAGGATCGAACTTTGATGCAAGAAAGCTTAAGATTCTGGAAGTTGCAATGGGCGAAAACTTTGTAGGCGTTAATGGTGCAAATCCTAATGAAAATGCACGCACATTATTAAATACTGCATATGATCGCCTTAGGGGAGCATACTTGTTCGAATTGCTTGTTCAATGTGGATATAGTATGGTTGCAAATCTCTTGTTTGAGAATGAAGACGGTACAATAAACAACGATTTAGCAAATATGTTTATTTATTATCTTGTAAGTGAAGTCAAACTATATGATAAGTCGTTATTTGCTTCAATGCTTCCCCATACAATGGAATTATATAGAAATCTTGAATTCGTTTTGGGCTCGGACAATCTTTTGCAAAGATATCAGGAAATGTATGAAACGGGTTTGCCTGAGTATGCCTTTGAAATGAATATGCTCCTTAATTCGTATATTGGAACGCCTATGAATGACTATCTTGTCGGGAATGAGAATGACAACTTCTTATCGGGTAATGACGGAAATGATCATTTGGAAGGCGGAGCCGGCAATGACTGGATAAGTGGCGGTAGCGGAAACGACGTCATTTACGGAAACGATGGTTATGATATGATTGATGGCGAAGATGGTGACGATATCATCTATGGCGGTAACGGCGGCAGTGAAATATATGGTGGTTCAGGCAATGACCAAATCAGCGGTGGCAATGACACAGACACCATGTATGGCGGAGATGGAAATGATGTGTTGTCCAGCGGAAACGGAGATGATATCCTTGACGGAGGAATCGGCAATGATACACTCCAAGGCGGCTTAGGTAATGATACATACATCTTCGGCATAGGCTACGGTACTGATACAATAACCGATGGTAGCGGTTTGAACAGAATTGTTTTCCTTGAAGGTATCACACCTTCGGATCTCTATGTCATAAA
>ONBD01000004.1 GCA_900315985.1 uncultured Eubacteriales bacterium | reverse complement strand
ATTTCCTGAACTGATGCAGGAGCTAAAACTATCATATGATAGTCGCCGTGTCCGCCGCCTCTTGTTGCCTGGAAATAATCCGACTGCGAAGGCTGAATACCGCCGAGACCGGGGCCGCCTCTCTGAACATTAACTACAAGCGCAGGTAAATCCGAACCTGCAAGATATGAAAGTCCCTCACCCTTAAGTGAAATTCCGGGGCTTGATGAAGAGGTCATAACCCTCTTGCCTGCCGAAGATACACCGTAAACCATATTTATTGCGGCAATCTCAGACTCTGCCTGAAGAAATACGCCGCCGATTTTAGGCATCTTTTTTGCCATGTAAGCCGCTACCTCTGTCTGAGGTGTTATCGGGTAACCGAAATAATGACGGCAGCCTGCGATAATAGCAGCCTCGGCAATAGCTTCATTGCCTTTCATTAAAACCTTGTCTGCCATTTTTTCACTCACCTTTCTACCTTAATTATGCAGTCGGGGCACATCATTGCGCACGAAGCACAGCCTATGCAAGCCGCTTCGTCAACACACTCTGCAGGGTGATGTCCCTTTTTGTTAATCTTATCCTGTGCGAGCTGTAAAATATGTTTCGGACACGCATCAACGCAAAGTCCGCAGCCCTTACAGTTGTCTGTCTTAAATGTAAGCTTTGCCATTGTCATCTCTCCTTGTATATGAAAACTAATAAAAAACTAATCAACCGGTCTTTTCTGAAGCTTCAGTGCAAACAGATTTTCTATTTCGCCTGAAAGAATATTATACAACTTTTCTTCCGCCGTAGTCAATACCACGGGTAAGCCTGAAAGCGCAGAAACTTCATTTGCATATTTTACCGAGCTTAAAATATCCTCTTTTTCGGTCTGTGCGCCTAAATTGGAATTATTTATAAGCCCCGTAAACTTAATGCCGCCTGCAAGTTCAATTTCCCTCATAACCTCAAGCGTTGACTCGGCGTCGGGCGTCAGGGGTCTGAACCTGTTTATGACCATAAGCATATCATAATCATTTTCTTTTATAATCTGCGGTGCTATTCTGCCTAAAGCAAGTGCGCCTCTGTCATCACCGCCGACATCAATTATTGTTTTAAGCTGTCTGTCGTCGGTAATTGCGTACATATCGTCGGGCAGAGCAGGAATATCAAGGTTTGAATTTGCATATTCCGAAACAATAAGCCTTATGCCGTTCTGCTTAAAGTCCTCCATAGAATCCTTCGTTCTGAAATACGGATTTACTATGTCGAGGTCAGCTACCGCAACCTTGTCATATTGCTTTTTTAAATCAAGCGCCATATTTACGGCTATATTGGTTTTGCCGCTGCCGTAATGACCGCTTAAAAGGGTAATTCTTTTATATTTGTAGCTCATAATTATAACTGATTTCTCATAATCTTTCCCGATGTGCTCTTGGGAAGCTCATCACGGAATACAACTATTCTCGGATATTTATAGGGAGCCGTGTTCTTCTTGACATAATCCTGAATTTCCTTTTTAAGCTCCTCGGTAGGCTCGGTGCCCTTAACAAGAACTATGCTTGCCTTGACAACCTGACCTCTTACCTCGTCGGGAGCTGCGGAAACACCGCATTCAAGAACATAGGGAAGCTCCATAATAACGCTTTCAATTTCAAACGGTCCGATTCTGTAACCCGAGGACTTGATAACATCGTCAACTCTGCCGACATACCAGTAGAAGCCGTCCTCGTCCTTCCATGCGGCGTCGCCCGTATGGTAGTAACCGTCATGCCATACCTCACGGGTTTTCTCCTCGTCGCCGTAATAGCCGACAAACAGTCCGCAGGGTGCGCCGTTCTTGACATTTACAACAATTTCGCCCGTTTCACCCGTCGGTACGGGATTGCCGTCCTTGTCAATAAGCTCAATATCGTAAATAGGAGCAGGCTTGCCCATAGAGCCTATTCTGTGCTTTGCGCCTCTCATATTGCCTATAAGCATAGTACCCTCGGTCTGTCCGAAGCCTTCAAGAATCTGAAGTCCCGTCGCCTTCTCAAACTGACGGTAAACCTCGGGGTTAAGCGCCTCGCCTGCTGTTGTCATATGCTTTACTGATGAAAAGTCGTAATGCGAAATGTCCTGCTTAATCATCATACGGAGCATTGTGGGCGGTGCGCAGAAGGTAGTTATATGATATTTTGCGAACATGGGCAGTATATCAGCCGCATCAAAGCGGTCAAAATCGTAAACAAACAGAGCCGCTTCGCACATCCACTGACCGTAGAATTTACCCCATGCAGCCTTTGCCCAGCCTGTGTCGGAAATTGTAAGGTGCAAGCCGTCGGGGTCAACACAGTGCCAATACTTTGCAGTATGGAAATGACCTAATGGGTATTTACAGTTATGCGTTGCGATTTTCGGGTAACCCGATGTGCCTGATGTAAAGTACATAAGCATTAAATCGTCGCCGCCCGTTGACTCGGCAGTTCTCTCAAATTCATTTGAATAAAGCGGGAATTCCTCGTCAAAATTATGCCAGCCTTCCCTTTCGCCGTTAACTATTATTTTTGTAGTAACAGACGGGCAGGTCATAAGCGCTGTTTCAATCTGATGAGCTGTGTCGCCGTCAACGGTTGAGAGTACTGCGCTTGCGCCTGATGACTGGAAGCGGTATTCAAAGTCATGCGACTGAAGCTGTGCGACGGCAGGAATTCCTATTGCGCCGAGTTTTATAAGACCGAGCATTGCAATCCAGAACTGATAATGCCTTTTAAGCACAAGCAACACCCTGTCGCCCTTTTTAATGCCGAGCGACTTGAAATAATTTGCGCACTGATTTGACATTTTGCGCATATCCTCAAAGGTGAAGCGTCTTTCGGTTTTGTCTTTTGAAACATGGAGCATTGCAAGCTTGTCGGGGTCCTTCTTTGCAATTTCATCCATTATGTCAAAGGCAAAATTGAAATTGTCAATATTTTTGAAAGTAATCTTTGTCGGAGTGCCGTTTTCGTCCTTCTCAACATCAATATACTTTTTATATACTCTTGACTTTTTGTCCTCTTTAGCTTTTATTACAATGTCTGCGTCCTTCTTCTTTGCAAACACCGACTCGCCTGCGGGATTGAGCACAATAGCGTAAAACTGACAGTCCTCGCCGCCTACGGCTATCATACCGTGAGGTGTGCCGCTGTCATAGTAAGCCGTGTCGCCTGCTTCGAGCACCTCGGTGTGTGAGCCGACCTGAATTTTAAGCTTGCCCGCAATGACAATGTCCATTTCCTGACCCTCATGGGTGGTAAGCTCAATAGGCTTATTCTCCGCTTCGGCAGAATAGGTTACATTTACATAAAGAGGCTCGGAAATCCTGTTTCTGAAATTCGGCGCAAGACTGTAATAAACCATACCGTGTGCCTGCTCAATCTTCTGACCCTCGCCCTTTCTTGTAATTACAAGTGAGCTTAAGGTCGGGCTGACGCCTTCAATAATATCGGTAACATCCACGCCGAAGGCAAGTGCGCAACGGTAAATAAACGCAAAGCTTAAATCGCTTTCGCCGTTTTCGCAAGCCAGATACTCCTCAACCGGAACATCGGTTTTCTGAGCCATCTCCTCTGCCGAATAATGCGTAATTTCACGAAGCTCCTTAATTCTTGAAGCCATTTCCCTGATTTTAAAATCAAGCTGTTGAAATTCCATATTTTTCTCCTTCCGGGGACAAATAAAAACCCGCCCCAAAGATAATACTTTGAGGCGAGCGTTAAATCAAAATTTAATACCCGTGGTACCACTCAAATTGCAATAAAAATTGCCACTCAGGCTCTGACAAGCCGTATGCATTAACGCAGCCGTAACGGAGAGGTTCTACTAAGCTTTTGCCGTTCTTCCTCTCGGCTCGGAAGCTACAACTCAAACAGCAGTCCCGACAGCTTTCACCAACCGCTGCCTCTCTGTGCGCTTGCTCTGTTTAAGCTCTCTTCTTCAACGCCTTTAGAATAATTTTGTATATTATAAATCAGCTTTTTTTGTTTGTCAATGGTAATTTTTAATAAATATGTTGATTTTACGGGCTTTATTTTCAGAATTTATATATCATTTTTAATCATATAACCAGTCCCCTCGGAATATAAATTGAGAGAAAGTAAAAAGCTCTTAAATCTCAGGAGGTAAGCAAATGACAGAAAAAAGCATTTATGCCGACATTGCAATGAGAACAAACGGCGACATTTACATCGGAGTGGTAGGACCCGTCAGAACAGGCAAGTCCACCTTTATAAAAAGATTTATGGATACGCTTGTAATTCCCAATATTGAAAACAGCTCACAGCATGACAGGGCGGTTGACGAGCTGCCGCAGTCAGCCGCAGGCAGAACTATTATGACGACCGAGCCTAAATTCATACCCGAAAACGCAGTTGAAATCACCCTGCCCGACAACGCTTCGTTCAAAGTGCGTATGATTGACTGCGTAGGCTATATTGTGCCAAGCTCACTCGGGTACATTGAGGGCGAAAATCCGAGAATGGTAAACACCCCCTGGTTTGACCACGAAATACCTTTTAATATGGCGGCTGAAATCGGCACGCAGAAGGTTATTACCGAACACTCCACAATAGGACTTGTTGTTACAACCGACGGCAGTATAAGCGACATTCCCCGTGACGAATACGAGGAGGCCGAGGAAAGAGTTATAAACGAATTAAAAGAGCTTGAAAAGCCGTTTATTGTGCTTTTAAACTGCACTTACCCGAATTCCCCGAATGCCGCAGAGCTGGCAGGCGAGCTGTCGCAGAAATACGGCGTACCCGTATTGCCCGTAAACTGTCTTGAGCTTGGCGAAGCGCAGATTAAGGAAATTCTGACCCAGGTGCTTTTTGAATTTCCCATAAAAGATATCAGCCTTACCATGCCGTCATGGATTATGACCTTAAAATCGGACCACTGGCTCAAAAGCAGTATCTACTCTGTAATAAATGACGCTTCACAGCAGATAAAGCTTGTGCGTGATATAAATATTTTAAGCTCTGCGCTGACGGAAAATGAATTTATTGACGGTGTTACAATAAGCTCCATGAATTTAGGCAGCGGCAGTGCGCTTATGTCGCTGAGCGTCAATAACGGCTTGTTTTACAGAATAATTGCCGAGCAGACGGGGCTTGAAATCAACACCGAAGAGGACCTTATAAGCACACTTTACTCTTTGAGCGAGTCAAAAAAGGAGTACGACAAAATAAAATACGCTCTTCAGGAGGTTGAAAACACGGGCTACGGCATAATTATGCCCGACATCGAGCAGCTGAGCCTGCAGGAGCCTGAAATTATAAAGCAGGGCGGCAGGTACGGAGTCAAGCTGTCCGCTTCAGCACCGTCAATTCATATGCTCAGGGCGAATATTCAGACCGAAGTAGCTCCCATTGTCGGCACGGAAAGTCAGTCGGAGGAGCTTATAAAATATCTGCTTGAAGGCTTTGAGGAAGAGCCTGAAAAGATTTGGGAGTCCAACATTTTCGGAAAATCCCTCAACGAGCTTGTCAACGAGGGATTAAGAAATAAGCTTTACCATATGCCCAACGAGGCGAGAATGAAAATGCAGGAAACACTTGAAAGAGTAATCAACGAAGGCTGTAACGGACTTATCTGCATCATTCTGTAAGATAAATTTGAGGTTGTCGTGGTAATTGATAATTGCGAAGAATAACAAACCTGTAGGGGCGATTCACGAATCGCCCGTTAAAATAAAAGAAGTCCCTCAGGTGAGTATGGATACCTGAGGGACAGGAGTATGGAGGCAGATGCAAGCGCATCTGCGAGTATGGACATATTTTTTGATTAAAGAAGAATTGCTAATTGGGATTTTATATATTGCGAAGCATATTTTTTTTACATTCTAAAACTAACTTTGCACTTGCAGTTAAAGCAATTATTAATGATAAAATTTGGAGATAGGATAAGCTTCCAATAAAGCCTCTATAATAATCTCCCCTTAAATATTCTAGAAAAAACCGTACAATGCTGTATGATGTCAAGTATATATATATTAACTTTCCTTGTTTTTCCTTTTTATTAAATAAGTAAAGTAAAACAAGAAACAAACATATATTGAATAAAGCTTCAACCAGTTGAACCGGAAACCGTTTCGCTCCGTTTGCAGAGTTAACGATAGAATAGTGATAAATAACTCCATAACGACATTCTATTCCGTAACAGCAGCCGGACAGGAAGCAGCCTATTCTTCCAAAAAAATGAAATAGCGGGATAGCGAGAGCCCCTATATCAAAGTACAATTTGGAATCAAGCTTTTTCTTTTTAATATAAATAAATCCGACAAGAATTGCACCAAGTAATCCTCCGTAAAAAAACGAACCGCCGAAAACTAATACAAGAGTATTTAATAATTGTTTGAGCGATCTGATTTGATGAATATTTTTTAACAATAATATAATTGTTTGATAATTACCGACTCCACACATCAAATGACTGCCAATTATTACGCCTACAAATGAAATCAGAAATAATGACTCAACTTCTATTACATCTATGCTATTCTTTTTTGCTAATTTCAATAAAAAGCAAAGTGTAGAAAGTATGCCGATAAGGGCCATTATCATATATGCTGAAAACTCTTTTCCAAATATATGAAATTCAGGAATCACAGCATTACCTCTTGTTAATAAATTTTGTCGAGTAATTTTTTAATGAAGCTATGAAAAAGTTTTTTCACAGCTTCATTAAACTTAACAGTTTAAAATTTAAGCAAATTGTTTAAGTCGCTTGCCATAGACGATGCCGAGCCAACACAAGCAAGTGCGCAAAGAACGCCGACAGCACTGAAAGCTGCGCCTACTATGCCGCACACAAGTCCTGCAGTCGCCAGCCCTGTTGACACAGCATATTCTTTGGCTTGCTTTTGTCCTTTAACACCAAAAACAATTCCCAAGATAGCCAATACTAATGTAAAATACTTTACTACCGGAATAAATCCTCCAACTATTCCCAAAATACCGCATACAAGTGCAGCAATTGATAACCCATTTGAAGAATTCGACTGTTGTACAGGACGGTTTTCTTCCTGAGAAAAGTTGTTTTGAGTATAATTTTCATTATTCTGTTCGTTCATAATTTTCCTCCTAAAACAATTTGTCGAAACATCGACAAGCAAATTATACTCAAAATATTGAGTATTGTCAATACTTTGAGTATGATAATATATTTTCGGTGATGAAAATGATTAGCTATGAGCCGTTTTATCAGACGCTTTACAAAAAGGGAATAACCGAATATCACCTTATATTCAAGCAAGGCTTTTCGGCAAATACGCTTTACCGAATCAAAAAAGGCGAGGCAATGAGTACGAAAACGCTCGACGCTCTGTGTTATGCACTTGACTGCGACATCACCGATATAATTAAATTCGTAAAAGACTAAATCCGGGCAGCTGGTTAACTGTTCGGATTTTTTGTCAATAAAACAAACCGCAACAGGCTTGACTGCTGCGGTTTTAATTATATTCAGTTTTTCATCTGCTTTACAAGCTGGTTTGAATAAACCGCCGTACCCGTTACAAGTACTCCCTGAAGTACTGCCGTAACATTAAATCCCATTATGCCTAACGAGCCTAAAACGCCGAGGGGCAATAAAATAAGCGGAATATATTTGTCGGGTATATATTGTGTGTTTTTTAAAATCCAGCCTATTACATTGAGCACGGGTATGAGTATAAGCGTGCCCTCGTATAAATATTTTTCCATTCTTTCACCTTATTTTATGTCCGATATATTTACATAACCCGTAACATTATCGCTTACGGGCTTTTTGCCTACACGGGACAGAGTGTTGGTTATTCTCAGCCTTGAATTCATATCAATGCCGTCATAGACATAGTATGTGCCTGTAAGCCTGAGCGCAGGCTTTTTTATTGTTGCGGAAATATACACGGGAGTATTGTGAAGCGACACCATAGTGCCTGCCGCAAGCGTAATACTGCCCGAGCCTGATGACGCACCGCTCTTTTTAAAGCCGTTCAAGCCGTATTCACGCATAATTTTCGGGTAATCCTTATATGCCTTGTCTGTGTCGCAGTTGCCCGAAATGCCTTGAATTCTGCCCTTTGAGGAATTCTGCCACATACCGTAACGCCCGTTATAATCAGTCTGCGCTGCCCAGTGAGCAAGCCAGATGTCATACTTGCGCTTGCAGTCGTCGTCAATATAATGTTCAAGCCAGTATTTGTTGGCATAAACCGACACAAAATAGCCTGCCCTCTCGACCCTTTCGCAAAACGCTCTTATAATGTCGGACACAAAAGCCTTGCCCTTGTCAGACTGCGATTTTTCTTCAACATCAAAAGCTACGGGCATTTCAAACTGCTTGCCCTTAATGATTTTAAGAAAAACCTCGGCTTCCTTTTTTGCGTCCTCAACGCTTTTTGCATAGCTGTAATAATAGGCGCCGACCTTGATGCCGGCTTTCCTTGCGTTTTGATAGTTTACCTCAAATTTCGGGTCCTTCTGGCTCTCATATTTGCCGTAGCCTGCTCTTATCATTGCAAAGTCAACGCCGCTTTGCTTTACCTTGTTCCAATCAATTACGCCCTGATGACGGCTTACATCTATACCGTTAGTCAATTCAAACCAATCCTTTCCTGAGTGCTTTTATATTTTTCCAGAATGCTTATTCTCTGCTCCATAACCGGTATTTTTTCGGCAAAATTGTTGTGCCTGTCGACCTTCTTTTCAAGCTCGCTTATTCTGTAATTAGTAAGCTTTGCGCTTGCCACAATACCGCCGAGAGCTCCGAGAAGAGTACCTAAAAAAGAGAGCAGAGCTACCAGAATTTCAGCGTTCATAAAATTCACCGACTATTCCATTATATTTTGAAACACCTGTTTTATTGCATAAATACTTTAAATTCTCAGGCATTATTTTTCACCGTTCCCCAGACTTTGATTTTAGTGCCTGCGGGCAATGTGCCTGCAATTTTTAATCCGGTTATGCCGTCAGCGTTAAAATCGGAAGCGTTGCCGCTTGAAGTTTTAAGCGCAAAGCACGGTGCCACGCCGTCGAATGAAAATGTCGGGGAAAGCCCCGAAAAGCCGTATTCGCATTTCCAGAATTTCTCCTCATATTGAGTGTAATGTACGCTCATAAATGTATGCTTTGAAGCGGTTGTATAGATTTTTAAATCATTTGTCTGACCTGCAATATTCTGCCATGTATCTTCTCTTGAACGCACATAGAATTTAACGGCGTTTTCGCTTTCTGCCGCAGGAGCGTCGAGCTGCACAAAAAGCTCCCTGCACTCAAAGCTGTCGGAATTCGGCAATGCGTCAACCAGAAAATCACTGACGGCATTTTCAAGTGTTATTTCTTTTAAAAGCTGCGGTCTGTAAAATGCACCTATATTTTCAATCAGGAAATTCCTAACTGCATTAACAGTTGGGTATTTATTGCCTGTATTGTCAGGCAAAAGCGTCTGCGATTTGTTATCTGTAAGCTCCGCTTTTTCTACCATAAGAGAAAGAAAGGACGCCACATCATTTACAAACTCCTGTATGTCGCTGTCAAGCTTTTCAATACCAACCGCACCGTCGGCAAGCTTTGCATTGGTTATACTGCCGTCTGCCACCTCGCCTGAAAAGTCGCCGTTTTTAATTGCCTGTAAAAGCGCATTGACAGAGAAGCTGTATTCCCTTGCAAGTGCCTCGTCTGTTGACGCTACGCTCTCAAAGCTGAGCCTTAACTGTAACGGCTTGATTACAAGCTGTGTGTCATAGGTTTCTTCGTCAATTTTTATTATATTGAAGTAACAAAGCACGCTCATCTGTGAGGTTACCGTGTCGGGCAGCAAAAAGGTTATTACGCCGTTTTCGTCGGGCTCAAGATAATCGCTTCTTGCCACACCTGACGGCATTGCAAACTCTATGTAATATTTATAATCCTGCTGAATGTACTGCCCGTCAAGCGCAAATTCAAGCTCGGTTGCATTGTGCTCAAACATAACGCCTGCATTTATAATTTCGTCATGCTGTACCTCGGGCGATACCTCAATTCTTATTGTTTTCATATTATGCCTCCTTTTTTGATTTCATAATTAAATCCTCCAGGTTTTCAGGAGGATTTATCAGGCTGAAGCCGCAGAAATAAGCATATTTAAGCATTGAATAAAGCTTTTTCGTGCCTCTGTCTATGTACCTGTAAACATTGTATCTACTCTGACCTATATTCTCTGCAATTTTGGTGACAGGCCGACCGAGGAAGTATTTTTCTTTAATACACCTGCCTGTTATTTCGTCAAGCTCTGCGTCAATGGCAAGATTTATAAGCCGTCTTAAATTCTGCTTTCGTGTGCTCATAATATACCTCGGCAATTCTTTTGTGTCGTCTGGTGTCATTATTTCAAATTTTTCCGAAATGAAGGTGTATTCTTCATCGTCAATTCCTATCAGCTCCTCGTAATTCATAAAACCTCCTTAACTTCCAGCTTAAATTAAAACAACACCTAACGGCTTGAAGCCGTAGGTGCTGTATAATTTTTTTGTTCACTCGCAAGTACTATTTTAGACGAACATTTGTTCTATGTCAAGAGAGAGTTTGCGATGCTTTTTGTTATTTAAGAAGATTTGAGAGTGCATCCTTTACCTGCTGCACAGGCGCTTTGCCGCCGAGCGCTTTCATAGTCTGACCGACAAGGAATTGAAATGCGTTGGCTTTGCCACCCTTATACTGTGCAACAGCCTTGCTGTTTTCGGCTATAACCTTTTCTGCAGCGGCAGTTACGGCAGAAGCGTCACTCAAAAGCCCGAGCGAATTATTTTCGACATATTCTTCAGGCTCAACTCCGTCTGTGAACACCTTTTCAAGTACTGCCTTGCCGATATTTCTGTTGATTTTACCGCTCTTTACCATATTGATTATGCTTACAAGCGACTCGGGACTAAGCGGAATTTCCTCTGACTGCAAAGCGTTTTCACGCTTAAGCCTCAGCACCTCGCCCAAGATCCAGTTTGAAAGCTCTTTGGCGTCTGTGCAAAGCCCGTTCGCCCGTTCAAAAAAGCTCATAAGCGACACATCGCCCGTCAGAACAGCCGTATCGTATTCGGGCAAGCTAAGCTGTGAAATATAGCGCATTTTCTTTTGTTCGGGAAGCTCCGGCAGATTGTTTTTTACACCTTCAATATAAGCGTCATCAATTTCAACAGGCGGCAAATCGGGCTCGGGAAAATATTTGTAATCAGCCGCCTCTTCCTTTGAACGCATTGAATAATTTTTATTAAGCTTTTCGTCCCAGCGGCGTGTTTCCTGCACTATACGCTGTCCGTTTTCAAGCAGGGCTGACTGCCTGTCGGCTTCAAATTCTATTGCCTTTTCTATTGCACGGAAGGAACTTAAATTCTTCATTTCCGTTCTTGTGCCAAGCTCTGTTTCACCCAAAGCTCTGACAGAAAGATTTACATCTGCACGCATTGAGCCCTCCTGCATTTTGCAGTCGGAAACGCTGAGATACTGCAATATAAGCTTCAGCTTTTCAAGGAAATCGATTACTTCCCCTGACGAGCGAAAATCAGGCTCTGTTACAATTTCAATAAGCGGCACTCCGCAACGGTTGTAGTCAACAAGCGTACCGCCGTTTTCGCTGTGTATAAGCTTGCCGGCATCCTCTTCCATATGTATTTCGTGAATTCCTATACGCTTTTTGCCGCCGTCAGAGTCAATTTCAATATAACCGTTTCTGCAAAGAGGCAGGTACAGCTGTGAAATCTGATAAGCCTTCGGCAAATCGGGATAAAAATAATTTTTTCTGTCAAACTGCGTAAGCCGTGTAATATCACAGTTGAGTGCAAGACCTGCCTTTACTGCAAATTCAACTACGCTTTTATTAAGACGGGGCAGAACGCCGGGCATACCCGAGCAGATTTCGCACACACGGGTGTTAGGCTCACCGCCGAATTCGGCAGAGCAGCCGCAGAAAATTTTGGTTTTTGTCGAAAGCTCGGCATGAACTTCAAGACCTATTACCGTTTCCCAATTCACAGGCTACCCTCCTTTACAAGCTTCGGCACGGCTTTATGATATTCCGTAACGCTTTCAAAAGCCTTTGCCGCACTGAGTATTTCCGCTTCGCCAAAGCGTCTGCCTATAAGCTGCATACCGACGGGCAAACCGCTTTTGTCAAATCCGCACGGCATGGCAAATGCAGGCAGTCCTGCAAGATTGACCGTTACGGTATAAATATCGCTTAAATACATTTCTACGGGGTTGTCAAGCTTTTCGCCGAGTCCCCATGCTGTTGCAGGCGCAACGGGAGCGAGTATAATATCAAAACGCTCAAATGCCTTGTCAAATGCTTTTGATATAAGGCTCTGCGCCTTCAGAGCTTTCATATAATACTGCTCATAATAACCGCTTGAAAGCACAAAATTGCCGAGCATTATTCTGCGTTTGGTTTCCATTGAAAAGCCCTGCGAACGGCTTTTTACATAAAGCTCGTCAAGACTGCCACAATTCTCCGCCGCACAGCCGTATTTCACCCCGTCAAATCTTGCAAGATTTGACGAAGCTTCGGCGCAGGCAATTATATAATAGGCCGGCGTGGCAAAATCGGACAAAGGCAGGTCAAAATACTCAACGCTTGCGCCGAGAGATTTGAAAACATCCACGGCGTTAAGAATTGCAGACTTTACCTCTTCGTTAATATCACCTGACATATACTCTTTCGGAATGCCGATTTTTTTGCCTTTTATTTCGCCCTTTACTGCCTGTTCAAAGTCAAAATGATAATTCTTCGCAGAGGTGCTGTCCTTTGAATCCGGACCGCAAATCAGCTCAAAAAGAGCCGCACAGTCCTCAACGCATCTGCCGACAGGCCCTATCTGGTCAAGGGATGAAGCATAAGCTATAAGTCCGTAACGGGACACAGCAGAATATGTAGGCTTAAGCCCCGATACACCGCAGAAGGAGCATGGCTGACGGATTGAGCCGCCCGTGTCGGTACCTAAACTCAGAGGAACAAGTCCTGCCGCAACAGCAGCGGCACTGCCGCCCGAGCTGCCGCCTGCAACTCTGTTTAAATCCCACGGGTTTTTAGTTGCGCCCGTAGCAGAGGTCTGAGTTGTACTGCCCATGGCAAACTCATCCATATTGAGCTTACCCGTAACAAGCATACCGCCGTTATAAATGCTTTCAATGACGCTTGCGTTATAAAAAGGCACAAAGCTTTTGAGAATACCCGACGAGCAGGTTGTTGCAATCCCTTTTGTGCATATGTTATCCTTAATCGCTATGGGTACACCTGCAAGCCTGCCTCTGTACCTGCCGTTTTCAATTCCTTTCTGGATTTCCCCTGCTCTTTTTTCGGCAGTTTCTGCACATACTGTATTGTAGCAATGCAGTATGCCGTCATATTTTTCCGCTATCTTGAGAAATGAATTCAAGACCTCTTTAACGCTTATATTGCCTTTTTGAATCTGACGGGAAAGCTCCACGGCGCTCATAGAATTTACAGTGTTCATACCTCGCCTCCGTCAACCGTTTTCGGCACGGCAAAGCAGCCCTCAGACTGTCTGGGAGCGTTTGAGAGTATATCTTCACGCAGAGCCGGGCTTTCAGCAATATCATCACGCAAGTCCTCAAGCTTCACAGGACTGCGTCGGGCAGGCTCAATGCTGTCCGTGTCAAGGCTGTCAAGCTTGTCCATAAAGCTGAGAATTTTTTCCAAATCAGTTTCCATCAGCGCTCTTTCTTTTTGCGAAAGCTCAATTTTGCTTAAGTTTTCAAGCCGTTTTACAAGCTGAGCGTCAACAATCATTTTCATCACCTGAAGTTTTTTGTTTTATGGATTTTATTGTAACATAATTTTCAAATTTTATATAGTGTCTGTTCAATAAATATTAACAATAATATTACGAATTACCTCTAAATTTTGATTGAAATTAGAATAAGTTTATGATAATATATAAGATGTATATGAATAATTTGACTCACGATTCGGAGGAGCGAATATGAACAAAAGTAAAAAGCTTATTGCATTGGCTTTGGCGCTTACACTTATAATAGCTGTGATTGTCATTCTGCCTGCCTGCAAAAAAAACGCCGGCAGCAGTGACGAGGTCGTTGTGGTTACCGACAAAAACGGCGTGCCGGTTACCGACGAAAACGGCGAGGCTATTACGGTAGTGCTTGAAACCGAAATAGTTGAAGTTACCAACGCCAACGGCGACAAGGTTTACGACGAAAACGGAAAGGTTAAGACATCTGTTATTTATCATTCAAAGAATGTTGAAATTCCGCTTACCGATAAAAACGGCAACCCCGTGACAGACGCAAACGGCAAAATAGTCAGCACTATGATAACCGTTCCGCCTAAAGTTGAAAGAGTTATTACAGAGGTACAGGTTACTGACAGAAACGGTAATTTCGTTACTGACGAAAACGGCGAGATACTGACTTATACTCTTAACTATACAACAGGTATTGCAGGTCAGGGAGGCAACAACTCAAACTGGGGCACAACTCTCGGCGGCTCGCAGAACGACAGCTACAAAGCAGTTGCGGCAACACCTGACGGCGGCTGTGTAGCTCTTTTCCAGTCAAACTCAAAGGACGGTACGGTTGAAAAGCTTGTTTCGGATGACGCTTCGGTTCCTTATATAGTTGTTATCAAGTATGATGACTCGGGCAAGCTCAAGTGGCAGAAGGTGCTTTCGGGCGACGGCTCGCTTTCACTTAACAGCGTTGATGTTGACTCTGACGGAAATATCTATGCCGCAGGTTACACAAACGCTATGAATCTCGGTTTCCAGAATTACGGCGACTATGACGCTGTACTTTACAAATTAAGCTCCTCGGGTGATGTGCGCTGGGTTAAGAATTTCGGCGGCAGAATGACAGACGGCTTTAACGGCGTAGCAGTCGGCACAGACGGCTCAATCGTTGCAGCAGGTCTTTCGGCTTCAACAGACGGCAATGCTTCTGTGCTCGGGCTTTCCGCAGGCACTACGGCAGCTGCAGTTGTTAAATTCAACTCAAACGGCGACATAGTATTTGCAAAGGCAATAGGCTCCACGGGCGACTCATTTAACGATGTCGATGTTGACCCCTCGGGCAATATCTATGCAGTGGGTAATTTCTCATCGGGCAAGGGTATAGAGAATTACGGCAAGGCTGACGCTGTTATAGCCAAATTCAATTCAAGCGGCAATCTTGAATGGACTCAGCACTACGGCGGAAGCAGGATTGATAACTTCTCCGGCATAAACGCTGTGGGCGACGGCTGTGTTGTTGTAGGCCGTTCGCAGTCCTCGGATCAGAGCCTTGCAACGCTTGGCAATCAGGGCGATTATGACGCAATTATTGTAAAGTACAATCCTAACGGCACTATCGTATGGGAAAACGCTTTCAGAGGCTTCTATGCTGACGGATTTAACGATATTACAACCGCAAAGGACGGCACAATTGTTGTCTGCGGTTACTCGGCGTCGGGCAGCCGTGACCTCAAAACCATAGGCAACAAGGGCGGCACAGACGGCGTTATAGTTACATTTAACGCAATGGGTAAGGTAAGCTCGGTTCAGGGCTACGGCGGTTCCCGTGATGACAAGTTCGACTGCATATGCGTTCTCAACAGCGGTGAGTTTGTTGCCTGCGGCTCTACGCTTTCAATAGACGGCGACCTTGTAGGCGCAAGAGCTCCGAGCGACGGTCAGCACACTGTCGGTATGATAGCAAGATTTAAGTAAAGGATTGTTTTAATGACAGAGGACAGATTTGAATCCGGCTATATACCGCTTTCGCATCAAATACTGTGGACAGTCCTCAGGGTGCTCATTCTTATTTGGGGCATTTACGGACTGTTTCACGGCTCGGTGGTTGAATTTCTCGAAGCTATTTTCGCTATTATATTTACACATCTTTGGGATTTCTTCCAGATTTTAGGCGGCTATACATTTATAACAAGGGTTGACTACACCACGCAGTCTATGCTGAATATATTTATATTTATAGGCGTGGTTGTAGGCTCAACATTAAACAACAGAACTGAATTTCATCATTTCGACCTTGTAACGCATTTCTTCGCAGGCTTTATAGCCTCGTGGATTGCGTATGACCTTGCAGTTGTAGTTCAGGGTAAAAAGAGAAGGCTCTCACCTGCGGTTGCGGGTATGTTCAGCATTTTTGCCGCCTGCTTTATAGCAGTAGGCTGGGAAATGTATGAGTTCACTATGGACAGGGTTTACGGTCTGCAGCTGCAGAATTCTATGCCCATGTCCGACTACGGACTGACCGACACTATGATAGACATAATAATGTCATCCGTAGGTGCTGTTGCAGGTATGTTTTTAGTTGCATTTTACCGCAACGGAATTTTGGGCAGACACAAGAAGCTGTATAAACAGCGTGCGCAGAAGCTCGAAGAAAACGAGCAGTTAAAAGAAAAGCTTTTAAAGGAATATTACAAAAACAGAAAGTAAAAGAGGTGGTTAAAATGAAAAAAAGAGCTGTTGCATTATTACTCTGCTTCATTTTAACCGTTTTTATGTGCTCATGCGGCAGATATGCTTCTGTCAGGGTTAACGGCGAAAAAATAAGTCAGGGCATATACAACTATTTTCTTGACAGAGCTAAAGCTGAAAACGCCGACGCCTCACAGACAGAGCAGACGGAAATTGCAAACAAAAAGCTCGCCGACTATGTAGCTGTGAATTCCGAATTTCAAAACAGAGGGCTTAAGCTCGGCACTGAAGAAAAAATCAATGTTTCCGACAATGTTGACGCTTTGTGGCACGCATACGGTGAGTACTATACTCAAAACAAAATTACGAAGCAGGATTTATATAAAATCGAGCTGAGCAACACATACCGTCAGGCGTTAATGCTCAGTATTTACTCTGCCGACGGCGCAAAGCCCGTGTCGGAGGATGAGCTGAAGAATTATTTTAACAGCCATTATATTGCGTTTAAGGCAATTACGGGATTTCTTACAACGGTTGACGACAACAACAACGCTGTTGCCATGAGCGACGCAGAAAAGCAGAGCATTATGTCAAAATTCAGCAAAATGGTTGAAGACATAAATGACGGCTCGGTTTCGTTTGACGGAGCAAGCACTTATGCCGACAATGTTACCTTAACCTCAAACGCCATTGTAATTGACGCAGATGACAAGAGCTATCCCAAAGGCTTTTACGAGCAGCTTTCGTCAACGGAAGAGGGCAAGGCGGCAAGCTTTGTAATAGGCGACTATATTTTTACGGTACAAAGATTTGCGGCTCTTTCAGAGGATTTGAATCTTTTTGAAAGGTACAGAACAAAATGCCTTACAGCGCTTAAGGGCGAGGAATTCGCAGAAACCGTCAGCGAATGGGGCAAGGCTTACACCGTAGCTTAATTCTTATATAAAAATTAAAGCAGACCTGAAAAGGTCTGCTTTTTGTTTTGCCTTGGTTTAATTAAAGCTGATTTCTCTGAATTTTACCGCTGATAGTCTTGGGAAGCTCGTCACGGAATACAACAATTCTCGGGTATTTGTAGGGAGCTGTATTCTTCTTGACATAGTCCTGAATTTCCTTTTTAAGCTCGTCTGTACCCTCGGTGCCCTTTACAAGCACAATGCTTGCCTTAACCACCTGACCTCTTACATCATCGGGAACGGCTGAAACACCGCATTCAAGAACATACGGAAGCTCCATAATAACACTTTCAATCTCAAACGGTCCTATTCTGTAACCCGAAGATTTGATTACATCGTCAACTCTGCCGACATACCACAGGAAGCCGTCCTCGTCACGCCATGCCGTGTCGCCTGTGTGATAATAACCGTCATGCCATACCTTTTTGGTTGACTCTTCATCACGGTAATAGCCGAGGAAAAGTCCGCACGGGATTTTTTCGCTTGTCTTTATAACGATTTCGCCCGTTTCGCCTACGGGTACGCTGTTGCCGTTTTCGTCAACAATGTCCATATCATACATAGGCGAAGGCTTGCCCATTGAGCCTACCTTGTGAGTACCGCCCATAAGATTGCCTACGGTAAGGGTTGTTTCGGTCTGACCGAAGCCCTCCATAATCTGCAAGCCCGTTGCCTTTTCAAACTGGCGATAAACCTCGGGGTTAAGTGCCTCGCCTGCTGTTGTCATATGACGGACAGATGAAAAGTCATACTGCGAAATGTCCTGTTTAATCATCATACGAAGCATTGTGGGCGGTGCGCAGAAGGTGGTTATATGATACTTTGCAAACATCGGAAGAATATCAGAAGCGTCAAAACGGTCAAAGTCATAAGTGAATACTGCACCTTCGCAGAGCCACTGACCGTAAAGCTTGCCCCAGAGAGCCTTGCCCCAGCCTGTTTCCGAAATAGTGAAGTGCAGGCCGTCGTCGCTTACGCCGTGCCAGTATTTAGCTGTAATGTAGTGACCCAAAGCATACTTGTATGAGTGAATTGCAAGCTTCGGGTAGCCTGTTGTACCTGAGGTGAAGAACATAACCATAGGGTCATTGCCGCAGGGTGTTTCCTCAGACCTGTAAAAATGTGCGCTGAACAGTGAAAACTCTTCATTGAAATCGTGCCAGCCCTCACGCTTGCCGCCGACTATAATTTTGTTTTTAAGACCTGCATATGTCTGCTCTGCAATTTCAACCTGATGAGCAACATCGCCGTCGGCGGTACATACGATTGCGCTTACCTCGCCTACCTTGAAGCGATATTCAAAATCGTGCGACTGAAGCTGATTTGTTGCAGGAATTGCAACTGCACCCAGCTTGTGAAGCGCAAGCATTGAGAACCAGAACTGATAATGCCGCTTTAAAACGAGCATAACCTTGTCGCCCTTTTTAATGCCGAGGGATTTGAAATAGTTAGCCGTCTGGTTTGAATAGCGTTTCATATCGTTAAAGCTGAAGCGTCTTTCTGTCTTGTCTTTTGAGATGTGCAGCATTGCAAGCTTGTCGGGGTCTTTCTTTGCAATTTCATCTACTATATCAAATGCAAAATTGAATTTGTCCTCATTGTGAAATTCAATTTTTTCGAGATAGCCTTTTTCGTTTGTCTGACAGCTTACAAATTTGTCGCTTACCAAGCCTTTTGTTTTAACATTCTGCGGAATAAGCGTATCTCTTATAATTTCTTCTTTTTCGTCTGCGCCAGCCATTACTACGGCTAAGAATACGCAGTCCTCGCCGTCAACGGCTATCATACCGTGAGGAGTCGAGCTGTTGTAGTAAATGCTGTCGCCCTCGTAAAGCGTTTCGGTATTGTTGCCTACCTGCACCTTTAAATGGCCCTTGATTACATAGTCAAATTCCTGACCCGAATGGGTTGTGCAGTGAATGGGTTTATTCTGTAAAGCTTCATCATACTCATATTTTACCCAATGAGGCTCTGCAAGCTTTTTACGGAATTTCGGAGCAAGATTTATAATGTCAATGCCGTCCTCTTTGGCAGTCTGTCTGCCCTCGCCTTTTCTTGTAACGGTATAAAGTGAAAGATGTGCGCTCTTGCCCTCAATAATGTTATTTATATCTATGTTAAAAATGTGAGCGCATTTGTGCAGGAAGGTAAACGGAAAGTCAAGCTCGCCCGCCTCATACCTGCGGTAATCGTCAACAGTTACCTCTGTTTCAATCGCCATTTCCTCTTCGGTAAGTCCCGAAATTTCACGCATTTCACGAATTCGCATTGCCACCTCTAACAGCTCTGCTTTTGCGTGGTTTGTTTTTGGCATATCCATAATAATCTCCTCCTTAAAAGATTTTATAAATAAAAAAACACCCGTCTCAACTTTGAGACGAGTGTGAAAATCACATCCGCGGTACCACTCAAATTGCAGCCTT
Organism: uncultured Eubacteriales bacterium; assembly: GCA_900315985.1. Taxonomy (GTDB): domain Bacteria; phylum Bacillota; class Clostridia; order Oscillospirales; family Acutalibacteraceae; genus Fimenecus. Next base: position 41,556 of record ONBD01000004.1, on the reverse strand, counting down.
ACGGCTGCCACTCTCGGAATCCAACAATTCCTATGCCTTTACGCAGCAATCACGGGAAGCGCCTACTAAATAAAATCTTTCGGACCTCCGGCTCGGAAGGGATGGGCTTTAAGTTTATGCTTTCGGTTCGCACCAACCACCGAATCTCTGTTTGTGAGCACCAAACTCAGCCGTCTTCGTCACAGCCTTTTTCAATTTTTAACTATACTAACACCGAAATTAACATTTGTCAAGCAATAAATAAAAAATTATTTGCAAAGCTCATTTGACAGTGCGCAAAGCTCTTCAAAGCTTAACGCCTCTGCCCTGACGCTTTCGTTAAGACCTAACTTTACAAGCGTGTCGGTTATTTTTTGCTTATCGATGCCGAGTCCTGCCGAAATACCGTTTGATGCAGTTTTTCTGCGCTGCATAAAAATGGCCTTTACCATTTTAAAGAAGAAGGCCTCATCATCGACCTTAAACGGCACCTCATCATAAAGGCTGAGCTTAATAACGGCAGAGTCAACCTTGGGTGACGGCACAAAAGAATCTCTGTAAACATCAAAAAACTTCTGAGCCTGCGCATAATAATTTACCGCAACGGTAATTGCACCCGAATTTCTTGTGCCTACCTTTGCAGTCAGCCTGTCAGCCGCCTCCTTCTGCACCATTACTATTATACTTTCAACAGGAAGCTCATCCTCTAAAAGCTTCATAATTACAGGTGATGTTATATAATACGGAAGATTGGCACAAATGTTTACCGTCCTGCAATCAGCAAATTTATCTTTTATAAGCTCTTTTAAATCAAGCTTTAAAATATCTGCATTGACAACCTCAAAATTGTCAAAATCGGCAAGGGTTTCCTCGAGCACTGGCAGAAGCCTTTTGTCAAGCTCAACGGACACGACCTTTTTTGCCCTTTTGCAAAGCTCGGCAGTAAGCACGCCCACACCTGCGCCTATTTCAATAACGCCCGTTTCGCTGTCCCTGACCGCCTCTTCAGCCATAGCGGGACAAACCTCGTCATTTACAAGGAAATTCTGCCCCAAAGCCTTTGAAAATGTGAAGCCGTGACGGGTCAGTATTGATTTTACCGTATCTATGTCGGACAGATTATACATATAATTCTTTAACCTTTTTGAGAATTTCCATGCCCTCGACTATTTTTTCATCACTCGGGGTTGAGAAATTAAGTCTTATGCAGTTTGTTGTTTCCTCAGGCTCAACTATAAATGCACTGCCGGGAACAACCGCAACCTTATTTTCAACGCACTTTGCCGCAAACTCAAGCATATTGACGCTTTCAGGCAGCTCGCACCATACAAACAGACCGCCCTCGGGACGCACATACTTTACAAAACCGCCCCAATACTCGTCAATCAAATCACACATAAGATTAAGCTTTCTACGGTAAATCTGACGGATTTTATTTATATGCTCATTCAAATCCGTCGACTTCATCCACTCGTCAACAAGAATCTGCGTAAACATTGTAGAGTGAGTATCTGCCGCCTGCTTGCCGACAGTCATTTTTGAAATAATCTCGGCAGGCGCAATTACATAGCCTGCTCTTATGCCGGGAGCAAGCACCTTTGAGAAGGAGCCTGCGTAAATTACAATGCCGTCCTCGTCAAAGCTCTTTATGTTGGGTACATCCTCGCCTGCAACACGCAAATCACCGTACGGGTTGTCCTCTAAAATAAGCACGCCGTACTTTTTGGCAAGCTCATATACTCTTTTCCTCTTTTCAAGGCTCATTGTTGCGCCTGACGGGTTCTGGAAATTCGGAATAGTATAAATAAATTTCACATTTTCACTTGTTTTAAGCTTCTCTTCGAGAATTTCAACATTTATTCCGTCAGCCTCAACGGGTACGCCCTTCAGTTTGCAGCCGTATGAACGGAAGCAGTTGAGCGAGCCTATAAACGAAGGTGTTTCGCATATAACCGTGTCGCCGAAATTGCAAAAAACCTTTGTGGTAAGGTCCATAATCTGCGTTGCACCCGAAGTGATAATAATATCGTCAAAATCCCTGCCGATATTTTTGGTCTGCTTCATATATTCTTTAATTCTCTGACGCAGGGGCGCATAACCTTCTGTAATGCCGTACTGCAAAGCGAGAACGGGCATTTCGTCAAAAATTCTTTTTGAAATCTCCCTTACCTCGTCAATGGGAAATGCCGCCGCATCGGGATTGCCTGCCGCAAAGGGAATTACCGACGGGTCGCTTGTCGCCTTCAGTATTTCACGGATTGCCGACGGCTTCAATGATGATATTCTGTCTGAAAAGGTGTAATTCATTTATAACATCTCCATATTCTCAATTCAATTTGTGATTATATCACAATTTTTCAAAGTATACAACTGTCTGTTTTGCAAGGCTTATTGACAAAAATTCGATTAATGTAATATAATTAAATAATTACAGTTATAATTGTATATATTATCGGAGGAATAATTATGAAGCTCGGTGAGTTGATTGAAATAAGCTCAGGCAATCCGTATGTTAAGCTTAAGGTTTACAAGGGGCATTTTGCAACAGCGCACAGCCATATGAATTATTATATTGATGTTGCCGCCAACAAGGCAAGCAGTAAAGAAGCGCAGGAAATTGCAAAGGTGCTTGCAGACAATTACAGGCTGACAACAGAGGTAGACACTATACTCTGCCTTGACGGCAGTGAGGTAATCGGCGCATATCTTGCGCAGGCGCTTTCAAAGCCTGACTATTACTGTATAAATGCCGACAAAAATATATTTGTACTTACTCCCGAAAAAATCAACGGCAGTCAGCTGTTTTTCAGAGATAATACCGCACCTATGCTTGACGGCAAAAAGGTACTTATACTTGCAGTGTCAATAGTTACGGGCTATACTGCACAGTCAGCTGTTGAAGCTGTCCGTTACTACAACGGTGCGCCTGTCGGCATATGCTCAATTTTCTCAAACCTTCACAGCTGTGTTGACATTCCTGTTTGCTCTGTTTTCGGCGTCAATGACCTTGCAGGCTATGAATCGCACCCTGCACTGCACTGCCCTATGTGCAAAAACGGCGAAAAGATAACCGCTCTGGTCAACAGCTTCGGCGTTTCTGCCCTTTAAGGCATACAATAATTGACAAAAGTCTATCGGATTATTAAAATAAACTACAACGATTTAAGAAAAGGAGGCTGATGAATTGTTCAAGCTGTTAAAATACGCTGACAAATATAAATTCTACGCCTTTATTTCACCTCTGCTTATGATAGGCGAGGTAATATTTGAATTGCTTATTCCGCAGGTTATGGCTGACATTGTTGAAACCATACGCCTGACGGAAACTACCGACCCTGCAATTCAGCAACAGGCTATAAATACAATATTCATTTTAGGCGCAAAAATGCTCGGGCTTGCAGTCTGCTCGCTTTTATGCGGCGCATCGGCGGCAATAGTTGCATCTGTTGCAGGCATGGGCTTCGGCTCAACGCTCAGAGGTGCGCTTGTAAGCCGTGTTCAGACCTTCTCATTTTCGAACATTGACCGCTTCTCAACCGCTTCGCTTATTACGAGAATGACCACCGATGTCAACACGGTTCAGAATACATTTTTAATGCTTATAAGAGGTATTTTCAGGGCGCCTATTATGCTCATTTCCGCCCTTGTAATCTGCATTTCAAAAAGCAAGCAGGTTTCAAGCGTGTTTGCTGTTTCCCTGCCAATAATTGTAATTGTTCTTGCTATCGCAGGTCCTGTCGCAATCAAGCGCTTCAGGGCAATGCTTAAAATGTTCGACGGCTTCAACGCTTCAATTCAGGAAAACCTTACCAATATAAGAGTTGTTAAGACCTTTGTAAGAACAGATTACGAAAAAAAGAAATTCAAAAAGGCAAATGACGAGCTTATGGGTGCGGCGCTTCATGCTGAAAAGCTTATTATTCTCGGCGAGCCTGCGCTTATGCTTATAATGAGCCTTACTATACTTGCAGTTGTTATAATTGCCACTAAGGCAATAGCTGAGGAAACTCTTGTTGTAGGTGAGTTTACCGCTATTTTCACCTATATTATGCAAATAATTATGAGCTTCCTTTTCACAATTGTGATGGTAGCTCAGCTGTTTATGTCCGAGGCAAGCGCAAAAAGAATAGGCGAAGTGCTCAACGAAGAAGCCGACATCACGGACCCCGAAAATGCAGACACTAATGTCAATGACGGCAGTATTGAATTCAAAAATGTATCGTTTGCCTACGGCAAGGGCAAAAACATACTTAAAAATGTCAGCTTTAAAATTGAAAGCGGCGAAATGGTAGGTATTATGGGTGCAACGGGCAGTTCAAAATCCTCGCTCGTTCAGCTTATTCCCCGTCTTTATGACACAAACGAGGGCGATGTTTTTGTCGGCGGCAAAAATGTTAAAAGCTATCACCTTCAGTCGCTTCGTGACGCCGTAAGTATGGTGCTTCAGAAGAATGTTCTGTTCTCGGGCACTATTGCGGACAATCTGCGCTGGGGCGACGAAAACGCCACAGATGAGGAAATAAGAGAGGCGTGCGCAGTTGCAGATGCCGATAGCTTTGTTATGTCCTTCCCCGACGGCTATAATACTGACTTGGGTCAGGGCGGCGTAAATGTTTCGGGCGGCCAGAAGCAAAGGCTCTGTATTGCAAGGGCAATACTCAAAAAGCCTAAGATTTTAATTCTTGACGACTCTACAAGCGCTGTCGACACGGCTACCGACGCAAGAATCCGTGCAGGACTTCGCAAGAGCATACCCGACACAACAAAAATAATTATAGCTCAGAGAGTGTCATCGGTTTCGGACTGCGACAAGATAATAATACTTGACAACGGCGAAATAAACGACATTGGCACTCATGAGGAATTGCTTGAAAGAAACGAAATTTACAAGGACATCTACACCGCCCAGCAAAAGGGCAGCGGTGATTTCGACGAGCAGGGAGGTGAGCTGTAATGCCGAGACCCAAGAAATTTGCCACCGAAAAGCCGAAAAACACAAAAGCTACGGTAAAAAGGCTTATACAGTACATCGGCAAGCAGAAAAAACTGCTTGTGGGTATGATTATATTTGTCATACTAAGCTCCGTTGCAATGGTTGCTGTTTCTGTTTTCATTCAGCCTATTGTTGACAAGCTGCTTATACCCGCAGTCGGCAAAGGCTTCTCTTTTGAGCTTTTCAAGCCTATGAAAAAAAGCTTCATAATAATGGCAAGCATATTTACAGTTGCGCTTGTCGCCTCCTACGGCAAGGCGAAATGCTCGGTTTACCTGACTCAGAGAACGCTTAACACTTTAAGACGGGATTTGTTCAACAGCGTTTCGGATTTTCCGATAAGCTTTTTCGATTCCGTTCCCAACGGTGAGATTATGAGCCGTTTTACAAATGATGTTGAATCCCTCAGGGCATTTTTAAGTCAGGGGCTTTCACAGCTTATATCCTCTGCAATAACTATTGTAGGTTCGTTCTGCATTATGCTTTATTACAGCCCTCTTCTTACCGTTCTTGTTGTAGTAATGGTATTATTTATGATATTCATTGTTACCAAGCTCGGTAAAAAAAGCTCATTCTACTTTAAAAAGCAGCAGCAGAATATAGGCGTGGTAAACGGCTTTATTGAGGAAACCATTGAAGGTCAGAAGGTTGTAAAGGTATTTAACCACGAAGAGAAAATCAAGGAGCACTTCGGTGAGATAAACGAAAATCTCCGCAAGGCGTCAACGGGCGCAAACACCTTCGCAAGCATACTCTTCCCTCTTATGGGCAACCTTTCGCACATAAACTATGCAATTACAGCTGCATTGGGCGGCGTGCTCGCAATCAAGGGTGCGCTGACAGCAGGCGGAATTGTCGCTTTCCTTACAAATTCAAAGAATTTCTCACAGCCCATTACTAACCTGTCACAGCAATTCAACAACGCCATTATGGCTATTGCAGGCGCTGAGAGAATTTTTGAGTATCTCGACGGCAAGCCTGAGGCAGACGAAGGCTATGTAACGCTTGTAAATGCAAAAGAAAATGAAAACGGCGAGCTTACGGAAGTGCCTGAGCACACGGGAATCTGGGCGTGGAAGCACACGCATACCGCAGACGGCTCGGTAACCTATACGAAGCTTCGTGGCGATGTTGTGTTTGAGAATGTTTCATTCTCATATGACGGCAAAAAGACCGTGCTCAATAACATTTCGCTTTATGCCAAGGCAGGTCAGAAAATTGCGTTTGTCGGCTCAACGGGCGCAGGCAAAACTACAATTACAAATCTTATTAACCGTTTCTATGAGATTAACGAAGGCAAAATCCGTTATGACGGCATAAACATAAAGAAGATTAAAAAGGACGATTTGCGCCGCAGTCTCGGTATGGTGCTTCAGGACACGCATCTGTTTACAGGCACTATTGAGGATAATATCCGCTACGGTAAGCTTGACGCTACAAAGGAAGAAATTGTCAACGCCGCAAAGCTTGCAAATGCACATGAATTCATTATGGCATTGCCCGACGGGTATGATACAGTGCTCACCTCTGACGGCGTCAATCTGTCACAGGGGCAAAGGCAGCTTCTGTCGATTGCCCGTGCCGCAGTTGCAGACCCGCCCGTGCTTATTCTTGACGAAGCAACAAGCTCCATTGATACCCGTACGGAAAAGCTTATAGAGCAGGGAATGGATAAGCTTATGGCGGACAGAACGGTATTTGTAATTGCGCACAGACTCTCAACCGTAAGAAACGCAAAGGCTATAATGGTGCTTGAGCACGGCGAAATAATCGAGAGAGGCAATCACGAACAGCTGCTTGAACAAAAGGGCAGATATTATCAGCTTTACACAGGTCAGTTTGAATTGTCATAAGAATTAAAAAATTGAGCAGGACACGAAACACCGTGTCCTGCTTTTGTTTTACGATTTAAAATTTTATACTGTTTCAGCTTTCAACAGTTTCTTTTTCTTCCTCTGCTTCGACCTCAGGCGCATCCTCTACGGGAAGTGGCTGTGCTGTAATAATATGCACGGCATGCTTTATTGTCTTTACCTGAATGTCTGTCTGCTCGCCGCCGAATTCGCCGTCAAGGGTGAATGCCGTAGGCTCGTCAAACGAGAAGCGGATATTGTCGCAATGTCTGAAAACAACAAGGTCGTTGTCGGTAATATCCTTTTTAATAAGCGAACGGAACATGCTCGCAAGCTGCTTAGGACCGTGGAACATTTTAATAAGCACAAGCTCATGCTTGCCGTCATCAAACCTGACGCCTATATTGTGAAGAACGGGTATTCCGCCGACGCTGTACGAGTTTGAAGCTTCGCCGTAGAAATAGTCATCCTCAAAAACTTCGCCGTCAGCTTCAATTCTTGCATGGTAGCCTTTCATATGGAAAAACTCCTTGACTGCCTGCATATAGTAAGCATTCTTGCCGAAAATGTTTTTAAGCTTCTGACTTGCCGAGTATGAAATAGCGGTATAATTGCCGAAGCCTGCAACATAAACAAATACATTGTCGCCGAACTGACCCATATCAACTGCTCTGGGCTCGCCGTCAATAATTGCCTGCACAGCCTTTTCAACCTTGTCGGGAATACCTACCGAATGAGCAAAGTCATTGGTTGAACCCATCGGAATGTAGCCTATGGGCATATCGTTCTCAAGCTTCATAACCGCACAAACGGTTTCTTTAAGCGTTCCGTCGCCGCCTACGCATACAACAAGGTCAAATTCCTTACCCCTCTTCATAGTCATATCGTAAGCGTTTTCGTTTACAGTAGTGAAAATGCAGGTTACACTAAAGCCTGATTCACTGAATTTGTCAATAATCATCTTGGAATACTGTCTGCCGAGCTTTTTGCCCGAGACAGGATTTATTACAAGCAGTAATTTCTTGCCTGCTGCATCCATTATATTTACCTCCGTAAAATCAGAATTCAAGCTTCTGCTCAATATATGAAACAAGCTTATCAATAGGCATTCTTACCTGCTCCATAGTATCTCTGTCTCTTACTGTTACACAGTTGTCTGCAGGAGCATTTTCATCGCCTACGGTTTCAAAGTCAACCGTAATGCAGAACGGCGTACCGATTTCATCCTGACGGCGGTAACGCTTGCCTATTGAGCCTGCGTCGTCAAAATCAACATTGAAGTGCTTTGAAAGTTCAGCGTAAATTTCCTCAGCCTTTTCGTTAAGCTTCTTTGAAAGCGGAAGAACTGCCGCCTTCACGGGCGCAATAGCCGGGTGGAAATGCATAACAACTCTTGTGTCATTCTTCTCTGCGTCAACAACCTCCTCGTCATAAGCCTCTGTAAGAAGGGCTAAGAAAAGTCTTTCCACGCCGAGTGACGGCTCAATGACATAAGGCACAAACTTTTCGCCTGTAGCCTGGTCAAAATACTCAAGGTTTTTGCCGCTTGTATTGATGTGCTGGGTCAAATCGTAATCAGTTCTGTCTGCAACACCCCAAAGCTCGCCCCAACCGAACGGGAAAAGATATTCAAAGTCCGTTGTAGCCTTTGAGTAAAATACAAGCTCCTCGGGGTCATGGTCACGGAGTCTTAAATTCTCGGGGTTGATGTTAAGAGAATACAGCCAGTCACGGCAGAAGCCTCTCCAGTAATCAAACCACTCCAGATCAGTACCGGGTTTGCAGAAGAATTCAAGTTCCATCTGTTCAAATTCACGCACACGGAAAATGAACTTGCCGGGAGTAATCTCATTTCTGAAGGATTTACCTATCTGCGCTACGCCGAAGGGAATTTTTCTTCTTGTTGTTCTCTGAACATTCTGGAAGTTAACGAAAATACCCTGCGCAGTTTCGGGTCTTAAATAGATTTCGTCCTTTGAGTCCTCGGTTACGCCCTGGAAGGTCTTGAACATAAGATTAAACTGACGGATGTCGGTAAAGTTGTGCTTACCGCAATTCGGGCAGGGAATGTTATGTTCCTCAATATAAGCTTTTAACTGCTCATTGGTCCAGCCTGCAACATTTGTGCCGTCGAACTCTTCAATAAGGTTGTCTGCTCTGTGTCTTGTTTTACACTCACAGCAGTCCATAAGCGGATCTGCAAAGCCGCCGAGATGTCCCGAGGCTACCCATGTCTGCGGATTCATAAGAATTGCACAGTCAAGACCGACATTATATTTGTTTTCCTGAATGAATTTCTTTCTCCAGGCTTTTTTGATGTTCTCCTTTATTTCAACACCGAGGGGACCGTAATCCCATGTGTTTGCAAGTCCGCCGTATATTTCGCTTCCGGGGAAAACGAAGCCTCTGCCCTTTGAAAGGGCAACGAGTTTTTCAAGTGATTTTTCTGTGTTTTTGAGCATTCGCATCAGTCCTTTATGTTTGTAAATTTCATATATTACCAAAGTAATAGTTTATAATATTCGGCACTAATTGTCAAGGAAAGAAACATTTAATAAACATCTTTACAAATTTCAAAAAATATACTATTATAAAGTATAAAGTAAAATGGGATTTTATGAGTTTGTTTCTACGGAGGTATTATGATGAGAATTACAAAAAGAACCTTCGCACTTTTCCTTGTGCTTGTACTTCTGTTTACAAGTCTTTGCTCGGTAAACATTTTTGCCGACACCACAAACCTGCGTTATTTTGAGCGTGGAGTGCTTACTGACGGCACAAATACAGCTTATTACATTATTGACAAGGACAACCGTGTGCTCTATCTTTCGGGCGACGGTGTTACCAATGCAAGAACACCTGATTACCCCTCTGCGGATGCAGGTCCGTTTGCAGGCAGGACTGATGTTACAAGAATAGTTATTGAAGAAGGCGTGGCGAGAATAGGCGACTATGTTTTTGCCAATATGAAATCCGTTGACACGCTTGAAATTCAGTCAAACCTGCTTTCAAGTGACAGCAATATGTCTGCAAAAGCTATGATAGGCTGTACCTCGCTTCGTAATATTCAGGGCGACAATGCGTTACTTTCAACTAATGTTATGCTTGAGGTTATAAAGGGTGCTATAAATGTAGCTACTGCTCAATGGTGGAATCTCGCATTGAACGGCGTAAATGTTATTAAAACAGGTGTCAACGGTGATAATTCTCTTGATGACGAGATTGTTGCCGCAATGATAAATGACTATATTATGACAGGCGATGAGGTATTTCTCGGCAATCTTGAGCAGGCGGTTACCGATTATGAAACGAGAATAGGCAATCCCTGCTACACAAACAATGAATTCCACCATACATACTTGAAATATGTTTCAAAGCAGGCCACCTGCACCGAAAAGGGTCAGGATATGTATGTCTGCTCGACCTGCGATGACACTTATTTTGTTGAAACCGAGGCTCTCGGTCACAGTTATGAGAGCAGCGTTATGTTTGAGCCGACCTGCACAAGAGAGGGCATTTTAAAGTCCGCCTGTACCCGCTGCGGCAACTGCTCATACACAGCTATTGCGCCGACAGGCCACACCGACGGCGAATGGGTGACAGTAACCGAGCCGTCACGCACGGGCTCAGGCAAGACAGAGCTTCACTGCGCAGTATGCGACGAGGTTATAGGCGAAGCCCCTTATAACTATTACACAGGCATAAATGTTAACGCCAACACCGCCGCACAGATAAAATCAGCCGAAAGCGACTCAACTACAACTGTTATGGTATTTGACTGTGACGGCAAATTGCTTGCAGACAGCGCAAAGGTAGGTACGGGCTGTATTGTTAAATATATTGCAAAGAACAATCCAAACAAAATTTACAAGGTTACAAGAGTTGTACTTTACGGCGATGTCAACGGTGACGGAATTGTTGACGCACAGGACAAATCCTTACTTTATGACGAGGCTTTTGTTGAAAGGGGTACAATTGACAGCGGGTCGGTTTACTACCTTGCGGCAGATATGAACAGAGATAAAACCATTGACGCTTTTGACTGCTTCCTGCAGGACGGCATTGCCACGGGCGGCAGAAGCTTTGATCAGTCAATTTATCCGTTCAAATAATCTTTTTAATATCAGACGGGAGCTTTCAGCTTCCGTCTTTTTTGCGCAAAGTACAAATAGAAGTACATAGCTTCATCTGTAGATTTGAACTGCGCTGCCGTTTGATGTATAATCGTAAAAAACAAGGCGATGATTTAATGTATTTTATTTTCGGTTTAATTGCAGGAATAATTAAAGGAATCTTTTTCGGCAGCAGAAAATGAGCTTGTCAAAATGAACAGATATTCACCTGAAATTTTGGTGACACAGAATATATTGTGGTTTTAAGAATTAAGCAGGCAGATATTGTGTCTTTCCCCTGCTTTGATTTTTAATTTTAAATCTGTTAGATATAATTTGTCTAAAGTTTAACCGCTTTAGACATATTTTGTCTATGAGGGCAAGCGGTTCTTTACTGCTCTGTATATAGTATTAAAAATAATTGTTTGACTTTTAACAATTTTATGTTATAATTAGGGTGAACGGCAATTCACTTTTATGAAATTGCAAAAAATTCTTTACGGAGGACAAAAAAATGGACACAAGATTCGCTATCTCAGAGTATCATGACGCTAAAGCCATCAACAGAGAACTTGATGAGCTTATCAAAAAGCCTATTTACTCTATCAAGCCCGATGTTCTTAAGAACTACGAAGAGGAGTATTATGACAAGAAATGCGCTAAGTCAAAGGCTATGATTGAAGAAGCAAGATCAATCATCCCCGGCGGCGTTCAGCACAACCTTGCGTTTAACTATCCCTTCCCGCTTGTATTTACAAAGGCTGACGGCGCTTATCTTTACGATATCGACGGCAACAAGTATTTTGACTTCCTTCAGGCTGGCGGCCCGACAGTTCTCGGTTCAAACCCCAAGGTTGTTCGTGAGCAGGTTATCGACCTTCTTAACACCTGCGGTCCTTCAACAGGTCTTTTCCACGAGTTTGAGTACAAGCTCGCTAAGAAAATTTCAGATTCAGTTGAAACTGTTGACATGTTCCGTATGCAGGGTTCAGGTACAGAGGCTTGTATGACAGCTGTCCGTGTTGCGCGTCTTGCAACCGGCAAAAAGAACATTGTTAAAATGGGCGGCGCTTATCACGGCTGGTCAGATCAGTTAGGCTACGGCATCCGTGTTCCCGGCTCAAAATTCACACAGGCAAGCGGTGTTCCGCTTTACATCTTCAAGCACACACAGGAATTCTTCCCCGGCGACCTTGATTCACTTGAGAGAACACTCTGGCTCAACCAGTTCAGAGGCGGCACAGCTGCAGTATTCATCGAGCCCGTTGGTCCCGAGAGCGGTTCAACTCCCGTTGACTTCGACTTCAACAAGGGCGTTGAAAGACTTTGCCGTAAGTACGGCGCATTGCTCGTATTCGATGAGGTTGTTACAGGCTTCAGAATCGGTATGGCAGGTGCTCAGGGCTTCTTCGGCGTTTCACCTGACCTTACAATCTTCGGTAAGGTTATCGCAGGCGGCTATCCGGGCGCAGGCGGCTTAGGCGGCAAGAAGGAATACATGAAGTACCTCGGCGCAGGTCTTGACGCTACAGGCGAAAAGATCAAGAAGGCATTCACAGGCGGTACAATGACAGCTAACCCGCTTTCATGCTGCGCAGGTTACTATACTCTTGAAGAGATTGACAAGCAGAACGCATGCCAGAAGGCAGGTCAGATGGGCGACAGACTTACAGCAGGTCTTAAAGAGCTTATTGCTAAGCACGGTCTTCCGTTCGTTGCATGGAACGAAGGCTCAATCTGCCACCTTGAAACAGTTGGTACACTTCACTTCTCAATCAACTGGGCAAAGCCGTGGACAATTCCGGGCGTACTCAATGCTACATCAGAGAGAAAGAAAGAGATGCAGCACATGGGCGCTGCTTACATGGCAGAAGGTCTTGTTACACTTGCAGGCTCCCGTCTTTACACTTCAGCTGCTTATACACCTAAGATGATCGACAACGCACTTGCTTGCTTCGACAAGGTTCTTGCAAATGTAGCTGTTAAGGCTGAGTAATTAAGCCACACACCAGATTTTCAGTCGGGGCGGGCGGTTAACCGCCTGTCCCGTATTTTTTAAGAGGTGAAAACTATGGATATTTTAGAAGCAAAAGAGCTGGTTATCAGAGCAGGTAAAGAGCTTCTTAAAGCAGGTATCATTGTTCGCACATGGGGCAATATTTCCTGCAGAATTTCAGACACACAGTTTGTAATTACACCTTCGGGCCTTGCATATGAGGACCTTACTCCCGACCAGATAGTTGTAGTTAATATTGCAGATTGCAGCTACAGCGGCGACATCAAGCCCTCGTCGGAAAAAGGAATTCACGCAGAGGCATACAGACTTCGTCCTGAGGTTAATTTTGTAATTCATACCCATCAGATGCAGGCATCTGTTGTAGGCGCACTCGGTTTTGATGTAAACTATGTTTCCGAAAAGAGCGCAAAAATTGTCGGTAATGATGTTCCGCTTGCTTCATACGGACTTCCCGGCACGGGTAAGCTTCGTGCAGGCGTTGTAGCAGCAATTCAGAGAACAGATTCAAAGGCTGTACTTATGGCTCATCACGGCGCACTCTGCATGGGCGCTGACTATGACGAGGCATACAAGGTTGCAGAAGAGCTTGAGGTTATCTGTGAGGATTGCCTTAAGAGAAAATACAATGATGTTACGGGCAAGATAGCTGAAACCGTAAGCGAAATTGCAGATTATATAGGCGAAACTCTTGCAAGTGCAAAAATTGCCAATGCAGCTAAGGTTGACCCCTGTAACAGCGAAAGAGACGGCAGTGTATTTAACATAACTGCAGTTGACGGCGACGGCAAGGTTACAAGAGTTGATATCAAATCAGGCGAAATCGTAGCCGGTGACAATTACCCGAATTCAATAGAGCTTCACAGAGCTATTTACAAGAAGCGTGCTGACATAAATTACATTACACATAACACCTCACCCGAGGTTATGGCAATTTCAAGAAAGGGCAAGAAGATGAAGCCCCTGCTTGATGACTTTGCACAGCTTGTAGGCGTTACTGTAAAGCATGCAACATTTGACCCCAACAGCACTCTCAAAACTGCAAAGAAGGTTGCCAAGGCGCTCAAGGGCAGAAATGCCGTATTGCTTGACAACAACGGCGCACTTTGCGTTGCAGGCAGTGAGTATGACGCAGTTGCAGTTGATATGGTTATGGAGAAGGGCTGTAAAACTCAGGTCGGCGCAGACCTCTTCGGCACAGCTAAGCCTATCAATCCTATTGAAACAAGACTTATGAGATTTATTTATCTTCAGAAGTACTCAAAGAAGGCTGCAAAATAAGAACCGACAAAAAAGCGGGCTGATTTTCAGCCCGCTTTAAAATCAGAATAAAACTTGTATTTTAATCTTGACAAATTGCGTTTGTGCATATATAATATTCAAGCATTCAAAAATGCGCTGATAGCTCAGCTGGATAGAGCATCTGCCTTCTAAGCAGAGGGTCGGGGGTTCGAGTCCCTCTCAGCGCGCCAATAGTATGGTGGGTATAGCGTAGTTGGTTAACGCGTCAGTTTGTGGCACTGAAGACCGTCGGTTCGAATCCGACTATCCACCCCATAAAAAGCAATTTGTGTAATGCAAATTGCTTTTTTCAACAATATAAGCAGATATCATTTTCATTGACACATTAAGTCATTTATGATATTCTTTTATGGAAACATAGCCGAGTCGTCAAGCGGTAAGACACAGCACTTTGACTGCTGCATTCGTAGGTTCGAATCCTGCCTCGGCTGCCAGAATAACGGACAGAGCGTTTGCTCTGTCCGTTGTTTTAATAGTAAATTGCAGGATTCGAACCGTTTTCGTCCATGTCGAGCGGTTTGCCGAAGGCAGAGCGAGACGGACATAAAAATCGTTGCAAAGCGACGGGGCAACAAAGTTGCACCGTCGGATGCTGCCACCGCTGCCAAAACAAAGCGGATAGGATAAATTCCTGTCCGCTTTGTTTTGGTTTTTAATTGAAAAAAAGGATACGAACCGATTAGTCCATCTTTTGCGAAGCAAAAGGGACATAAAATTGTTGCCTGCGACAGCAAGCGTAGCAAGGCTGTCGAATCCTGCCACCGCTGCCGATAATAAATCATTTTTCCTTTTTGTCTTTTATCAGCGATTTTATAACTTTAAAAATTGCACCTGTTTTGTCGCTCCCATATTCTTTCAGCAATGCATTATTAAGTCCTGCTTTTGTTTTATATTTGTCTATGCTTCGTGCAATAAAAGGAATATCAACATCCAATTCACTATTTGTGTTTTTGAACAAATCATCAACCTTTTCCTCAGTTGTTTTGCTGGCAGACACATTTTGATAAGCCTCTGCCTTTTCTGTCGCCTCTTTTACAGTGTTGCATCTGTATATATCCACGCCTTTACTGTTCCAGTATTTCACGACAACATCATAGCCTGTGTCATTGCTGATAATAGCATATACAGATTCGCTGTTATTGCTAACCAAATCGCCAAGAATTGTAACGAGAAGAAAATCTAAAGCATTTGCTGTTTTTGTTGTTATTTTTTGATACTTCTTCTCACATTCCAAATTTTCTATTGACTTGTGCACATCAAAGTTGATTTTTGAAGCATCATTGTAAAAAAAATAAATTTTATCTTCTTTTGTCAAACTTTTTAAGCCCTGCAAACCCGAGCTGTTTACATTTTCAAAATCCACTAAAACTGTTACCATATCTATTCTCCTTCCATAATAAGAACATGAATTGCGTTGCAATTCAAAACCTTGTTGGCTCTTGCCAATAAAAAATGCGCAGCCGAAGCTACGCACGAAAAACGCATAGCTCAACTGTCGCCAAACAAAAGTCAATACAATATACAAGAGTACATATATTGGAAGAGTATGCGTTTTTACCTAAATAAAAACACAAGTACTCTTAGTATATGTATATTTAATTGACTTTTATCTGGCAGTAAGATTTTACCACTTTTCACCATCACAGTCAACCAAATCAAATAAATGCAAAATAACGGACAGAGCAAACACTCTGTCCGTTAACTTTTATAATTCAATTAAATTATTTCATACTCTTGGCTTCAATAATTTCGCCCGAGGCGTCTGCGTCAACGCTGAAGGTTACTGTGTCGCCGACATTGAGTATTACAACCTTTTCTGCATTTGCCGCACTGAGCTTATAGAAGCTTTCGGAGCTGTTAAGCTTAATGTAGAAATAGGTTTCGCCGCCTGTTACAACCGAACGGATTTCGGTTACAACACCGCTTATTTCTGCAAGCTTTGCTTCCTGTGAGGTGCTGTCCTCCTCGCTCATTGAGTCAATATCAATATCAAGGTTTATGCCGTTTCTCTGAAGCTGGTTTGCATAATCCTCGGTACATTCCGCAAGGCTTGCGCCTATGCCTACAACCGTAGACTGCTTAACATTAACCATTGCATACATCTTAACCAGTTCACTTGAATCCTTAAGAGCCATAAAGTAGGTGGGCTCGCCGCTGATGTTAAGAAGCAAGGGGAAGGTTGCGTTATACTTGTACTGCTGAACAGCGCCCTGTGCCGAGGTCATTGCCGTATTTTCAAGCGCACCCGAAATTGAGTAGTATTTTGTTTCCTTCGTGCGCTGATTTAAAAGTACGAAGCCGATAATTGACTGGTCAGAGCTTATTGATGTAACGCCCGTATACATATAAACATCATCATTGAGTGCAAGGTAGTTGTAACCGGAGCTTGTAATCTTAACGCCCTGCTGACCTATGAGAGAGTTTATAAAGCCGTTTGAAAGCTTACCGTAATAATTGTACTGGGCGTCAAGAATTTCGGCTGAGTAAATTCTGTCAAGCCACTGCCACTGCTCATCCGTAACAAAATTGTTTGTAGGAAGCTTTGTTTCGCCCGTAAGGCTTGTTGAAACAAGCTCGTAGCTGCCGTCAATTGAGTTTACAACTGCGGCGCCTATGACATCGGTACCGCCGAAAAGACCTATTTTCTTGTCAAGAATGGGAACAATCCAGTAAGGCTTGCCCTCTTCGTCAATTTCAAAGGTCGGCTCGCCGAAAATGTAGGTCGGCAGCTTAAAACGCAGGTGTCTTAAAAGGTAGTGGTTAAGATACTCTGACGGAGAATATTTCATACCGCTTTCAAGGCGTACTATTTCACTCTTCTGCGTAGTCATATCAACAATTATATACGCAGGCAAACCGTCTTTTGTATTTTTAAGCCACTTGAAAATGTCGCCGTATGCAAGCGAATAAACTCTGACGGGGGTATTCTTGTAATTTATCTGCGTAGAATAGTTTGAAACAACGAACTGTGAAACCATGTCGGACAAGTCACCGAGAGTTCTTACCGCAAGGCTGTTTGCAGAGCTTGAGTCAAGTCTGGGAACAGATGAAAAATCTATCTCGGCAACATCCTCAGCGAAATTGCCCTCCTCAACAGTAATGAGGTGCGAATATGAGTTTGCTCTGAAAAGCTGTGCGCCTACAAGATAGCCGAGCCCGCAGACAACCACAAGTATGCCTATAATTATAACAGGCACTCTTGAACGCCTTTTGACATAGGACGTGTACTCGGGGTGCAATGCAACCTTTGAGGTCAACGCTGTAAGTCCCATATAAACAAGACATACAAGACCTATATACATATAAATCTCAATAGCCTTGAGGTTGAACGCAGGAATCATAAAATAATATGCGCCTGCGGCAAAAACTGCAGTCAGTATAAGATTGATTATTATTTTTTTAATGTGGTTTTTCGGAGGAATATAAACATCCGATACCGGCTTGTCGTCGTCTGATTTTTTACCTTTTGTAAAATCTACATTTATAGGGTCCATATTTTTCAGCTCCTAATATAAATTACTGTTATTATAGCCTATTTTAAATGCGTTTTCAACATTGAATTAAATAACCATTCCGCCGTTTACAGAAAGTACATGCCCTGTCATATAATCTGCATTTTCACCTGCCAGAAAAGCAACGGCATCAGCGACATCCTCCGCCTCGCCCAGACGGTTAAGCGGAATTTCCTCCCTCAGAGCCTCAAGGTCGTCTGCCGTAAATGCCTTGAGCATATCGGTTTTAATTACGCCCGGTGAAACTGCATTTACAGAGATACCCGAAAGTCCGACCTCCTTGGCAAGCGCCTTTGTCATACCTATAAGCCCTGCCTTTGCGGCTGAATAATGCACCTCGCAGGAGGCTCCCGTTTCGCCCCAGACAGACGCTATGTTTATTATTTTACCCGATTTTCTTTTAATCATATCGTGAAGCACGGCTCTTGAAAAATAAAATGCGCCCGACAGATTTGTGGCAATCATATTTTGCCAGTCCTCGTCGGTTATGTCGGTGAAAAGCTTCTGCTGAGCTATGCCTGCATTGTTGACAAGAACAGAAATCTCTCCGAAATCCGCAAGTACTGCATTAACCGTATTATTGACCTCGTGAGCCGATTTTACATCGCATTTATAAAGCTTTGCTTCGCACCCAAGCTCTTCAAGCAGCTCAACTGCTTTTCTCTGTGAATTGTTATATACAAGCGCAAGGGAAAATCCGTCTTTTGCAAGGCGCAGAGCTATTGCCCTGCCTATGCCGCCCGAAGCGCCTGTAATCAATGCCGTTTTTGCCATAAATCGCACCGCCTTTTTGAATATAGCTTGATTTTAACATATTTTACCGTAAATTAACAGACTAAATTTTAACATTTTAAAGTGTACAAATTTCGGCTTAATTTTTGGTTAAAACCACAAAGCTATTAAGCCTCGGTTTTGTTGACTTTAAAGCCGATTTTTGATATTATTTAATTGTTATATTTTTATCTCTATATATAAAGGAGGAGTCGCTATGACCGACCAGAGAACGCTGGCATACCTCAATATGTATGCAGTGCTCGGCACCCTTGAAAACCTTTGTGAGCTTGACCCGAAGTCAAAGGAAATTATAGCTTCAATCAAAAAGCCCGTTTCGCTTTGCTTTGATGTCAAGGACGGCCCTGCCGCCACAATCACCTTTACATCAAATGGCTGCAGAATGGAGGACGGAGCAAGAGAGTGCGATATTAAAATCCCTGTTTCATCCTGCGAAAAATTCAACAAGATTATTGACGGGACAGTTACACCCGTTCCCTCAAAGGGCTTTTCAAAAATCAGCTTCCTTTTAAAGACCTTTACGGCTCTTACCGACAGACTTTCAGAGGTAATGCAGCCTTCTCCCGAAGCTTTGAAGGACAGAGAATTTTTTGAACTTTCAACCAAGTGCACCTTCTACACTATTGCCGTTGCCCTTGCGCAGATAGGCAATCAGGACGAAATCGGTAAGCACAGCGCATCGTATATGGTTGACGGCGACATTCACTTCGGCATCGGTGATGATATTGCCGCTACTTTAAGAGTTAAGGACCACCACCTTGTTACAATCAAAAAAGCTCCCGAAAAGCCGAGAGCAATTATGAAATTCAAGGACTTGGACCTTGCCTCAGCGCTTTTCAACGGCACGGCAAATGCGCTTGAATGTGTCTGCAACGGCTCTATTGAAATTCACGGTATGGCTTCTATGATAGACAATATGAACAGACTGCTTGACAGAGTTGCTCTGTACTTAGGTTAAGGAGGGAACGAAATGAGTAAATATCCCGTATATTCACACGAAAAAGGCAGAGCCTGCTTTGACAGAGCGTTAAAGGTTATTCCTGCAGGTATCTACGGACATCTCGGTCCTTCCGAGGGACTCTGGATTCCTATTCAGAAATGGCCCTTCTATTCCGAAAAGGCCCAGGGCTCATATTTCTGGGATATGGACGGCAACAAATACATTGACTATATGTGCGCATACGGTCCTAATGTTTTAGGCTACAACGACCCTGATGTTGACGCAGCCGCAATGAAGCAGTTAAAGCTCGGCAACTGCACAACAGCACCCTCAAAGGTTATGGTTGAATGTGCCGAAAAGCTTGTTGATACGGTTGCTTCTGCAGATTGGGCATTCTTCTGCAAAAACGGCTCTGACACAACAACACTTGCAGTTATGACGGCAAGAGCGCACACACATAAGAGAAAAATCATCTTCTTAAAGGGCTATTATCACGGCGATTTTCAGTGGGCGCAGAAAATTGACTACCCCGGCATTCTGCCCGAGGATGTTTGTCACAACCTTGTTGCCCCGTGGTTTGATATTCCCGCATTACAGAAGCTTTATGACGAAAACAACGGCGACATTGCAGGTCTTATTGCTCAGCCTTATGACCACGGTAATTTCTATGACAATGTTCCTGCAAATAAAGAGTATTGGCAGAGCGTTCGCAAATGGTGCGACGACCACGGCGTAGTTCTTATATTTGACGATGTAAGAGCAGGCTTCCGTCTTGACATTGCAGGCTCAGACCATTATTACGGCATCAAGGCAGACCTTATATGCTTCTGCAAGGCTCTTGCAAACGGCTATAATATGTCGGCTCTTTGCGGCGGCGAGCATATGAAGAATACTGTTTCGGGTATGACCTACACAGGCTCATACTGGATGAGCGCAGTCCCCTTCGCAGCCTGCATTGCATGTATTGACAAAATGAAAAAGCTTGACATTCCCACAATGTTCAGAAAGCTCGGTACAGAGCTGACAGACGGCTTCAAGGCGGCAGCTGCAAACAACGGCTTTGACCTTGTTGTTTCGGGCGAGCCTGCATTGTTCTACCTGAGAATTGCGAATGATGACAGCCTTATGCTTCATCAGGAGTGGGTTGCAGAGTGCGTATGCAGAGGCTTGTTCCTCGCTTCACACCACAACCACTTTATAAACGCATCGCTTACCGAGGATGACATCAAGCTTTCAATCGACATAGCGGAGGATGCCTTCAACGAGGTAAGAAAAAATCATCCTGAATTGAGATAATATTTAATTCACATACAAAAAAGGGAGGAAATTTTTATGGCTAATTTGACCAAGCAGGAATGGTTAGCGCTTGAAAAGAAAGCCTTTGAGCTTCGCAAGCTCTGCCTTCAGACAGTTGACTGGGCAGGCTCGGGACATCTCGGCGGCGGTCTTAGCGTTATGGATTTGCTGACGGTGCTTTATCACAAGTATCTTCGCATCAAGGTTGACGAGCCTAAGTGGGAGGACAGGGACCGCTTTATTTTAAGTAAAGGTCACGCCGCAATCGCTTATGCGCCCGTGCTTTGCGACAAGGGCTTCAATGACCCCGAAATGCTCAAAACCTTTAACCTTTCAGGCTCTATGATGGGTATGCACCTTGACTCAAACAAGGTTGTAGGCGTTGACGCTTCAACAGGCTCACTTGGCCACGGTGTTTCAATCGCCGCAGGTACTGCGCTTGCCGCAAGAATTCTCGGCAAGGATTACCTTACATATGTTGTAACAGGCGACGGCGAATTGGGCGAAGGCTCAAACTGGGAAGGCTTTATGACTATCAATCATTATCAGCTTTCAAACTGCATCGTTTTCATCGACCGTAACCACTGTATGATAGACGGTCCTACCGAGGAGGTTATGAAATTAGAGCCTCTTGCAGATAAAATGGTTGCCTTCGGCTTCAACACAATAGTTGTTGACGGCAACAATATAGGCGAGCTTTGCGGCGCTATTGATATTGCCATTGAGCGTTCAAAGGAAAAATGTGCACCCACCTGTATTCTTATGGACACCAAAAAGGGCGCAGGCATTAAGGATATTGAAGGCGATTATCACTGCCATTATATGGCGCTTGACGAGGACACCTTCAAAAAATACAACGAGCAGCTTGAAGAGGATTACAAGGCTCGCTGCGAAAGAGCAGAAAAGGAGGGCAAATAATTATGGCAGGCGGATTTGTTTATAATGCTATTGATCAGACCGAGGTTGCTACCGCTGAAATTTACGGCAAAGCGCTCGCTGACATTATTTTAAAGGACCCCAAGGTTGTTGCCATTACCGCTGACCTTGCAAAGTCAACAAAGCTTGGCGATGTTCTTAAGGTTTGCCCCGAAAGAGTTATAAATGTAGGTATTGCAGAACAGGATATGTTCGGTGTTGCCGCAGGTATGGCAAGAGCAGGCTGTATTCCGTTCCTTTCAGGCTTCTCGGCGTTCACCTCAATGAGAGCCTGCGACCAGCTTCACACAGACATCTGCTACCAGAATGTCAACGCTAAAATAATTGCTACTCACGCAGGCACATCCTTCGGTCAGGCAGGCTCAACCCACCACGCAATAGTTGACCTTGCAATCACAAGAGCAATGCCAAACCTTACGGTAATTGTTCCCGCAGACGGCTTTGAAACTGCAAACGCAGTCAACGCCGCTTATGAGAATGTAGGTCCGTATTATATAAGAATCAACAGAGGCTTTGACCGTGTGCTTTATGACAAGCAGGATTACGGCTTCGAGGTAGGCAAGGCTGTTGAGGTACACACAGGTACAGACATTACGGTTATTGCCTGCGGCAGCTGTGTATTCCAGGCAAGAGAAGCTGCTAATTTCCTTGAAAACAGCGACGGACTTAAGGTAAGAGTTCTCAATATGCATACAATCAAGCCCATTGACAAGGAAGCAATTCTTAAGGCTGTTATGGACACAAGAAGAATTATCACAGTTGAGGACCATTCGGTTATCGGCGGTCTCGGCTCTGCCGTTGCAGAGGTTATGGCAGAGGCAGGCAAGGGCTGTGCATTCAAGAGACTCGGCCATCAGGACAAGTTTGCTCCTATCGGACTTCATGAAGATATTATGTCAGAGGTCGGCATTGACGCCAACGGCATTATCGCCGCTGTCCGTGAGGTAATGCAGGCTGACTTTGAGGAAGACGATAACTGGGACGACGATGTATAATAAATACATTTGAGATTGATTATATATCGGAAAGTGAGTTGATATTATGCACGAGCAAAATGAAATTTATGCCAATAAAATATTTTTCAATGCAGCCTTACCGCTTATCAAGGTAATTGCGCAGGATGTTCCCTCGCTTAAAAAGCAGTACAAAAATGTGCATGCTGTTATTCAGGTAACGGCTCTTGACCCCGACGCAGAGGGCGGCAAGCAGGGTATGCACTTCGTTGTCAATGGCGAGGACGACTGGCTTGTTCATCTTAACAAGGTTGACCCCAACCCGCATGTTGAGCTTCAGTTTAAGTCAATAGAAGCTATGAATGCCTTTTTCAAGGGTAAAATCTCCCCTGCAACACTGCCTAAAATGAAGGGCGTTGCCTCACATTTCGGCGCATTCAAGGCATTTCTTATGACGCTTCTTAAAATGGCTAATGTTCTTGGCGCAGACAAGGCTCCCGAGGCAGAGGACGAAAAACAGCTTATGGTAAAATGTATGTTTTACCTGCTTACAAGCGGTATAAGCCAGCTTAACAAGTTAGGTCATGAGGAAATACACGGCTGGACTGCAAAATCACCCGACAGAGTTTATGCGCTTGCTGTTAACGATCACCCGGAGGTTTCCGCCTTTATCAGAATTAAGGCAGGCAAATCCCGTGCAGGCAGAGGCGAATATAAGAGAGCAATGCCCTTCTTCACGCTTCGCTTTGATTCATTTGACAGCGCATTGGGAATTTTACTCGGCACAGCAGATATGCTTGAGTCTGTTAAGCAGGGCAAGCTTATTATGGACGGCGCACCCGAATTCGGCGCACAGTTCGGCGGCTTTATGCTTATGATAGGCGATCTGGCAAAATAAGCTGAATAATAAATTCAAATTAAGAGCATTATAAAAACCCCCGACGGCAATCGGGGGTTTTGCTTGTTTCTATTTTTTATACTCTTTCATAATCTGATTTAATAAAAATCTTTGAGCCGAGCATAACGCACAGGAACATTATTGTGCCGCCTACAAGAACATCCGAGAAGAAGTGTGCGCCGCAAACTATACGGCTTACTGCAACAACGCCTGTAACGCAAACGGAAATAAGCACAAGGGCTGTTTTCCATGCTGTTGTGTTGTACTTTTTAAGAAGCTTCGGAAGTACAAGCAGGCAATATACAGTAGCTGCCGCATTTGTATGGCCTGACGGGAATGAACGGTATGCGTCATGTCCTACATGAACGCCGTTGACCGAGTCAAAGAAAAGTCCTGAACCGTCATTTGCTTCGGGCATAGAAGATTTCTGATACCAGCGGTGGAAATTAGAGAAATCATAGTCGCCTAAATACCACATTGCTCTGTATCTCGGACGGCACATAACATTCTTGATTACTATATTGATTAAGATGTTTGAAAGTATAACCGCAAAAAGCACTACAAACGAAAATTTGAGAAGAGCCTTCACAGTTTTGTCGTCAAGCTTTGAAAAATAGCGGCAAAGCAATTCTGCACAGGCAACGCCTACACAGCAAAAAGCAATTTTTATTAAGGTCTTGTCAAAAATAATGTCAGGACCGAAGTGCTTTTTCATATATCTTATAACATCAAACACGATATAAACGCTTGCAGCTACACTTGCCAGATTAGCGGCAATACTGCCTAAAATCTTAAGCACCTTGTTGTTGGCTCTGCAGGTGTTGGCATAAATAATTGCAAACGCCGCCGCAAGAAACATATATGTCGGTGTTGAGCCTATGCACGCAAAAACTGCGCCGAAAAGATTTGTTGTATAATACTGCCCCTCTTCAAGTCTTACAAGTACTTTGCTGACATCAAGGTCGACAAAGGTTGCCGTAATAAGAAGTGCGCCGAAAATTACAACAAAAAGGCATATGCTTATTATTGAATTTCTCTTTGAGTTTGCCATACAAGCTAACCCCTCTTTCATTAAATGTGCTTTAATTTTAGCACATATTTAATTATAATACAAGACGGCATTTTAAATGCAATTTCTCGCTTCCCGCATTGACAAAGCCTGTGGGATTTGATAGAATATCTAAGCAAATTGATATGCCCCGATAGTTCAACGGATAGAATAAGAACCTGAACGCAAGCGTTCAGAACCTTGTTACTCGCTTCGCTCGTAATAAGGTCTTTGGCTGTTATTAAACAATTTGCAAAACACGCCTCCATAGTTAAATGGATATAAGAACCTGATGCTGTGCATCAGAACCTTGTTACTCGCTTCGCTCGTAATAACAAGCAATAAAATATGCCCCGATAGTTCAACGGATAGAATAAGGTCCTCCTAAGACTTAGATATCGGTTCGATTCCGGTTCGGGGTGCCAGAAAGTCTGACGAAAGTCAGGCTTTTATTTTTGCAGTTATATATGTATTATTTAATATATTATATATTCTTTTACTCTATAACTTGACACAGAGCCTAAAAAGTTATAAAATATCTAAGATAATGCATTAAAATGCGAAAGTATTGCATTATTGAAAATTTTAATTATTTATTTGACTTTTGGAAAATAATAATCCACCATTAAAAGAAGGAGGTGCAGTTCTTTTTGAATCCCAGAATAATAACTATTATCGCTGCTGCCGTTGCGGCTGTAGTGTTCGGAGTTATCGGCTTTATTCTCGGTGAGCTTCACAGAAAAAAGGTTGCCGAAGCCGCTATCGGCTCAGCTACCGAAGAAGCTACCAGAATTGTCAATCAAGCTGTTCAGACGGCTGAAAACAAGAAAAGAGAGGCAATTCTTGAAGCAAAGGATGAAATTCACTCGCTGAGAACGGAAGCTGACAAGGACATCAAGGAAAGGCGTGCTGAAGTTCAGAGGCAGGAGCGCAGAATAATTCAAAAAGAGGAAGCTCTCGATAAAAAGACAGAAAATATCGAGAAAAAAGAAGAAACCCTGAGCCAGAAGCTCAAGGATGTTGACGCAAAGCTTCAGGAAGTTGAGTCTATAAAGAAAAGCCAGTTTGATATGCTTGAAAAGGTTTCAGGCTATACAAAGGAACAGGCAAAGGCTGTACTTTTACAGAATCTTGATGAGGAATTAACTCACGAGAAGGCTGTAAAGATTATGGACTACGAGCAGAGAACGAAGGATGAGGCTGACTCCCTCGCAAGAGAGATAATTGCCACGGCAATCCAGCGTTGCGCCGCAGACCATACCGCAGAAACCACTGTTTCGGTTGTTACTCTTCCGAGTGATGACATGAAGGGCAGAATTATAGGCAGAGAGGGCAGAAATGTCAGAACTCTCGAAACAATCACAGGCGTTGACCTTATAATTGACGACACACCCGAAGCTATCACAGTTTCAAGCTTCGACCCTGTCAGAAGAGAGGTTGCAAGACTTACTATTGAAAAACTTATTGCCGACGGCAGAATTCACCCTGCACGCATTGAGGAAATGTATGAAAAATCAAAGCGTGAGGTTGAGCAGACAATCCGTCAGACAGGTGAAAGAGCTGTTATTGACGCAGGCGTTAACGGAATTCATCCCGAGCTTGTAAAGCTTTTAGGCAAGCTTAAATACCGCACAAGCTACGGTCAGAATGTACTTAACCATTCACTTGAGGTTTCATATATCGCAGGTCTTATGGCTACTGAGCTTGGCGCTGATGTTAAAACAGCAAAGCGTGCAGGTCTTTTGCACGATATAGGCAAGGCCCTTGACCACGAGATTGACGGAACACATATTGAGCTTGGCGTTGAATACGCTAAGAAGTATAAGGAAAACGAGCAGGTTGTTCACGCTATTGCCGCACACCACGGCGATATTGAGGCAAAGACAATCGTTGCGTGTCTTGTTCAGGCGGCTGACGCAGTTTCGGCATCCCGTCCGGGCGCAAGACGAGAGAATGTTCAGAATTATATTAAACGACTTGAAAAGCTTGAGGAAATCGCTTCTTCGTTTGAGGGCGTTGAAAAGTCCTTTGCAATTCAGGCAGGCCGTGAGATTCGCATAATGGTTAAGCCTGATGTTATAAGCGACGAAAAGATGGTCCTTGTTGCCCGTGATGTCGTTAAAAAGATTGAGGATGAACTTGAATATCCCGGTCAGATTAAGGTTAATATTGTTCGTGAAAATCGCATAGTCGATTACGCAAAGTAAGAAAGATTTTAAGCCCTGACTGTGCAGGTCAGGGCTGATTTTTTCAGAGAGCAGGGCTCTCATAGAAAGAGGTATTATGGAAAATACCGTTAAAATTTTAGCTGTGGGCGATGTTGTTTCGCAGGCAGGCTGCGATAAGCTTCGGGCTACGCTGCCCGCACTCAAAAAGCAAAAAGGCATTGATGCCGTTATTGTAAACGGTGAAAATTCTGCTGTGGGCAACGGAATGACCGCCTTTTCCTGCGAGCATATTTTTTCAAGCGGAGCCGATATTATAACAGGCGGCAACCACACCTTCAGGCGCAGGGAATTTTACGAAACGCTTGACAATTCCCTTTCAATCATACGCCCTGCTAATTATAACGAGAGCTGTGTCGGCAAGGGCTACACCGTGCTTGATAAGGGCAGTTTCCGTATAGGCGTGGTAAATCTCTTAGGCGTAACCTTTATGGAGCCTCTGAGAAATCCGTTTTCACTTGTTGACGAAATCATAGAAGAGCTGAAAAAAGAGGTCAGTATTATAATTATTGACTTTCACGCCGAGGCAACCTCGGAAAAAAGAGCGTTCGGCTTTTATGTTGACGGCAGAGTGTCTGCGGTTTACGGCACGCACACCCATGTGCAGACTGCCGACGAGCAGATTTTAAAGGGCGGTACGGGTTATATTACCGATGTCGGAATGACGGGCCCCTGCGAGTCCGTAATAGGCGTAAAGCCCGAGCTTGCCATAGAAAAGCAGAAAAACAATATGCCCGTAAGATTTGAAACAGCCGAGGGCGAATGTAAATTGCAGGGCATAATATTTGAAATAGAAAAGCACAGCGGCAAATGCGTTGCCGTTGAAAGATTAAGCATATAGACTTTAAAAGGAGTGATTGCCGTGAACAACAGAATAATTAAAGCTCTGTGTCTTGTTACGGCAATTCTTCTGCTGTTTTGTTCATGTACGGCAAAAACCGACACGCCCGACGAGCAACAGCAACCAATTTACGAGGATAAGGCTTCACCCGAAATTGTGCAGATTACCCTGCCCTATTCACAGAGCGACTCTTTAAACCCGTTCTTTGCAACAGGCGTTGAAAATTCTGCACTCGCATTTTTATACTGTCAGCCTTTGTTTGAAGTAAAATCCGACTACTCGGCAGAGCCTGTGCTTGCAGAGAGCTACAGCATTGCAGAAAACCGAATCTCAGTTACGCTCAAATCTGCACTTTTCAGCGACGGCAGCGCTGTAACTGCAAGGGATGTTGTCTATTCATTCAACCTTGCAAAGCAGTCGCCTGCATATTCTTCAAGACTTGCAAAGGTTGAAAGCGCTCTTTCGGTGGGCAGCGATGTAAGCTTTGCTTTCACCTCGCCCGATATATTCGGTGTGAATTTATTGAGCTTTCCCATTGTAAAATGCGGTACGGGGTCAAGCGCTGACAGCGTGCCGACAGGCTCGGGTGTGTTTATGCTTACGGGCGACGAGGTTATGACGCTCAACCCTAACAGCCAGGTGATAAGCACAATAAATACTGTTTATCTTTACAATGTCAAACAGCTTCAATACATTACAAACGAATTGCAGATAGGCAATTTCAACTATCTTTTTGAGGATTTTTCCGAAGGGCAGTACAAGAGCATTGTTGCCGAAAATAAAACAATTACGCTTAACAACCTTGTTTTTCTCGGCATAAATTCGGGCGACGCTCTGTTGTCCTCAGCGTCCTTGAGAACAGCAATCTACTATGCCATAAACAAAGAAAATGTGTCTGCAGGCGCATTTCAGGGTTATTCAAAAGCGGCAAACACGCCATTTAACCCCGATTTGTTTATGCTTGACGGTGTAGATTTGCCGAGCGTTAACGGCGACAAGGAAAAATGTCTGTCAATACTTAAAAAAACAGGCTTTAATCTGTTTAACGCAGCAGGCGTCAGAACAAACGGCAGACAGGCATTAAGCTTCAGTATACTTGTGAATGCAGATAATAAATTCAGAACTGCGGCGGCTTATAAAATTGCAGACGAGCTGCAATCAGTCGGAATTGGTATAAATGTCGAAGCGGTTGACTCGGCAACATATCAGCAAAGAGTGGCGACAGGCAGCTTTCAGCTTTATCTCGGTGAGGTAAAGCTTACGGAAAATCTTGATTTGTCCGTATTTAAAGATACCGCTGTCGGCGCAGGCATAGACAAAAACAGTAAATTCTTTGAAAGCTATAATTTATTCAGGCAGGGCGGCATAGGCATTGCCGAGTTTGCGGAAAGCTTTTATGACGATATGCCCTTTGTCCCGATTTGTTACAGGGCAGGTATGGCGGCTTATTCCAAGGCGTATACCCCGGACTTTTCATATGCTCCGTTTAACATTTACGGCAACATTGAAAACTGGGAAGCCGCAAAGCCCGAATAGGAGTGTGAATTATGATTAAATACGAAGGTATACTCGGCACAACCGAATTGCACAGACATTATTTTTCAGATCTGATAGGTCATACCGTTACCTCTTGCTTCGGTGTGGCAGGTATGGCCAACAGCGGAGCTTCGCAGAGCCTCAGACAGCACCTGTTCAAAGCGCACAGCTACATCGACCAGGGCGTGTGCGTCAAAGAGGAAAACGGCGAGCTTATAATAGAACTGCACATTATCATCACCTACGGCGTAAATGTCAATGCCGTGGTGGACTCAATAAAAAATAAAGTCAATTATACCGTTACCGAGGCCACAGGTCTGAAGGTTAAGAAAATTGAAGTTTTTATCGACGGTATGAAGGAATAATTATGTTAAACGGAAAAGATTTCAGATTAGCTTTAATATCAGGCGCAAACAACATTGTCAATCACAAAAAGGATGTTGACGCTTTAAATATATTCCCCGTTCCCGACGGCGACACGGGCACTAATATGTCCATGACCATAAGTGCAGCCGCAAGAGAGCTTAAGCAGATGGATTCCAACGATTTGTCAGAGGTTTCACAGCGAGCTGCCGCCGCATTGCTCAGGGGCGCAAGGGGAAATTCAGGCGTTATACTTTCGCTTATTTTCAGAGGCGTTTCAAAGGGCTTCAAGGGCTTCGCCGAGGCTGACGGCAAAGCAGTTGCAAATGCGCTTATGCTCGGCAAGGACTCTGCCTACAAAGCAGTAATGAAGCCTACCGAGGGTACAATTCTTACAGTAATACGCTGTGCGGCACAGGCAGTTGAAAACACCGACGAGCCATCTGCCGAAAAGGTTTTAAAAACAGCTTTTAAAGCGGCAAATGACGCTCTTGCAAAGACGCCCGATATGCTCCCCGTTTTAAAGCAGGCAGGCGTAGTTGACGCAGGCGGTCAGGGCTTGGTTTATATACTTGAGGGTATGCTCAGCTACCTTGAAAAAGGCATTGTAATTGAGAGCGAAGAACAGCAGACAACGGCAAATGACACTCAAAGCAATAAAAGCGTTGTTGCCGCCGCTTCGGGCGATATTGAATTCGGCTATTGCAGTGAGTTTTTAATAAATAAGGACAATGCGCTCGGCGGCGACCCGAGGGCGCTGAAGGCTTACCTTGAATCCATAGGCGACTGTGTTGTGGTTGTTGAGGACGACGACATTGTCAAGGTGCATGTTCATTCAAAATGTAATTCAGGCAGCTCTTAAAATAGGCGAGCTTACCAATATTAAAATTGACAATATGCGTTTTCAGCACAGAAATGCAGATGTAGGACTTGAAAATAAAAAAAGCTCAGCCCCGATTGTAAATTCTTCTGTCAGCGCAGAGCAGACAGAAGAATACGGCTTTGTTGCCGTTGCCGCAGGCGAGGGCTTTGAGGAATTATTTAAAGAAATCGGCGTTTCGCAGGTAGTATCGGGCGGTCAGACTATGAACCCGAGTACAGATGACATCTTAAATGCCGTTATGGCAACCCCTGCCAAAACCGTATTTGTATTTCCTAACAATAAAAATATTATTATGGCGGCTGAACAGACCGTAAACCTTGCCGACAGGAAGGTTTATGTGTTGCCCACAAAATCCGTTCCGCAGGGTATATCCGCCATACTCAGCTTCAACGAAAGCGCATCTGTTCAGGAAAATCTTATGGAAATGCAAAAGGCGGCGGAAAGCGTGCACACAGCACAGATAACCTTTGCCGCAAGAGATTCCGAAATGCTTGAGCAGAGAATTCGCAAAGGGCAGATTTTAGGTATGGAGGACGGCAAGGTTACGCTTGTTGATAACGATATTGTAACTGCCGCTTACAGAACTGCACGCAGACTTGTAAAAAAGCATAACGGTACGCTTGTTACCGTCTATTACGGCAAAGAGGCTGACGAAGGCTTGACAGAACAGCTTGTAAAAAGACTTTCAGAGCGTTTTCCGAATGTCGAAATAAGCGCAATCTCGGGCGGTCAGCCTGTATATTACTTTATAGTATCGGTTGAATAACCAAGAGGTCTTATATGAACTTCTCCACAGACATAAAATATCTAAAGGGCGTTGGCACTGTCAGAGCTGAGAGCTTTCATAAGCTCTCGGTAGACACTGTCGGGGCTCTTTTGCGTTATTACCCGAGGACTTATGAGGATTGGAGCAAGGTTTGTACAATAAGAGAAGCTCCGCTGAATGAAAACTGCTGCATAAAAGCTATTGTCAGCGATACGCCTGCAAAGGTTAGAATTCCCGGCGGCAAAATGCTTGCAAAGACCACTGTAACCGACGGTATAGGACTTTTAAATCTTACATTTTTCAACAACAAATATATAGGCAATATGCTAAAAGAGGGCGAGGAATACTATTTCTTCGGCAAGGTTACCACTAACAGATACGGCGCAAGAGAAATGGTGTCCCCTGTTTTTCAGAAAACTCCTTCAGGCTCTGGTATTAAGCCTGTTTACCCGCAGTCAAGCACGCTCAATTCAAAGGCGATTGAAAAATGCGTAAAAACTGCACTCGAAAATTTCGAGCAGATACCCGAATTCCTGCCGCAGTCGGTAATTGAAGAAAACCGCCTGCCCTCCCTCGATTTTGCAATAAGAAATATACATTTTCCCGAAAGCTATGAGGCTCTTGAGAGGGCAAGAAACCGTCTTATTTTTGACGAACTTTTTGCCTTGCAGTTAGGTCTGTTATCAATAAAGAACAGAACTCATACATTAAAGACCGCCTGTGTGCTTGAAAAGGATTACACAGACGAATTTTTAAAGTGCCTGCCGTTTGAGCTGACGGGCGCGCAAAAGCGTTCAATTGCAGAAGCCTTAAACGATATGCGCAAGGGCGAGCCTATGAACAGGCTTTTGCAGGGTGATGTCGGCTCAGGTAAAACCGCAGTTGCAGCGGCGCTTATATACTCTGTGGCAAAAAACGGCTGGCAATGCGCTTTGATGGCTCCTACCGAGGTGCTTGCAGAGCAGCATTACCGCACATTTGTAAAGCTGTTTAAAAATACGGATATTTCCGTGGCTCTTCTCACGGGCAGTCTTAAAGCCGCAGAAAAAAGAGCAGTAAAAACAGCTCTTTCGCAGGGTGAAATAAACCTTATAATCGGCACTCACGCTCTTATTCAGGAGGATGTTGAATTCAGCCGCCTCGGTCTTGTAATAACTGACGAGCAGCACCGCTTCGGCGTAGCTCAGCGCTCAAGCTTTGCGGCTAAGGGTGACAATCCGCACATCTATGTTATGTCGGCAACGCCTATTCCGAGAACGCTTGCCATGATTATGTAAGGCGACATTAATGTATCGGTTCTCGATGAGCTTCCGCCGA
Source organism: uncultured Eubacteriales bacterium (assembly GCA_900315985.1). Classification (GTDB taxonomy): domain Bacteria; phylum Bacillota; class Clostridia; order Oscillospirales; family Acutalibacteraceae; genus Fimenecus. The sequence continues at coordinate 8,997 of ONBD01000004.1, read as the reverse complement.
ACAGACAGACGGTTGAAACCTATCAGGTCACAGCTGACTACCACGAAAGAATTTATAATTTTATAAAGAAGCATCTCGACAAGGGCTTGCAGGCTTATGTTGTCTGCCCGCTTGTTGAGGAAAGTGAAGAGCTGAATATAACGCCTGCCGAGGAATACTATAAAATTCTCTCGGAGGGTTATTTCAGGGATTACAGAGTCGGGCTTCTGCACGGTCAGATGAAAAGCGCAGACAAGGACAGAATTATGCGTGACTTTGCAAACGGCACAATTCAGCTTCTTGTGTCAACCGTTGTAATTGAGGTCGGTGTTGATGTTCCCAATGCTGCCGTTATGGTTATAGAAAATGCAGAACGCTTCGGTCTTTCACAGCTTCATCAGTTAAGGGGCAGAATAGGCAGGGGCAGTGAAAAGTCAACCTGTATTCTTATCTCGGATGCACAAAACGAAGAGGCAACTCAGCGCTTTAAAATCATGTGCGAAACCTCCGACGGTTTTAAGATTGCCAATGAGGATTTGAAGCTCAGAGGTCCGGGCGATTTCTTCGGCAAACGCCAGCACGGTCTGCCCAAGCTCTCGCTTGCAGATATTCTGACGGACACCGAGCTTCTGATGAAGGCTCAGCGTTCGGCGGCGGAAATAATTGAAAAGGACAAAGCTCTTGAGTTGCCCGAACACGCCAGACTCAGACGGCAGGTTGACCGAATGTTCTCTGAAAATTATGGGGTATGACCGCTTCACTTGAAAAATATTTTAAAATATGTTAAAATGAATAAGTTAAGTAATTATTAAAGCTTTTTGCGGAGAAGTTATGTTTGACTATATTTACAAAAAACTTTATATTTTAGGACTGTTTACTGCGAGGTATATCACCCGCTTTTTCAGACACCTTATAAGATTTCTGGCTAAGCCCGTTAAGGCGCTTGGCACGGTCTTATTTGCGGCTTTTCTTGTCATTGACCGCTTCGTACTCAATTCAGTCAAGGCTGTCAGGGATGAAATAAAAGAGCTTTTCGGCGAAATCAAAGGTGTTTCATCCGACATTAAAAATGTATTCAAACAGAGCAAAAAGCAGGGTGCAGGCGTGCTTGGCGGCTATATCAAAAAGGCGTTTGCAAAGCATGGTCTTGTATTTTCAGTGCTTACTAATATTATTACGCCTATACTTGCACTGTTGGTGCTTATTGCGACCTTCCAATACTGGCACAATATGCAGTTAGGCTTGAAAATAACATATAACAACGCCGACATAGGCTGTGTCGACAGTGAAACCGTCTACCTGAACGCTCAGGAGAAGGCAACGAAAAGATTACAGACTGCCATTGAAGCCAATGAGGGTGCAACGCTTATAAAGACGGCGCAATATCAGATTGTTCCCGTCAAGCTTACCGATTTGAACGATTCAGAGGCTATGTGCAATAAAATAATTGAGCGCTCTGACAGCGACATAACAAACGCCTGCGGTGTTTACATTGACGGTGAATTTCTGTGCGCAGTAAAAAACGAAACAGATGCCGTAACCGTTTTTGACAATATTCTTTCAGCTTACAACGCCAACGAAGGCGACATGGTAAGCTTCGTTGAAAACATTTCATATGTTCAGGGTATGTACCCCGACAATGAAAGTACTATCTGGGACGCCGCAAAGCTTTCCGAAAAGCTTTCAACCAAAAAGAGCGAAGCTGTTTACTATACTGTTGCGGCAGGCGATACGATTTCGGGCATTGCTCAGAAATTCGGCATTTCAACAGCTAAGGTTTACGAGCTTAATCCCTCTGTTGCAGAGCGGATTCATGTCGGCGACAACATACTTATTTCAAGCGAAGTCAATTTTGTCAGAGTTCAGGTTACAAGGACCGAGGTACGAGCTGTAAGTATTCCTTACGATACTGTAAGGGTTGAAACTGCAAGTCTTTACAAGGGCGTTAACAAAACCGTTCAGAAGGGTGTTAACGGCGAACAGCAGATTACCGAGCTTGTTACCTATATTGACGGCGTCAGAGTTTCGGCAAAAGAGGTTTCAAGGGTTACTACAAGAGAGCCTGTGTCGGAAAAAATCCAGGTCGGCACAAAGGCATATGCTTCTTCGAGATACGGTACTGTCAGCTATTCAAGCGGCGGTACGGTTACAAGCTACGGCGGTAAATTTGTATGGCCTGCAATAGGCGCTTACAATGTTTCCTCCGGCTTCGGCGGCAGACGAAACCACGGCGGTATTGACATAGTTAGACCCGGCGGCAACAGCACAGGCGCTACAATAGTTGCGGCAGCAGGCGGTACAGTTGTTTCGGCAAGCTACCACAGCAGTTGGGGCTACAATGTGCTTATTGACCACGGCAACGGTCTTTCGACGAGATATGCCCATATGCTGCCCGGCTCCTTCAAGGTTTCATCGGGTCAGCGTGTTTCGGCAGGTCAGCCTATCGGCAATATAGGTTCCTCGGGTAATGTTACGGGACCGCACCTTCACTTTGAGGTTTATGTAAACGGCAGAAGAGTTAATCCTATGGGTTATCTCGGAAGATAACAAAAAAACTACGGGCAGTAATTTGCTGCCCGTTTTGTATAGGTAATATTATGCTTAAGAAAAATGACGAAATAGAACTTTATATTGAGGATTTCACCTCCGAGGGCAGCGGCGTCGGTCATTTTGAGGGAATGGCTGTATTCGTGTCGGGTGCGGCGGCAGGCGACAAGGCTTTTGTGCATATAATCAAGGTCAAAAGCACTTATGCCATAGGCAAATGTGTTAAAATTCTCAAGCCGTCAAAAACAAGAATTGCGCCTGACTGCGAGTATTCAGGCTCGTGCGGCGGCTGTGCCTTCCGTCATATAAGCTACGAAGCCGAAACGGCAATGAAAAAGAAAAGAGTTGAAGACGCCTTTCAGAGAATAGGCGGAATTGACAAAAAGCTTGACGGTTTTATTGCCGCAGAAAATCTTACCCGTTACAGAAACAAGGCGGAATACCCCGTAAGCTTTGAAAAAGAGCTTAAAATCGGTTTTTACGCCTTGCATACGCACAGAATTATAAATTGCCGTGACTGCGTCTTACAGCCCGAAATTTTTGCCGATATTGTTGCTGTCATCAGAAAATGGACAGTCGAATTCGGCATATCAATTTATAATTCCGAAACGGGCAACGGCTTGCTTCGTCATATTTATATAAGACAGGGCGCAGTTTCAAAAGAGATTATGGTCTGCCTTGTAATCAACGGCGAGAGAATACCTAAAGAAGCAGAGCTTGTAAAAAGGCTTTGCGAAATACCGGATATAAAAAGCATAGTGCTTAATATAAACCGCTCAAACAACAATGTGATTTTAGGCGAAGAGTGTAAAACCGTTTACGGAGCTGATTACATTTATGATGAGCTTTGCTCAGTTAAAATAAGGCTCTCTCCCCTATCGTTTTATCAGGTAAATCACGCTCAGGCGGAAAAGCTTTATAGGAAAGCTGCAGATTACGCACAGCTTGACGGCTCACAGACTGTACTTGATATGTACTGCGGCGCAGGCACAATAGGGCTGTCAATGGCAGACAAAGCTAAAAATATAATAGGCGTTGAAATAGTCAAGCCTGCTGTCAGAGATGCAAAAATAAACGCTGGGTTAAACGGCATAAAAAACGCACAATTCTACTGCGCTGACGCTTCTCAGGCTGCTCAAATGCTCAAAGAGCAGGGCATAAAGCCTGATGTTATTGTACTTGACCCGCCACGCAAGGGATGTTCGGCAGAGCTTGTAAAAACCGTAAGCGAAATGGACCCTGACAGAGTTGTCTATGTTTCCTGCGACCCTGCAACTCTTGCAAGGGACTGCAAACGCTTCGGGGAATACGGCTATACGGTCGAAAAGCTGACAGCTGTGGATTTGTTCCCACGCACAGTGCATGTGGAGACGGTTGTACTGCTGTCACGTGAAAACAAATAAGGAGGCATGGAAAGCCTGAAATTAAGGGATTCCTGAAAATTGTACCAAGATATGACCGGCTCAAGTATCCTTAATCCATAGAAATGACAATAGTTCTAACTACTGGAGATTATCAAGGAGAGGCTGAACAACTACTTTTTGCATGGTGGGAAACAAGGATACTATTGTCAAAAAAGAATTGCCGATGGAGGAGAATCAAGATATGAAGAAAAAAACAATCAGGAAGGTTGACGAAGCAGCATAAGGAAAACCAGGGAGTAATTGGCATTTTTGGAGAAGAGGCTCAGTATCATGATAAAGAGGTATGTAATCATATGAAAAAAGAGACAAGAAAAAGCATTATTTTATTTCTGATATTATCTTTTGTACCAATGTGGGTGTTGAGCTACATCTATTACAGTATGAACGAAGATGCGGTTCTCTTGGTCATGATGTTGCTGCCAGCGATCGCTTCTGTAATTACCAGAATCATTACTAAAGAGGGCTTCAGTGGAATGAGGATTAAACCTTGTTTCAAAGGAAATTTGAAATGGTATTTTGCATCATATTTTGCACCGCCTTTTATTGCCTACTTTGGTGCATTGATTTTCTTTTTGATTTTTGCAAGTTCGTTTTCTCCTATGCAATCTGTTTTTGCTGTGCAAGAATCAATAACATCAGTTTCTGAATACTTGAAAACATTGCTTGTTTTAATCCCGCTTGCAATAATAGTCAATCCTCTTATGGGGCTTCTTCAATGCTTTGGGGAAGAATTGGGTTGGCGAGGATATCTACTCCTGAAGCTTGGAGAAAGGTTGTCACCTCTTTCAGCATCTTTGATTACAGGTGCAATTTGGGGGGTGTGGCACGCACCGATTATCGCAATGGGATATAATTATGGCACTGATAATCCGATTGCCGGAGTATTTGCAATGATTGTGTTCTGTACTGTTTTAGGAGTAATCTCTGGTTTCTTGACTTACAAAGTTAATTCTATTTGGCCCGCAGTATTGTTCCATGCCTCAATCAATGGCATGGACAGATGGGCACCGTCTAGTCTATTCATGTTCCAAAAGCCAAACTTATTTATTGGACCGGATCTTTCGGGTATCATAGGCGGGCTTGGTTTTATAATCATCGGAGTAGTTCTTGGCATAATTATGATGCGCTGGAAGAAAAATGAGATACACAGCCTTTAGCTCATTGAACGCACCGCTAGTATTGCTTCTATCTGTCAGATGTTGATGGTGGCGAGTCTTTGCCTCGTCATTAACAGGAATAATACGGAATCAAAAGTAATAGGAACGATAAGCACAGTGATGGCATGCGTCGTCCTTTACTATATATGCAGGCTTTGTTACTATCAGGGAAATACCCAAACGGCGGTTTTGATAGGTCTGACTGTATTTCCCTGTGCGGCATTTTTGATATATTCGTATAAAAGAAGGAATATGATTGCTGCTTTTTTTGCCGGAGTCTTTTCGGTGTGTCATCTAATATACGCTATCGTTAATTTTATTATTTAGATTAATTCCAGCTTGTAGATGTGTTCGGCCAAAGAGAAACAGTAGATTTTTTTCGGTTGAACGCGCTCTGGTTGGTCAATTTGCTTGTACTGTGGACATTCATAATGGTGTCTCGGGGCATTGCGAAGCGGTTGCATTGCTTACTAAATGATAATCATTACGGAGGATTTATGGATTACAGAAATTATAACGGTACATATTACATAAGAGCTGACAAAGGCGACGAGGTAATTGACTGTATTCACAAGGTATGTGAAAAGGAAAATATTAAATCTGCAATTTTCTCGGGTATAGGCGGCTGCAGCAGTGCAGTTATTCAGACCTTCATTCCCGAAAAGGGCGAATTTGAAAGCGAAAGTCTTGACGGGTGTATGCTTGAATTAGTCAGTATAAACGGAAACATAATCAGCGGCGAAAACGGCGAGCTTTCCCACCACGCCCACGCTGTATTCGCTTTTAAAAGAAACGGCGAACACTGTATTGCAGGCGGTCATTTAAAGGAAACCACCGTACTTTACACAGCAGAAATTGAGCTTCGTCCCGTCACTGGCGGAGTTATAAAGAAAAAGTTTAATCCCGAAACAGGCACAGGCTTCTGGGATTTTGAGTAAAAATAAATATAACGGGGCTTTCTTTTTAAACGAAAGCACAAAACCTAAATAAATCAACCCGAAGCGTCACAATATGCTTCGGGTTTGCTGTTTTTTATTCAGTTCAATTTGTTATTTGATATTAAATACCTTAATTGCGTTTTCAGACAAAATTTGTCTATTCACTTCGTCCGGGTATCCCAAGCCCATAAAGCGTTCAATTTCAACTGACGGCGACCACATAGGGTAATCCGTGCCGAAAAGCACTCTGTCGGTGCCGTAACGCTCAATAATTTCCTTGACCACCTTATCGTCGGGCAGCCAGGCAAAGCTCGAGGAGCAGTCAACATACAAATTCGGTATTCCGTGAAGCTTCTTTGAAGCCTCCTCCCAGATTGACCAGCCGCCGAAATGTGCGCCGACTATAGTTAAATCGGTGTATATTTCCAATATCGGCACAAGTCTGTTGGGGTTGGAATTATCGTAACGGGAGTCGCCCGTGTGCATTAAAATCGGAAGCTTATGCTTTTCGCAAAGCTCATAGATTTTAAGACAGCGGTAATCGTCAATCTTAAAGCCCTGAATATCGGGGTGAAGCTTTACGCCGTGCAAGCCGAGGCTTATAATTTCCTCAACATCCCTCTCCATATCGTCTGAATCGGGGTGCAGAGTGCCAAGTCCCGTCAGCACACCGTTACTTTCCTCAACCGAGCGGGCAATGAAATTGTTAATTGACGAAACCTGCTTGGGCGTAGTGGCAACGGACTGAACAACAAATTTGTCAATTCCTGCCTTTTTGCCCTCTCTTTTTAGCATACCCACCGTTCCGTCGCCGAAGCCGTGAACATCATAAAACCTGTCTGTTGCGCCTGCCGCCTTTGCTGCTATTTTGTCGGGGTAAATGTGGCAATGCGCATCAATTACCGTAAATTTATTGTTTACCATTATGCAGTCACCACGCTGTCAGCCTTCTGAAGTCCTAATTTTTTGATTGCGTCCTGACGCATCTGATACTTAAGGATTTTACCTGCCGCATTCATCGGGAAGCTGTCAACAAAATCAATGTACTTGGGCACTTTATGCCTTGCCATGCTTGCGGCAATAAAGGCTTTCATCTCGTCCTCAGTCATGCTTTCTCCCTCTTTGAGAATTACGCAAGCCATAATCTCCTCGCCGTACTGCTCGTCGGGTACGCCTATAACCTGAACATCGCTTACCTTAGGATTGGTATAAATAAATTCCTCAATCTCCTTGGGGTAAATATTTTCACCGCCTCTTATAATCATATCCTTAAGTCTGCCCGTAATCTTGTAATTGCCCTCGGGTGTACGGCATGCAAGGTCGCCTGTATGCAGCCAGCCGTCAGCGTCAATAGCTTCGCTCGTTGCCTTGGGCATTTTGTAGTAGCCCTTCATAATGTTGTAGCCTCTCGCTACAAACTCACCCGTAACATTGTCAGGACAGTCCTCACCCGTTTCGGGGTCAACAATTTTACATTCAATTTCGGGCATAGCTCTGCCGACAGTTGCAACACGGACCTCAAGCGGATCGTCTGTTGAACTCATTGTACAGCCGGGCGAAGCCTCTGTCTGACCGTAAACTATTGTTATTTCTCTCATATTCATTTTCTCAACAACATCCTTCATTGCCGAGATTGGACACGGGCTGCCTGCCATAATGCCCGTACGCATATATGAAAAATCGGTTTTCGGAAAATCGGGATGCTCGAGAAGAGCTATAAACATTGTGGGTACGCCGTGGAATGCCGTAATATGCTCGTTGTTGATGCAGGCAAGCGACGGCTTGGGCGAAAAGTACGGTATGGGCAGCAGCGTTCCGCCGTGAGTCATGGTAGAGGTCATAGCAAGCACCATTCCGAAGCAGTGGAACATAGGCACCTGTATCATCATGCGGTCTGCGGTGGACAGGTCCATGCAGTCGCCGATAGCCTTACCGTTGTTTACTACATTATAATGTGTAAGCATTACGCCCTTGGGGAAGCCTGTGGTTCCCGAGGTGTACTGCATATTTGCAACATCGTGGATATCAATGGTCTTTCTTACGCGCTCTACCTCACTGTAGGGAACGTTCTTGGAAAGCTCAACAGCCTCCTCCCATGTGTAGCAGCCGTTGTTCTTGGAATCAACAGTGATGACATTCTTGAGATAAGGAAGTTTTGCGGAGTTGAGCTTACCGGGCTCGCAGGTGTCAAGCTCGGGGCAGAGCTCCTTGATGATATCAACATAGTTGATGTTCTTGATACCGTCGATCATAACGAGTGTCATGGTATCGGACTGTCTCAGCAGATACTCAGCCTCGTGGATACGGTACTCTGTATTCATGGTTACGAGTACAGCGCCTATCTTGGTAGTAGCCCAGAAGGTTATATACCACTGGGGAACATTTGTAGCCCAGATAGCAACATGATCGCCCTTCTTTACGCCCATTGCAAGGAGGGAGCGTGCGAAGTTGTCAACGTCGTCGCGGAACTCGGGATATGTTCTTGTATAATCCAGCTCAGTATAGCGGAAAGCATACTGATTGGGGAACTGCTCACAGATACGGTCCAGTATGTCGGGGAATGTATAGTTGAGTATCCTCTCCTTGGGCCACGGATACTGACCGTCCCCTCTCATATTGGTCTGGAGGGGGTGCTTGTGAGACTTCTTGTAGGGAGCCATATACTCTGCGAACTGAGGTATAACGATACCTGCGTCGCTGAGGTCTCTTGCCCAGCGCTTTACCCATTCCAGTGAGATATAGCCGTTGTAGTTGATGGTATCGAGAGCCTCTATCATCTGCTTTACGGGAATATCGCCTGTGCCCATTATGCGGTACTCAACAGTGCCGTCCTCGCGCATAACGCTGTCCTTGACCTGAATATACTTGATGTACTCGCCAAGATTTGCGACAGTTGTCTCTGGAGACTCATTGTTATAGCGGTAAGGGTGGTGCATATCCCAGAGGGCAGCC